>NZ_JBCOMI010000003.1:0-99723 GCF_040924245.1 Ruminococcus sp. J1101004sp1_RTP21198st1_B9_RTP21198_201120 | reverse complement strand
TTGAAGGAGAAATGTCTGTTTGAAAGGCTGTTGCCTGTCTTTAATTGAGGAGAGAAAAGTTTATGTTAAATCAGTTTTCAAGAACCCAGCTTCTTCTTGGAGAAGAGGGGATGAAGAAGCTTGCCGGTGCCAGAGTGGCAGTATTTGGAATCGGCGGTGTTGGCGGATATGTGTGTGAGGCATTGGTGAGAAGCGGGGTAGGTGCTTTTGACCTGATCGACGACGACAAGGTATGTCTTACGAATCTGAACCGCCAGATCATAGCAACACGAAAAACAGTAGGAAAATACAAGACAGATGTTATGAAAGAACGTATGCTGGAAATCAATCCGGACGTGAAGGTGGAGACACATAAGTGTTTTTTTCTGCCGGAGAATGCAGACGATTTTCCATTTGAAGAATATGATTATATTGTAGATGCAGTAGATACCGTTACTGCAAAAATCTCCCTGGTTATGAAGGCGAAGGAGAAAGGAGTTCCGATCATCAGTTCTATGGGTGCCGGAAACAAACTGGATGCAAGCCAGTTTAAAGTTGCGGACATTTATAAGACTAAGGTCTGCCCTCTTGCCAAGGTTATGCGCCGCGAACTGAAGAAGCGTGGCGTCCGTAAGCTGAAAGTGGTTTATTCCGAGGAAATCCCTACAAGACCAATAGAGGATATGTCCATCAGCTGCAGAACCAACTGTATCTGCCCGCCAGGTGCCAAGCACAAATGTACAGAGCGTCGTGACATTCCGGGAAGTGTTGCATTTGTGCCGTCTGTTGCAGGACTGATCATTGCCGGAGAGGTTGTGAAGGATCTTTGCAAGGCTTGAAAGATCCCACAAATCGGGGAGTGCAGGTAATTGAGGATTATGCTCTGAAACGTGACGATTATGCAGATTTCTCCCCGAAAGGGAACGTTGTGTTATAATAAACTAGTCAAGTACAAGGAGGCTTTGGGAGAGCTTTGGTAAACAGAATTGCCATATGTGACGACGTGGAAGTTGAGCGTTTTGTGCTGAAGCGTCAGTTGATGGTGTACTTTCAGACAAATGGCGGGGAGGCGCAGATCCAGGAATATGAATCTGGAGAGAGCCTCCTTGCAGACATTGAAGAGGGCTATGTATGGCCAGATCTGATTTTTCTTGATATTTATATGGGCGATCTGAATGGAATGGACACAGCACGGAAGCTGCGTGACCTGGGAGTAAAAGCGCCTATTGTATTTCTGACTGCTTCACCTGATTTTGCTCTTGAAAGTTATGAGGTAGAAGCATCCGGCTATCTTCTGAAACCTGCAGAAGAGAAGCAGACCACAGCAATTTTAAACAGACTGCTGAAGTCTGAGCTCCGCAGGCGGATTTCCGTGAAATGCAGAAGACAGTATCGTTATCCTTTCGTGGATGAAATTTTATACCTGGAAAGTGACCGCCATACAGTAACCTTACATATGCTGGATGGTTCAGTGCTTGAGACTGCGGAAAAACTTGGAAATCTTGAGAAAAAGATAGAGGATCCCCGCTTTTTACGTTGCCACCAAAGCTTTCTGGTAAACATGGATCACATTACAGATGTAGAAGAGGAGTTTTTACTCCGAAATGGAGAACGGGTTCCCATTCGCGTGAGAGGACGTAAGGATGTGCTGGATGCTTATAATCGCTATTTCAGGATAAAGTCATCCGGTAATTGAAAGAGAGCAGCTGCCAGGATAGTGAATAAGAAACCAGATCGCATAGACAACAGGCAGGAAACACAGTGATTAAACGGAGCTATCTGCTCTCTTGCTCGCTATGTTTCCTGCCTGTTTTTGTATGGTGCAGATTGCGGTATATTTTGCTCGAATTCGACCTACGCAGCCCGTTACGGCGCCCGCATCCGGGCAAAATCTCCCACAAATTGTGATGTACATCTTGCAGAAAGTCTTTTTCAGACACGCTTTAGTTTCTTAATCCCTGGAAAACAGATCCCTTGTATAAACCTTTTCCTTCACATCGTCCAGGACCTTGTCATAACGGTTCGCCAGAATACACAGGCTTTTTTCTTTAAATTCTTCCAGATTATTTACAACCTTGCTGCCAAAAAATGTGGAACCGTTTTCCAAATTGGGCTCATAGATGATGACAGTGGCGCCTTTTGCCTTGATCCGCTTCATAACGCCCTGAATGCTGCTCTGCCGGAAATTATCGGAATTACTCTTCATAGTGAGGCGGTAGACGCCGATAACCACTTCTTTTTCCAGGCTTGACTGATAAAGGTTGTTCTCATTGTAGTTGTAATAGCCGGCTTTTTGCAGTACCTGATCAGCAATAAAATCCTTTCGGGTACGGTTGCTTTCCACGATTGCGGACATCATATTCTGAGGAACGTCGTTGTAATTGGCAAGAAGCTGTTTGGTGTCCTTAGGCAGGCAGTAGCCGCCGTAGCCAAAGGAAGGATTATTGTAATGAGTTCCGATCCGGGGATCCAGACAGACTCCATTGATAATATCGCGGGTGTTCAGCCCCTTCATTTCCGCGTAAGTATCCAGCTCATTAAAATAGGAAACACGAAGTGCCAGATAGGTGTTGGCAAAAAGTTTTACAGCTTCTGCTTCCGTATATCCCATGAACAAGGTGTCGATATTTTCTTTAAGAGCACCCTCCTGAAGAAGTGCTGCAAAAGTATGAGCTGCTTCTCTGGTGTGTTCATCACAGGAGACAATGATCCTGCTTGGGTAAAGATTGTCGTACAGGGCCTTGGACTCTCGGAGAAATTCCGGGCTGAAAATAATATTGTTATTGTGAAGCTTCTTTCGGATAGATTCTGTGTAGCCTACAGGAATCGTAGATTTGATCACAATTGTGGCAGCAGGATTCACCCTTGTGACCAGGCTTAGTACAGCTTCAACAGCGGAAGTGTCGAAATGATTTTTCCTGCTGTCATAGTTGGTGGGGGTGGCCACTACCACAAAATCAGCCTCTGCGTAGGCGGATTCTCCGTCTGAGGTGGCCGTAAGATCCAGTTCCTTTTCCGACAGGTATTTTTCGATATATTCATCTTGGATTGGAGATTTCTTCTGGTTTATCAAAGCAATCTTCTCCGGAATTATGTCAACTGCAACAACATGATTATGCTGAGCCAGCAGTACAGAAATAGAAAGCCCTACATATCCGGTACCTGCGACTGCAATAGATTTATTCATGGTAAGTTCCTTTCTTAAAAAAGTGTGAAATCGGGAAAAAAGAGTTTAAATTTTCACAGTTTGTGCTACAATATATAACACTAATGATGAACCGTTCATGCACAATTTTTATAAATAATAACATGACAGACTGGAAAATACAACGCCTTGGGAACTTTTTGGAATATGCAGATTACAGAACGTTACCAGTGAACAGTAATACAGAACTGACTTTTAAACAGTCTCTGATGAATGGAGGAACAGAATATGTGTACAGCAGCAACCTATAAAACAAAGGATTTCTATTTTGGAAGAACTCTGGATTATGAGATTTCCTATGGAGACCAGGTAGTGATCACGCCTAGAAATTATGTATTTGACTTAAGAGAAGGCGGTCAGCTGAAAAATCATTATGCCATGATCGGAATGGCATGTGTTATGGAGAACTATCCTCTGTATTATGATGCGGTCAATGAGAAAGGTCTTGGAATCGCCGGCCTTAATTTCGTTGGAAATGCCAGCTACAAGAAGCCTGTAGAGGGGAAAGACAATATCACTCAGTTCGAACTGATCCCATGGATTCTGGGAAAATGTGCTACAGTGAAAGAAGCACGCCAGCTTCTTAAGAATATGAACCTGATTGACACCCCATTTCTTCCTGATCTGCCAGTTGCGCAGCTGCACTGGATTATTGCGGACAAAGAGGAATGTATTACCCTGGAGTCGTTGGAAGAGGGAATGAAAATATATGATAATCCAGTAGGTGTCCTCACAAACAATCCGCCCTTTAACTATCAGATGTTTAATCTGAACAATTATATGCAGCTGGCTGTGGAAAACCGCAGTAACACTTTTTCAGAAAATCTGGAACTGAATCAGTACAGCCGGGGAATGGGTGGCATGGGACTGCCGGGAGATCTCTCCTCCCAGTCAAGATTTGTGCGGGTGGCCTTTGTAAAAATGAATTCTCTGTCCGGGGATTCAGAAGAAGAAAGTGTAAGCCAGTTTTTCCACATTCTTGGCAGCGTAGACCAGCAGAGGGGCTGCTGCAAGCTGGGAGAAGACAAGTATGAGATTACGCTATATACTTCCTGCTGTAATACGGATAAGGGAATTTACTATTATAATACTTACGACAACCACCAGATCAGTGCTGTGGATATGCACAAGGCGGACCTGGAAGGTGAGAAGCTTTATACCTATGCGCCCATAAAAGGGGAACAGATCAGAATGCAAAATTAGCTCCCGTTTCGAAATAAATGTTTCAAAAAACTACCATGTTCCAGAAAGAATGTTCGATTCTTATTGCAAAATTTTAATTTAGTGCTATAATGAACTATCATAGATTCAGATGGCGAATTCATATGAGTTCGCCATTTTCTATAGAATAAATCTGGCACTCATATTAAAGGAGTGCTAACAATACAAGGAGGAAACATGTATGATTACAATACCAGTTTATGAACTTCTTCTTTTACCGGAAGTTACATTTTTCTTTAAAAAAGATATGTTTCCGGAAGGCAGAATTAAAGAACAGAATATCGGAGAAGAAATTCTCTTCGTTTTACAGAAGAAAGAAATAGCCCCAGAGGAAATTTCCATGGAAAATATTTTTCCAGTGGGCGTGATGGGAATCATTGAGAATATAGACGAGGAAGGCAGCGTCAAGATTACTACCAGAAAAAGAGTGCAGGTGACTCATGTAGAATATACTGACGGCATGGTTCAGGCAGAAGCGGTAGATCTTCCGGATATCCAGGATATCTCCCCGGAAGAAGAAAAGGAGAAATTTGATAAGATCAAGAAAGAACTGATGGATTTTGCAAAAGGCTTTCAGTGGGGCGTCTGGGTACGCAGCATGATCTACCATTGGAAAAGCTATCCGGAAGCCGTCAGTGCCCTGGCTGGTTACATGAGCCTTTCCTGGGAAGAAAAATACCATATGATCGAGGTGGATTCCAGGAAAGAACGCATGCATCTGATGGAAGAGGCTGTCTATGAGCTGATGGAGATTTTCCGTGTCAGTGAGGAAGCTGAGACTGCGCAGAAGAACTCCAATGAGAAAGTTTACCGGGAGTCCGCTATCCGGAAGCAGATCGAATTTCTTCAGCAGCAGCTGGACGAAATGCATCCGGAGAATATTTCTGATGTGCGCCGTTTCCAGAAGAAAATCCAGGAATCCGGCATGAATGAGGAAGCACGCAAAGAAGCTGAAAAGGTGCTGAACCGCATGAAGCAGGAAGGAAAAGACAGCCATGAGTATGGTATGCTGTATGATTATCTGGACTTTGCTACAAGTCTTTCCTGGAAGACAGAGGAACCTGCTGAAATTGATTTGAACGAGGCAGAAGAAATCCTGAATGAAGACCATTATGGGTTGAAAAAAGTAAAAGAGCGAATTATCCAGCAGCTTGCTGTTATGGCTCTTAATAAGAAACAGTCTGGTTCCATTTTATTGTTTGTAGGTGCGCCTGGAACTGGAAAAACCAGTATCGGACAGAGTATTGCCCGTGCGCTTCACCGTAAATACGTGCGTATCAGTCTTGGTGGAATCCGTGATGAAGCGGAAATTCGAGGACACAGAAGAACCTACATAGGTGCTATGCCAGGCAGGATTATGGAAGGAATGAAGAGAAGCGGAGCTGCAAATCCGGTTATGGTACTGGATGAGGTGGACAAGCTCGCCAAAGATTACGGCGGTGATCCGGCAAGTGCTCTTCTGGAAGTGCTGGATCCGGAGCAGAACGGAAGCTTTACAGACCATTATATGAATGTTCCTTATGATCTTTCCAATGTGCTTTTTGTGTGTACAGCCAATTCCACCGATACCATTCCTGAGCCATTGCTCAATCGTATGGAAGTAATCCAGTTTCCTGGATATACTGCAGTAGAGAAGTTTCAGATCGCGAGACGTCATCTTTTGCCGAAAGCAATGAAGAGCATGGGAATCAAAGCCCAGAATCTGAAGGTGACAGATGAGGCAATCCGCCGCATTATTGAAGAGTATACAGCGGAGGCTGGTGTCCGCGGACTGAAGAAGCAGATGGATGTGTTATGCAGATATGCAGCTGTGAAGCTGGTAAAGGGTGAGCAGAAGAGCATTACGGTAAGTGAGAAGCGTGTAGCAGAATTTTTGGGACATGGAATTCATCATGAGAAGATTCTGGAAAACCCAGTGCCTGGAGTTGTAACCGGTCTTGCCTGGACCAGTGCTGGTGGAGAAATCCTTTTTATCGAAACTTCTTTTACAAAAGGCGATGGAAAGGTGATCATTACCGGACAGCTTGGAGATGTGATGAAAGAGTCCGCCCAGATTGCCATTACTCTTGTGAAGTCCCTCTATCCGGAATTTGCAGATAAATTCAAGGAAAATGATCTTCACATCCATGTGCCGGCAGGAGCAGTTCCCAAGGATGGCCCATCAGCAGGCATCACGCTGGTAACTGCATTATCCTCTCTGGTGACAGGAAAGCCTGCACCAGCAGAAATAGCAATGACAGGAGAAGTTTCCCTTCGCGGCGGTGTTATGCCTATTGGCGGATTGCCGGAGAAGCTGATGGCTGCCCAAAGAGCTGGCGTAAAGCATGTGTTTATTCCATATGAGAATATGGATGATCTTGATGATGTGGCCGATGAGGTAAAAGAGAAGCTTGAGATTACACCAGTTAAGACCGTGCAGGAGGTTCTGGATTACTGTTTACAGCCTGCACGGTAACAGGCTCTGGAAAAGCTGCTGATATAATAATTTTTTTACCAAAACATATTTTCAGGTTCAAAGAGAGAATTAACAATTAAAATTACAAAAACTATAAGAAGTATGTTATAATAAGTGTACTAAATGAAACAACTGCAAAGACAGAAGTGCAGTGCATGGAAGCCGTTACAGAGTATGAGGCTTTCATTAAAGATCAGATTATAACCCAGACAGAAAGTTGGAGGAAAAGTTATGAAGAAAGGCAAATTATTAGCTACGCTACTCTGCAGCGCATCAATGGTTATGGGAAGCATGGTTCCCACAGTACCGGCTATGGCAGATGCTATGAAGGTTGTTACACTTGGCGCAGATCTTTCAGATGAGCAGAAGAACACCATGCTGAAATATTTTAAAGTAGATTCCAGCCAGGTACAGATTATCTACGTTACCAATCAGGATGAGAGGGATCACTTAAGTTCCTATGTTCCGCTGGAGCAGATTGGTACAAGAACAGTGAGCTGCGCTTATGTGAAGCCTACCACATCCGGTGGCATCAAGGTTCGTACCGCCAATTTGAACTGGGTTACCTGCAATATGATTGCAAGTTCCCTTTCCACATCTGGTGTTACCAACTGTGAGGTTGTTGCTGCATGCCCATTCGAGGTATCCGGTACAGGAGCACTGACTGGTATCCAGATGGCATATGAGACTGCCAGTGGACAGAAGCTTGACGAGACCAAGAAGGAGCTTGCTACTGAGGAGATGGTAGTTACAGGTAATCTTGCTGATTCTGTAGGACAGAATGACGCTACCACTGTTATTAACCAGGCGAAAATGCAGGTTATTGCAGACAATGTTCAGAATGCAGATGATATCTACAATATTGTCGTAAATATCTCCAATAATAACAATGTAACTCTTACAGATGATGAGATTAATACCATCGTAAACCTGCTTCAGCAGATTTCCCAGCAGGACTATGATTACTCTGAGATGCAGGAAACTCTGGAGCGTGTAAATGACAATGTAACAGGAAAGGCAGAGGAGAGCAGTGATTCATCAGATGATGAGGACAGTATTGTGGATAATGTAGACCAGAGTGCTCTTGGTGACAATGTTATCGAGAGTTCTACAGAGGATCCGGGACTTGCTGAGGAGACTGGAGCTGCAGATGAGTCAGCTGACGGTGACATCAGTGAAGTTGGCGGAACAGATACTGGTGATGGCAGTGATTCTTCCGAAGAGATCACAGATATATCCCAGCTGAATACAGATTTCCTTGGCGATGATGCTAAAGCGAAATTTGAAAAAGCGAAGACCTTCTGTCAGGGAGAGTACAGCGGTGATGAGGATGCTCTTTACGAAGTAATGGGAGATGATGCTGCAGTTACTGTAACACTTGATTCCGACACAGCCAACAAGCTTTCCATCAAAGTTCTTCAGAAATACCTTGGTATCCTTGGAAATGGTGCTGTTTCCTATCAGGAGGATGGAACTGAGAAATACATTACACCAGAACTGAATATGCTGGATAAAGAGATGAAGAAACTTTTCGGCATTGATGTGATCGATGATGGTGAGTCTTCTGAGGATATTGATGTTCTTGGAGATGCAGTATCTTCTGATGATAAAGATACCCTGTATAAAGATACCATGAAGTTCTTTGAGAAACTTTATGGTGAGAGCTCAGGTTCCAGTGATTCAGCTGACGGCTCTGAAAATGTGACAACAGATGAAAGTGCTACAGATGAAGTAGGCGATGAGTCTTATGACGAGACTATTGATGAAGAGTCCTACGAAGAATAACAGACCTGAATTCGGAAGAATACTGTTGAATAGTATGCGTGGATGCTCCAGGAGATGACATGTCTGCTGGTGGAAAAGGTACAGAAGCTGATATCCGGTGGGATATTGGGGACTGTACCTTTTTTTACAGGAAATAACTGACCTCTTAAAAATAATCAAAACTGACTATTGAAGACATACCAGTATCTCGCTATGATAAGTGCTAATTAGATACTGCAGTATAAAAGGCAGTGATTAAACAGGAAACATTGGAACTTGTTTGAGAAATTATTCCTGCAGCTTATGAGGCACATCTTGCAGAAGGTTTTTTCAATATGTACCAGGTTTCCGGGAAAGAGAGAGATACCTATGAGCAAACAGAATTCTACCATTATGAAACTTGCAGAGACTGCACTTCTTGCAGCACTTTGCTACGTATCTTTTACATTTTTGCAGATTAAGATTCCGGTACCGGGTGGAGATGCTACTTCTCTTCACATCGGAAATACCTTCTGCGTGCTTGGAGCTCTGCTTCTTGGCGGTTGGTACGGTGGTCTTGCAGGTTCTATTGGAATGACTATCGCAGACCTTATGGATCCAGTTTACATTACAGGAGCACCCAAGACCTTTGTCCTGAAGCTTTGCATCGGTCTTATAACAGGTCTTGTAGCCCACAAGATTGCAAAGATCAATGAGACGAACGACAAGAAATACGTATTCAAATGGAGTCTGATCGCTTCCATTGCAGGTCTTGCTTTTAATGTAATCGCAGATCCCATCGTTGGCTATTTCTACAAACAGTACATTCTTGGTCAGCCCCAGGAAGTAGCGAGCATCCTTGCAAAATTAAGCGCCGGTGCTACATTTGTAAATGCAATTGTATCTACAATCCTGGTTGTGATTATTTACAATGCAGTTCGTCCAGCCCTTATTAAGGCCAATCTGATTCATGTACATGTAGCTGCAGCGAATGCGAAATAAGAAGAAAATAAGTTACTGGAAAAGTCAGAATATAAGATAAGTGAAAGCTCTGGAATGTCTGAACCGTGTACCGCCATTGAAAGTCAGATTTAGAATCTGATGATTGGAGGCTGACGCAGACAATCCGGAGCTTTTTGCGTTATAAATAAGACTGAGATGTCTGTTAAAAAAGAAGAGAAATGGCTGTTTATAAAATTTTAAGATTAATGAAATTTTTGTGACTTTTTCGCAGAACCCCTGGAAACACTGGCAAATTGAGAAATTGTGTGCTACAATGTTACCTAAATCGCAAAAGCAAAGGAGTAGTGCTATGAGTCTGGCAGTAGTAACCCTGAAAAAGGGAGAAGGACGTCTTTTGAAATCCGGCGGAATGTGGATTTTTGATAATGAAGTAGCTTCTATTATGGGAAGCTTTGTAAATGGAGATATTGTACTGGTTCATGATTTTGACGGATATCCTCTGGGAAGAGGATTTATCAATACGAATTCCAGGATTGTGGTACGTCTTCTTTCAAGAGATGAGAATACTGTGATCGATGAGGAGTTTTTTGAGAAAAGAGTGCGGGATGCCTGGGAGTATCGTAAGAAAGTAACGGATACTTCAAGCTGTCGCGTGATTTTCGGAGAGGCAGATTTTCTGCCGGGTTTTATTGTGGACAAGTTTTCTGATGTGCTGGTGGTACAGTCCCTTGCACTTGGAATCGACCGTTATAAAGAGATGCTGGTGGAACTTCTGAAGAAGGTTCTGGCAGAGGATGGTATCCGGATCTGCGGTGTTTACGAGAGAAGTGACGTGAAAGTACGTAAGCAGGAGGGAATGGAGCCATATAAGGGCTTTATTGGCGAAGAGTTCCCTACTTTGGTTGAAATTGTGGAAAATGGTGTAAAATATCAGGTAGATGTAAAAGACGGTCAGAAGACAGGATTTTTCCTGGATCAGAAATACAATCGTCTGGCAATCCAGAAGCTTTGCAGGAATGCCAGAGTTCTGGACTGTTTTACCCATACTGGTTCTTTTGCTTTAAATGCAGGATATGCTGGAGCGAAAGAAGTAACAGGTGTGGATGCCTCACAGCTTGCAGTTGATCAGGCTACAGCCAATGCAGCTTTAAACGGACTTTCTGATTCTGTAAAATTTATCTGTGAGGACGTATTTGATCTTCTTCCGAAACTGGAAGAGAAAGGCGAGAAATATGACGTGGTGATTCTGGATCCACCTGCATTTACCAAGTCAAGAAGCTCTGTTAAGAATGCGGTGAAAGGCTATCGTGAGATCAATCTTCGTGCTATGAAACTGGTGAAAGACGGCGGCTTCCTTGCAACCTGTTCCTGTTCACATTTTATGGATTACCAGCTTTTTACCCAGACCATCGGTCAGGCTGCCAGAAATGTGCATAAACGTCTTCGTCAGGTAGAATATCGCACCCAGGCACCAGATCATCCGATCTTATGGTCTGCTGATGAATCTTATTATCTGAAATTTTATATTTTCCAGGTCTGCAGCGACAGATAGGAAAAGGGCTGAATGATTGCCGATTGTTTTGTGAACCATATACAGAATCAGGGATAGGGAAATAATATAATAACAAAAGAGAGACAGAAACTTATTTCAGGAAGATAAGTTCACAAGAAAGAAGGTATTTTATTGAAAGAAAAATTTATGAGATTTATGCAGGGACGCAATGGAGTGGATCAGTTCGCGAGATTCACCATGGGAGTGGCACTGGCTGCTATTGTGCTCACCTTATTTACCGGGACCAGAAGTGGAATTGGCGCATTTCTGGATCTGTTTGGAATGGCTGCCATTGTTTATACTTATTTCAGGATTTTTTCCAAAAATATTTCCAAACGTTATCAGGAGAATCAGAAGTATCTTCAGATGACGGATAAGCTAAGAGCCCGTTTCCAGAAAGAGAAGCGAATGATGAGCCAGCGCAAGGACTATCATATTTACAGCTGTCCTGGCTGTGGTCAGAAAATCCGTATCCCCAGAGGCGGATTTAAGAAAGTGGAGATTGAATGTCCCAAGTGTCATACCAAATTTATAAAGAGGCGCTGATATGTTTGGATATATTGTAATGAACAAGCCGGAGATCAAGATGAAGGATTTTGACATGTACAGATCCTTTTACTGTGGACTCTGCAGGGAACTGCGTGAGAAATACGGGATATCCGGCCAGATTACATTAAGCTATGATATGACTTTTGTGATCATGCTTCTTTCCGGCCTTTATGAGCCAAAGACGTACAAGGGCACTACCAGATGCATTCTTCATCCTGTGAGAAAACAGCCGGTTCGAAAGAATGTGATGACAGAATACTGTGCAGACATGAATATACTTTTAACTTATTATAAATGTCTGGATGACTGGAACGATGACAGGAAATATGTGAAGCTTGGTTACGCCAGGCTTCTTGAGGGGAAAAATAACTGTCTGTTAAAACTTTATCCAGATAAGGCGAAGCGGATCGTCGAACTTCTGGATGAGCTTTCCGCTTTGGAGAAACAGGGAGAGACAGATATAGACAGAATGTCCGGGATTTTTGGGCATATTATGGAGGAGATTCTTGCTTACAGGCAGGATGAGTGGGAGAAAAGCCTTCGAAGAATTGGCTTTTATCTTGGCAAATTCATCTATCTTCTGGATGCATATGATGATGTGGAAGAAGATGTAAAAAATAAAGATTACAATCCTTTCGCAGAAAAATATACAATGGAAGGGTTTGAAGGGGAAGTACGCCAGATCCTTATGATGATGATGGCAGAAACCTGCAGAGAATTCGAGAAGCTTCCTATTATTAAATATGGGGATATTCTTCGGAACATTTTATATTCCGGTGTGTGGTGCCGCTTCGAGGAAGTGAGCAGGAAACGCAGGGAAGAACGGGAGAAAGAACATGTTGGATCCATATAGCGTACTGGGAGTTTCCAGAAATGCAACAGATGAAGAAATAAAGAAGGCATACAGAAAGTTAAGCCGGAAGTACCATCCGGATGCGAATATTAACAATCCGAACAAGGATCAGGCAGAAGAGAAGTTTAAGGAAGTACAGCAGGCATATGAGCAGATCATGAGAGAACGCGAGTATGGAAGCAGTGGTGGATCTTCCGGCGGATACGGTGGTTATGGATATGGAGGATTTGGCGGCTTTGGAGGACAGCAGCGCCAGAGCACTTACGAAGATGAAGAAAGTGTGCGCAGACGTGCAGCAGCTAATTTTGTTCAGAGCGGACATTATCAGGAGGCTATGAATGTGTTGAATTCCCTTTCCCAGAAGAATGGAGAGTGGTATTATATTTCCTCCATGGCGAACATGGGAATGGGGAATAATGTAAAAGCGCTGGAGCATATTCGTGAAGCTGTGCGCCAGGAGCCGAATAATCAGCAGTACCGTATGCTCCTGAACCGGATGGAAGGTGGCGGAAGCTGGTATGAGACACAGCAGGGACCGTTTGGAGGAATGCCAGTGGCAGGGGATGATATGTGCCTGAAGCTTTGTCTGGCGAATGCGCTTTGCGGAATGTGCTGTCCGGGAAGCGGAGTGCTGTGCTGTTGATAAAGTAGAAGTTTATGATACTGTACCGTGGAGAAAGATGCCATTGTACAGTATTCTTTTTTTGAGGTGTTTTGATGTTACCAGAGAACCGGAATCTTTGAATGACAGATTTTGTTAAAAATCAATTGACAAGAAAACTCGCACGTATTAAACTGTTAAAGCGTGAAATAGATATAGATACCGCAGACGTGAAGCATCTGACGTTCGTATGGGATAATGCTGCTTTATTTAGCTGCCTGACCATTTGTGGGGAGCGTGCATCTGGTGTGCGGTAGTATAGGAGGAATCAGATAATGAGTATTCGTATTGGTATCCTGGGATATGGTAACCTGGGACGTGGCGTAGAATGTGCGATCAAACACAATCCTGATATGGAACTGGTGGGAGTTTTTACCCGTCGTGCTCCTGAGACTGTTAAAATTCTGACAGAGACAGCGAAGGTATATTCTGTAGATGATGCTGAGAAGATGAAAGACCAGATTGATGTTATGATTCTTTGCGGTGGAAGTGCTACTGACCTGCCAGAGCAGACACCTAAGTATGCCCAGTGGTTCAATGTGGTAGACAGCTTTGATACCCATAAGAGAATCCCGGAACATTTTGCAAATGTGGATAAAGCGGCTTCTGAGAACGGTCATGTGGGAATTATTTCTGTAGGCTGGGATCCGGGAATGTTTTCCCTGAACCGCATGTATGCAAATGCAATCCTGACAAACGGCAAGGATTACACATTCTGGGGAAAAGGTGTAAGCCAGGGACATTCTGATGCAATCCGCCGTATCAAAGGCGTAAAAGATGGCAAACAGTACACCATCCCGGTTGAGTCTGCTCTGGAAGCAGTAAGAAGCGGAAAGAATCCGGAGCTTACTACAAGAGAGAAACATACCAGAGAGTGTTTCGTAGTAGCTGAGGAAGGCGCTGATCTTGCAAGAATTGAGAATGAGATCAAGACTATGCCGAACTACTTTGATGAATACGATACCACTGTACATTTTATTTCCGAAGAGGAACTGAAACGTGACCACAGCGGAATTCCGCACGGTGGATTTGTAATCCGCACAGGCAAGACCGGTTGGAATGATGAGAACAGCCATGTGATCGAATATAGCCTGAAACTGGATTCTAATCCGGAATTTACTTCTTCTGTAATCATTGCATATGCAAGAGCTGCATACCGCATGAACCAGGAAGGACAGAATGGCTGCAAGACGGTATTTGATGTAGCACCTGCTTACTTAAGCGCTCTGAGCGGAGAAGAATTAAGAAAACATCTGTTATAATCATTTTATAACAGAAATATTACAGAATTTATAAAAGGACAGTTCTTTCGCATTGTGTGGGGCTGTTCTTTTTTTATTGAAAATACCTTTGAAAACATTGCTTTTAAAGAGAAAATAATACGAAAATATTGTGAAAACTTTACAGAGTTTTACTTTCGGGTTGACGATAGATGGAAACTGTAATATAATGAGCTACATAAAGCTGTAACAACTTTGTAAAAACTTGAAGATGATAATAACAGGGGTTGTGTTTGCTGGACAGCAGTATTACCTGTGGACAGCAACAGATTAATTAAAAAGGAAGGTAAGTATGCAAAACAAATGTAAAAAATTCAGACTTTGGAGTATCCTGCTGCTGGTAATGCTTATGGCAGCCGGTTTTACATGCCAGAGTACATCAAGAGATGTACAGGCTGCCACGAAGAATGGATTCCGTACAGTAAAAGGGAAAACATACTACTATAAAAACGGCAAGAAAGTCAAAGGATGGCTTACCCTGAACGGTAAGAAATATTATTTTAATAAATCTACCGGTGTTCAGGTGAAAGGCTGGGTGAAAGATAAAAAGGGCAGAAAGCGTTATTTCACAAGCAAAGCAGGTGTTATGGTAACTGGATGGCTTTCCAATTCCAAGGGACAGCGCCGTTACTTTGCACCGTCAACCGGATACATGAAGACAAAGTGGCTGAAGCTTGGCGGAAAGACCTATTACCTTTACGCGAAATCAGGCGTTGCAGCTACCGGTTTTGTAAAGGACAGCAAAGGAAATATCCGCTATTTTTCCAAAACGGGAATTATGGCCACTGGCTGGCTGACTAGCTCATCAGGAGTGAAGCGGTATTTTGACACTACATCGAAAACTGCTACCAATGGAATCATGGCAGTTGGTTTTAAGACGATCAATAATGTGACCTATTATTTCTACAGCGGCTCCGGAGCTATGGCGACCGGCTGGGTGGAGAATACAGACAAGGGTACAAAGTACTATTTTGATCCTACTACAGGCGCGATGTACACAGGCACACAGACTATTGATGGTGTTACATATACATTTTCCAGTACTGGTGTATGCCAGGGAGAGAAGAAGGATGATCCTTCTCCGAATGGAAATACAGGAAATAAGACCATCAAGAATTATCTTGCAGGAGCACTTTTACCTGTTGGAAAAGCACTTTACGTATGGGGCGGCGGATGGAATGATTCCACAAGAAAGGGTCTCAGCGATACCATGACCAGCTGGTATAATAAATGGTCGGCGAATCCATCCAGTTATGATTACAATAATTACCGTGATCTTTCTACTTCCAATCGTGCGAAAGGATTTGACTGTTCAGGCTTTGTAGGCTGGTCTGCTTATCAGGTAATGCAGACACAGTCAGGTGTAGGATACGGATACACAGTGGTTTCAGGTGAAATTGGAAGCTATTACAAGGGCAAAGGCTGGGGCTCAATCGTGAATCAGTCTTATCTGTCCCAGAATGGCTGGGAGTTGAAGCCTGGCGATATCGGATACAATGATGGCCACACATGGATCGTTCTTGGACAGTGCAGTGATAAGAGTGTTGTTATCATTCATTCCACTCCGCAGGCAGGTGTCCAGATTTCCGGAACTACCACACCTACAGGAAGCTATTCCAGTGAGGCTGCAGCCCTTGCGAAGAAATATATGTCCTTGTATTCCGGATACAGCATCTTCAACTATCATCCATCAGTTGGAAACTATATCCGAAATGGTAACTATCTGAGATGGAATGGAGATACACTTTCTGATCCGGATGGTTATTACAATATGACAGCAGATCAGATTTTGTACGATTTGTTTGGAAAATAATGGCTAAGTAATATACAAGAGAGAATCAGTGGAAATACTGGTTCTCTTTTTGCGTAACAGGAAATTTCGTTGAATTAGAAAGCCTTTTTCAAACACGCTCTAAGATGTCTTATTTAGACAAATGTATTACGAAATGTTACAAAATTTTAAAATTTATTGCAATTTAGGCTTGAAATCTTTGCGAGAGTGTGCTAATATGTAGCAAGATTGAACGAAATATTGCAAACATATTACAAATTGAGCTTTTTAGATTATCAAAAAGATTAACGAGGGTGACGAAACATGAAGAAAAGAATTGTATGTCTGACACTGGCAATTTTAATGTGCGGTTCACAGGTTGTAAGCGTAATGGCTGACCGTGAGAGCGATTTAAGAGAAGAGCAGGCTTGGACAAGCCAGCAGCTGGATGCTACATACGCACGTATGAGTGCTCTGTGGGATCAGAAGCAGCAGCTTGAGAGCCAGATCGAATCTTTGAATTCTGATCTTGTAAATGTAATGGTTTCCATTCAGACTCTTGAGAGTGATATCGCTTCCAAGGAAGCAGAAATTGAGAAAACACAGGGCGACCTGACCAAGGCTCAGAATGCCAAGGATAAACAGTACAGCGCCATGAAGAAACGTATTCAGTATCTTTATGAAAAAGGTGGAAACAATGCATGGTTCCAGATGATGTTAAATGCAGATAACCTTGCAGACCTTCTTACAAGAGCTGAGTATACACAGCAGATGTATGAGCAGGACAGAGAGAGCCTTCAGAAATATGCAAGAACGATTGAGGAGGTTCAGAAGTTAGAAGATCAGTATGAGCAGGAGAAAGCTGATTTTGAGACTATGAAGGAAGAATATGAGGCTCAGCAGTCTAACCTTCAGTATCAGTTGGATGTAACCCGTGCGAACAGTGCTGATTGCGAGAACGAGATCGCATATGCACAGCAGCAGGCTACTGAGTATGCGAACCTTCTGGAACAGCAGCAGGCAGAAATTGAGCAGCTTGAGGCAGAACGCATTGCCGCAGAAGAAGAGGCAAGACGCCAGGCAGAGGCAGAGGCCGCAGCAGCTGCTGCTGCACAGGAAGCAGCTCAGAGCGGAGATAATTCCTCTGAAGATGTTCAGTATGATGAAGACGGAAATGTTGTAAGCGGTTCTTCTGATGGATCTTCTGATTATGAATATGATGAGTATGGTAATGTAATTGATACCGACAATACAGTTGATTACAATTCCGATGCAAGCAGCTCCGACAGTTCCTCAGATAGTTCTTCTGACAGTTCCTCAGCCAGCAGTTCTTCTGGTTCCGGATCTTCTGTCGTATCCTATGCAACACAGTTTGTTGGAAACCCATATGTATGGGGAGGAACAAGTCTTACCAGTGGCGCTGACTGCTCTGGCTTTGTGCAGAGTGTATACGCGAACTTTGGCGTAAGTCTTCCAAGAACATCTTATGAGCAGCAGAATGCCGGATATGAAGTATCCTATGCGGATGCTCAGCCAGGCGACCTGATCTGCTATGGCGGACATGTTGCAATCTATATGGGAAATGGACAGATCGTACATGCATCCAATGCCAGAGATGGCATCAAGGTCAGCGATAATGCTGCATACAGAACGATTACTTCTGTAAGACGTCTTGTGTAATCTGAATAAATGAATTTGTGAGCCCTTTCCGGAGATGAAAATCCGGAAGGGGCTTTTTTTTTCTGGAAATAATGTGGAAAAGCAAAGAAAAAAGAAGTATAGTAAGAATAAAAGTATTGTCTGAAAATCGTAACATAAATATTTTTATATAGCCAGATGAGAGGAAGAGAAAAATGCTGAATCATTATCAGATGAAGGAAATTCCATATTTAAGAATATTAGGAAGAACGAATGGCAGTCTGGAGCCTGTAACACTATTTTGGACCGCCTCTGGAATTGAACTGAATGTAAAAGCAACAGAAATATGGGTGAAAATCCGCTCCGATTATGATGCCTTTGAGCCATGGGTGGATGTGATCATAGATGGTGTATTGTCCCAACGGCTTATGGTAAATAAGGGAGAACAGGAAATCTGCCTTTTCCGTAATATGGAAATGGATAAGGTAAGAAATGTAAAGCTTCTTCGTGATACCCCTGCGTTTCCCACAGATGAAAAAACATTGCTTCAGCTGCTGGAGGTTGAAACTGACGGTGAGTTCTTACCTCTTGAAATACCAAAGCTCAGATTGGAAGTAATCGGGGACAGCATTACCTCTGGTGAGGGTGGCAGCGGTGCAGGAGAAGAAATGACATGGAATTCCTTTTGCTTTAATGCTGTGGATAATTATGCATATATGGCAGCAAAAGAACTGGGCGCGGTGTACAATTGCATCAGTCAGAGTGGCTGGGGTGTTTTCTGTTCCTGGGAAGGAAATGAGCAGCAGGCAATCCCGCTATATTATGAGCAGGTATGCGGTCTTTTGAATGGAGAAAGAAACAAACAACTGGGTGCTATGGAAAAATGGGATTTCCAGAAGTTTCAGCCTGATGTGATCGTGGTGAATCTGGGGACAAACGACGGCAGCGGCACGAAGAATATGGACAGGGTTGGAAAGGCTGTGGAAGACTTTTTGAGGAAACTGCGCATATGTAATCCGGAAAGCTATATTCTGTGGTGTTATGGAATGCTGGGAGATGGAATTTCTACGACGCTTGAGAAAGCGGTGGGGAATTATAAAAGAAAAACAGGGGATGAGCGCGTAGAATTTGTGAAGCTTCCGGATACACTGGAAGGAGAATTTGGATCAAGGCAGCACCCGGGGCACAGATCTCATGAAAAAACAGCGAAAATCCTGGCGGAGAAGATTCTGGAGAAAATGACGTTACTGGTCACGCTGTGACCAGTAACGCGCTTCGCGATGCACAGAAAGACGAACCTTCTTGTGACAAGCACAAGAAGTAGCGTTTGCTGCGCAAACTTAATTCTCGGGTTTTCTGTGAACTTTGTTCACAAAAAACACCTCGCGGAACGTTGCCAGTAAACAGTAACTCTGGTTGATAAAAAAATAACAAAAATTCTTTCAAAGGGTTGACAAAGACAGTGACCGGTGGTACTATGATGTCAGTATAATTCCATAGTGAACATATTAAGTGCTGACAGCTACAAGCTGGCAGAAAGAGGGAATCAGGTGAGAAACCTGAGCGATCCGGTCACTGTAACAGAGGAGCGAATCTCATAGTCCATTGTGCTTGCGCATGAGAAGGAGAGATGATGTGATGATCCTGGAGCCAGGAAACCTGCTTGGTATGGCGAGGTTAAACTTCCGATGAAAGTGTAACAACCAGTTTTGGGGAATCCGCAGCCCTGAGATGTTGTCCGCTTTTGTGAGTGGACATTTTTTATGGAATGATCGCCTGTTCAGAAGAATTATACAGATTAAATGGCAGGCGATACTACTTCGGATGAAACCGTTCCCTCCGCGTATATATGAACGGATCATATTCTACCCCGGAGTAGCATCGCTCCCTCTTAAATAATGATGATCCAGAAGCCGCATATGCGGTATTTTTTTTACACTTTTCCAGAGCATGCTTGAAGAATCATTCCCGCAATTTCCCGCAAATTGTGACGTACATCTTGCAGAAAAACTTTTTCAAACACTCTCTGGCCGTATTCTATTCCTGTAAGCGGGATTCTTTTTTAGCATTTGATTTTTGGGCATTACGAAATAGAATATAAAGAATATTTTGCTTTGAGTTGTATGAGATAAGGAGAGAAATATGGAGAAAAAATATTGGGAAGACAAAGAATACGCTTATTTCAGTCATAAAAAATGTGAGTATTTTCCCTGTCATAGAGGAGCTGATCCGGAGGACTTTAACTGTCTGTTCTGCTATTGCCCGCTTTATGCCCTTGGAGACAAATGCGGCGGAAATTTCAAATATAATGAGAAGGGATTTAAAGATTGTACGAATTGTCAGCTCCCTCATAAGAAGAAAAACTACGGTTATGTGACAGGAAAATATCAGGAACTTGCTGCGATGATGCAGAAAGTAAGAGAAGCAGATCATAAAAATGAAAATGAGTAATCAAAGAAATAAGTATAAAAAACTCTCCGGAATATATACGAAGTTAAGCTTACGTATTTATATTTCTCGGAGAGTTTTTGCGTAATGCAAAATTCCATTGGAATTCTGCAAGCTGGGTCCTTTTTATCGTATGCTTAACAGCATCTTTAATTTCGGAATCTGGTTGTTGAGAATCAGACCCTCTGGAAACATAGCATTATGAACGAAATCAGCGGCATAAGTGAAGTCTCCAATATGCTCTGTTCCATGACTGTCACTGGAAAGCACGATTGGAACCAGATACTTCCGGCAACAGGACAGAATCTGCGCGCAGTTGGCCTGTGTATCGCCCCGATATCCGTAAGGCGCCAGGGAAGCTTCGTTGATCTCAAGGAGAACACCGTTTTCACCGGCAGCCTTTACAACTGCGTCGTAATCTATGTCATACTGGGGATTATCAATGTGTCCCAGGATCTTTATAACCGGATTCTTCATTACGTTCAGAAAAGCAGCAGTATTTTCTTCCCTGGTCTTTGGCCGGAAATTCTGATAATGCATGCTGGCGATTGCGTAGTCCAGCTTATCAAGAAGCTCCTGTGGCAGATCTGTTTTTCCATCGGTATCCAGAATGTTCAGTTCAATTCCATATAATAATTCCACATCGAAACGCTTCCTGGGCGAATAGATCAGGCTTCGGAAATAAGAAGAAGTTCCGGCAGCTAGAGTGGCTGGTCCGTGGTCTGTGATTCCAAGAAGCTTCAGCCCTTTTTGAGAAGCAGCCTTTGCCATGTCGCTGATGGTGCAGGTTGTGCCGTGTCCGCTGGCAATGGAATGTGTGTGTATATCAGAAAGATACATAAAATCATCTCCTAGTCAAGATTACGTGAATATATGCAGCTGGTAATTTCACTATAAAAGTGTTTTGAAAAGCCATTTACAGTTAACTTTAGTATGCCAGAGGGCAAAAAACATGTCAATCATAAATAAGAAAAAACAGAGAAAACAAATAAAAACAACATTGCACTACAAGAAAAACCACATATAACATGCCAGGAAATGTTGCTTTTTGTTGACACTTGGAAAGCAGAAAGGTATAATCAAATCAGAAAATAAAACTCTTTATTCAGGAGGAGAAAATGGGATACACAGATAATATGTCTCCGGAAATGAAACAGAGAATCGTACAGGAGCTTGTACCAGGCAAGCAGATTTCCCTGGCACATATCATTGCCAATCCGGATAAGATTCTTTACACCAAGCTGGGTCTTGATCCGTCGCTGGACTACTCAAGAGCGGCCATTGGGATCATGACTGTAAGTCCGGCAGAAACTGCTATCATTATGGCAGATATTGCGATGAAATCATCTGGCATTGAACTGGGGTTTGTTGACCGTTTCAGCGGAAGCCTGATCATCACAGGTACTGTGTCGGAAGTAGAAGCTTCTACCAGCGCAATTATGGACTATGTGGGAAATAAACTGGGCTTTACTTTATGCCCCATTACAAGGACTTGACAGAATATGAAGAAACTTGTTCTGATCGGTCGCAGCGAGGCTGGAAAAACTACTTTGACCCAGGCCCTGCGTGGTGAAAAAATACATTATCATAAAACACAATATGTAAATAATTTTGATGTGATCGTAGATACGCCAGGAGAGTATGCCCAGACGAAAGGTCTGGGACACGCCCTGGCGTTGTATACATATGAATCAGATGTGGTAGGTCTGCTGGTATCTGCCACGGAACCTTATTGTCTTTTTCCACCTTGCATTACCTGTATGGCCAACCGTGAAGTAATTGGAATTGTTACCAAAATCCACAATCCGGATGCAAATGTAAAACTTGCCACGTCCTGGCTGGAGCTTGCCGGCTGTAAAAAAATCTTTTATGTAGACTCCAGGCAGCAGGAGGGCATTCCGGAGATTTTGGAATATCTCAGGGAAGATGGCGATGTAATGCCGTGGGAAAAAGATGCCTCTGATCCGGTGAATTAGAAAATACCTGCCAAATGGGGAAAAACAGTAAAACCACGAAAAACAACATAGCAACCCAGAAAAAAATCCACATAAAACAACATAAAACAACGGAAAAACCTTGACTTATAATGTGGAATGGTGTAAACTTACAACATAACCTAAAAAGTAACAGGCTAGCTATGCCTAGCCATGATAAGTTACCCGGTGCGGTACTATAACATACATAATCCACCGCACCTGAATGTGCTTAAGGAGGAAAAAAGCATGGTAAACGAATACGAAATCAAAAAACAGATTTGCGACATCGGAAGAAGAATCTATAACCGCAACATGGTTGCAGCAAATGATGGAAACATCTCTGTAAAACTGAATGACAATGAGTTCCTTTGCACACCTACTGGTGTATCCAAAGGCTTTATGACTCCAGAGTTCATCTGTAAAGTAGATGCAAAAGGAAATGTTCTTCAGGCTAACCCGGGATTCAAACCATCATCTGAGATCAAGATGCATATGAGAGTATATGAGAAGAGACCTGATGTAGGATCTGTTGTACATGCGCATCCAATTTATGCAACATCTTTTGCTATTGCTGGTATTCCGCTTACCCAGCCAATCATGCCAGAGGCAGTTATCGCTCTTGGATGTGTTCCGATTGCTGAGTATGGTACACCTTCTACAATGGAGATCCCGGATAACCTTGAGAAATATCTTCCATACTTCGATGCAGTTCTTCTTGAGAACCACGGAGCTCTTACCTGGAGCACAGACCTGAACGCTGCATACATGAAGATGGAGTCCGTAGAATTCTATGCACAGCTTCTGTATCAGAGCAAACTTCTTGGAGGTCCGAAGGAATTTGATAAAGAGAACATTAAGAAACTTTATGAGATCCGTCGTAAATTCGGTATGCCTGGAAAACATCCGGCAAGCCTTTGCCAGAACAAAGATGGCATGAACTGCCATAACTGCGGTGGAGCATGTCACAATGAAGACTACAAACAGTTCCCAGGATATCAGTATGATTTCGTTGGCGGTAACTGCGATGCTCCGGCAGCAGATACAGCTAATGCAGATGCAGAGTTAGTAGCTAAGATTACCAAACAGGTTATGGCTCAGTTAGGACTGAAATAATCAGAAAATATAAAGGCTGGCAGCTGTGGGAAAATCAGGCAGCTGTGGGCAATTGTTAAGGAGGAACAATCTCATGCCAATCAGCGAGAGCATGGTACAGGATATTGTACAGGAAGTTATGGCGAAAATGCAGATTGCAGATGCTCCGGCCGGTAAACATGGAATTTTCACAGATATGAACGAGGCCATTGAGGCTGCGAAAGCTTCCCAGAAGATCGTTCGGAAAATGTCCTTGGACCAGAGAGAAAAAATTATTACCTGCATTCGAAGAAAAACAAAAGAAAATGCAGAAATCCTTGCACGTATGGGCGTTGATGAGACCGGAATGGGAAATGTAGGAGATAAGATCCTGAAACATCATCTGGTAGCAGACAAGACCCCTGGTACAGAAGATCTCAGCACTACAGCATGGTCAGGTGACAGAGGACTTACTCTGATCGAGATGGGACCGTTTGGCGTAATCGGAGCAATCACTCCGTGTACGAACCCAAGTGAGACCATTCTGTGCAATACAATTGGTATGCTGGCAGGTGGAAATACAGTTGTATTTAATCCACATCCGGCAGCAATCAAAACCTCTATTTATGCGATCAATCTTTTAAATGAGGCATCCCTGGAAGCAGGTGGCCCGGACAATATCGCAGTAACAGTAGAGAAACCTACATTAGAGACAAGCAATATTATGATGAAACATAAAGATATCCCGCTTATTGCAGCAACAGGCGGTCCTGGCGTTGTAACAGCAGTCCTTTCCTCTGGAAAACGTGGAATCGGCGCTGGCGCGGGAAATCCTCCGGCAGTTGTAGATGAGACAGCAGATGTAAGAAAAGCTGCTCAGGATATCGTAAACGGATGTACATTCGATAACAACCTTCCGTGTATCGCAGAGAAGGAAATCGTAGCAGTTGCTTCTATTACAGATGAGCTTATGCATTATCTGGTAAGCGAGAATGACTGTTACCTTGCTTCCAAAGAAGAGCAGGATAAACTTACAGCAGTTGTTCTTGCAGGCGGCAAGCTGAACCGTAAATGCGTTGGACGTGACGCAAGAACATTACTTTCCATGATCGGAGTAAGTGCTCCTGCAAATATCCGCTGCATCGTATTTGAAGGACCGAAGGAACATCCACTTATCGCTACAGAGCTTATGATGCCGATCCTTGGCGTTGTAAGGGCAAAAGATTTTGATGATGCAGTAGAGCAGGCTGTATGGCTTGAGCATGGTAACCGCCACTCTGCACACATTCATTCCAAGAACATTGACAATATCACCAAATATGCGAAAGCAATCGACACCGCAATCCTTGTTAAGAATGCACCTTCCTATGCAGCACTTGGATTCGGCGGAGAAGGTTACTGTACATTCACAATCGCAAGCCGTACTGGTGAAGGACTTACAAGTGCAAGTACATTCACCAAGAAAAGACGCTGCGTAATGGCAGACAGCCTTTGCATTCGCTGACAGGAGGAAACATAAAAATGGACATGAATAATGTAAATATCGAAGAAATCGTAAAACAGGTTCTTGCTGGAATGGCTGGAACAGCACCGGCAGCTTCTGCATCAGCAGCACCGGCAGCACCAGCTGCAGCACCGGCAGGCGCAATCCCGAAAACTGCACACGTTGCAGTACTTACTGAAAAAGAGCATTTTGATATTAAAGAGTACCCGATTCCGGCACTTGGTGATGACGACATCCTTGTTAAAGTAGAAGGCTGCGGCGTTTGCGGTACTGATGCTCACGAATTTAAGAGAGACCCATTCAACCTGATCCCGGTTGCACTTGGACATGAGGGAACTGGTGAGATCGTTGCCATGGGTAAAAATGTTAAGACTGATACAGCTGGAAAACCGGTTAAGATCGGTGACAAAGTTGTTACCTGTATGATCTTCAAGGATGATCCGGAGATCACAATGTTCGACCTGAACAAGAAAAACGTTGGCGGAGCTGACGTATACGGACTTCTTCCAGATGATGACATTCATCTTAACGGATGGTTCTCTGATTACATCTTTATCAGAGGCGGAGAGTTTGGAAGTACATTCTTCAACGTAAGTGATCTTGATCTGGATTCCCGTATCCTGATTGAGCCATGTGCAGTTCTTGTACATGCAGTTGAGAGAGCAAAAACAACCGGTATCCTTCGTTTCAACAGCAGAGTTGTTGTACAGGGATGCGGACCAATCGGTCTGATCTGTATTGCAGTTCTTCGTACCATGGGTATCGAGAACATCTGTGCTGTAGATGGAAATCAGCAGCGTCTTGATTTCGCTAAGAAAATGGGCGCTACCATGAGCGTTAACTTCATGGAGCACAAAGGAATCGAAGCACTTTCTGAAGCTGTTAAAGATCAGTTTGGCGGACATCTTGCAGACTTTGCATTCCAGTGTACAGGATCACCTGTTGCTCATGCAAACATCTACAAATTTATTCGTAACGGCGGTGGTCTTTGCGAGCTTGGTTTCTTCATCAATGGTGGAGATGCTACAATCAACCCGCATTTTGACATCTGCTCCAAAGAGATTACAATCGTAGGCTCCTGGGTATACACCTTAAGAGATTACGTTACAACATTTGATTTCCTTAAGAGAGCAAACGCAATCGGACTTCCAATGTCTGAGCTGATCACAGACAAGTATCCGCTTGAGGAGATCAATGAAGCATTAAAGAAGAACCTTGCAATGACCGGTCTTAAGATCGCAGTTGTAAATAAATAATTGCCGGATAAAGGAGAATCAAGATGGCAGAAGCTGTAGGAATCTTGGAGGTGTTCGGACTGGCAACAGCGTTTGTGGCGGCCGACGCCGGCTGCAAGGCAGCAAATGTCCATCTGGAGGTTTTTGATAAAAATAAACCTGCAAATGCGGACAGTCTGCCGGTACCGCTCCTTGTCTGCATCAAGTTCCGCGGAAGCGTTTCTGATGTAACAGAGGCTGTAGAAGCTGGAATCAGAGTAGCAGAGAGTATGACCGGTGTGGTACAGCACTACGTAATACCAAATCCGGAACCCGGTACACAAAAAATGCTGAAAATCAGCGCACTGGATAAGGATTAATGATTGCTAACCAGTGAATTTAAGTCTATAATAAAAACGAACAAAGTCATGCGGAGCATGGCAGGTACCTCACAGCAAGTACGCTGGAGCGTACTTGAAAAGTCGAGATATATCAGGAGGAATTCATCATGGCACAGGAAGCTTTAGGAATGGTAGAAACCAGAGGACTTACAGCTGCAATCGAGGCAGCAGATGCAATGACAAAAGCAGCAGAGGTTACACTGGTTGGTACAGAGAAAATCGGATCCGGTCTTGTAACTGTTATGGTTCGCGGTGATGTCGGAGCTGTTAAGGCAGCGGTTGAGAGTGGAAGCGCAGCAGCATCCAGACTTGGAGAGCTTGTAGCTACACACGTAATCCCAAGACCTCATACAGATGTGGAGAAAATCCTTCCAAGCATCTAATGAACTATAAGGAGTTCGCTCATGAGTAAATCATATGGTTTTATTGAAATCACAGGTGTTGTAGCGGCCATGGATGCCCTGGACATTATGTGTAAAACGGCAGACGTTGAGCTGGCGTCATGGGAGCGTAAGCTGGGCGGACGACTGGTGACCATTATTGTACAAGGCGATGTGGCAGCTGTTACAGAAGCCGTGGAAGCGGCAGCAACAAATGCCATCAAGAAACCGGCAAGCTATGCAGTAATTGCCAATCCCCATGAGGAAATCGTCAAAATGGTGGAGCTTAGCGCAAGTCGATGGAGAAAGAAAAAGGGGGATGAATAATGGCTGACGAAGAAAAGAAAGAGACAGCGAAAAAAGCAGCCCCTAAAAAGGCAGCCGCTCCGAGAAGAACGGCCAGAACAACCAGAGCAAAAGCAGCAGAAGTAAAGGCTGAAGAGCCGAAGACCACTGCAGCTGACAAAGAGATTACAGAAACCAAACATACAGAAGCTGAGAAACCAGCAATTCATAAGGAGGAAAAAATCATGACACAGGAAGCATTAGGAATGGTAGAAACCAGAGGACTTACAGCAGCTATCGAGGCAGCTGACCAGATGTGCAAAGCAGCTAACGTTGCATTAGTTGGAACAGAGAAGATCGGATCCGGTCTTGTAACAGTTATGGTTCGTGGAGATGTTGGAGCAGTTAAATCTGCAGTAGAGAGCGGAAGCGCAGCAGCATCCAGACTTGGAGAGCTTGTAGCTACACACGTAATTCCGAGACCTCATACAGATGTTGAGAAAATCCTTCCAGTTCTGAAATAATATAAAAGTGCCAGACAGCAGCCATGAATGAGCTGTGCTTGCATGAGCGAATTCATGGATGCTTCTTACTTTTATAATGTCTGCTATGGCAGACATTACCGAATTCCAGGAAGAAAGCAGGTGTACTTTTGGAAACCAATAATGTTGAGCTGATTACCAGAATGGTACTGGATGCTCTCAATAAAAAAGAAGAAAAAGGCAATGGCTTCATGGTGCCCATCGGAGTTTCCGCAAGACATATCCACCTGACACAGGAACATGTTGAAGCTTTATTTGGACCAGGATATCAGCTCACCAAGAAAAAAGAGCTGATGGGCGGACAGTTTGCCTCCAATGAGACAGTAACTATCGTTGGACTGAAGCTCCGTGCAATTGAGAATGTACGTATTCTCGGACCGGTCCGCAAGGCTTCCCAGGTTGAAGTATCAGCTACAGACGCAATCAAGCTTGGTATGAAAGTACCGGTGCGTGAGTCTGGAGATGTTAAGGGAAGTGCTCCTATTGCAATTGTCGGACCGAAAGGTGCGATTTATCTGAAAGAGGGATGTATCGTAGCAATGCGTCACATTCACATGTCCCCGAAGGATGCCCAGGCAGCCGGTGTGAAGGATGGAGATATCGTATCTGTTAAGGCTGACAATGAGAGAGGAACCATTTTTAATCAGGTGAAGATCCGTGTAGATGACAGCTTTACACTGGAGATGCACATTGATACAGATGAAGCAAATGCAGCAAAAATTGCCACAGGCAATACAGTTACAATTATAAAGTAATGTTCTGGGAATCATTTCCTCATTACTAAAATAAAGTGTTCAGCCATGCTGGTTCTGAAAATGACAGGTGCATGGCTGAACTGATATAAAATTTGGAGGTTCACATGATAGTTGGCAAGGTAGTAGGAAGCGTTGTTTCCACAAGAAAAAACGAAAAGCTGATCGGCAATAAGTTTATGATCGTGGAACCGGTTCATCACATGAAAGGTGACCTCAGTCAGATTGTTGCAATCGATATTATCGGTGCAGGAATCGGAGAATATGTATTGGTGGCACAAGGAAGCGCGGCAAGAATTGGCTGCGGCGTAGAAACAGCACCGGTAGATGCCGCCATTGTAGGTATCGTTGATGACGGTGCAGGATTGGAGTAACGCCATGGATATCAAAGAATTACAGAATATTATACAGGAGAATGGTGTAGTTGGTGCCGGCGGTGCAGGATTCCCTACATACATGAAGCTGACAGACAAAGCAAATACCATTCTTATGAACTGTGCAGAGTGCGAACCTTTACTGAAATTACACAGACAGTTATTAGAGAAGCACGCTTACGAAATTATGAAAACCTTCCATATGGTTCAGGAAACGGTTGGAGCTTCTGAAGCCATTATTGGAATCAAAAAATCTTACGTTCAGACAGTAAATGCTCTGAAACAGCATATTGAAGAGTTCCCTGGAATGCGCATTCACCTTCTGGATGAAGTGTATCCGATGGGAGATGAGGTTGTACTGATCTACGAAGCAACTGGTAGAGTTGTAAGACCTGGCGGACTTCCTATTGAGCAGGGAGTTGCTGTGTTTAACGTAGAGACATTGTATAATATATACCAGGCAGTAGAGAAAAAAGAGCCTGTAACAGCCAAATATGTGTCTGTTGTAGCTGAGGTAAATCATCCGGTAACTGTAAAAGTACCTCTTGGATGTACTATGGATGATGTTGTTGCCCAGGCAGGCGGAACTACTGTAAAAGATCCGGTTTACTTTATTGGTGGACCGATGATGGGAAGAATCGGAAAAGGTTCTGACCCTGTGACGAAGACAACAAATGCGATTCTGGTTCTGCCAAAAGACCATTTAATCGTACAGAAGAAGATGCGGACTTCTGCTATAGATTTAAAACGTGCAGCATCTATTTGCTGCCAGTGTAATACTTGTACAGATCTTTGCCCACGTAACAATCTGGGACATCCGATTGATCCTGCCCGCTTCATGCGTGCAGCTTCCAATCAGGATTTCAGAGATGTTAATCCATACATCAATGCAAGCTTCTGCAGCTCCTGTGGAGTTTGTGAGATGTATGCATGTCCTCAGAGCCTTGCTCCAAGAACACTTCTTGCAGACATGAAGGGCGGACTTCGTAAGGCAGGTATTCGTCCTCCTCAGGGAGTACAGCCAGTACCAGTTAAGGAATCCCGAGAATACCGCAAGGTTCCGGAAGAACGCCTGATGGCACGTCTTGGTCTTACAAAATATGACAAAGACGCACCGATGGACGAGACATT
Organism: Ruminococcus sp. J1101004sp1_RTP21198st1_B9_RTP21198_201120; assembly: GCF_040924245.1. Classification (NCBI taxonomy): domain Bacteria; kingdom Bacillati; phylum Bacillota; class Clostridia; order Eubacteriales; family Oscillospiraceae; genus Ruminococcus; species Ruminococcus sp. J1101004sp1_RTP21198st1_B9_RTP21198_201120. The sequence continues at coordinate 69,775 of NZ_JBCOMI010000003.1, read as the reverse complement.
GGTTGATATTCCAAAGGTTAAAATTCTTCTTAGCCAGCATATTGGAGCACCTGCTCAGGCAATTGTAAAAGTTGGAGATCAGGTGACAAGAGGTCAGATGATCGCTTCTCCTGCCCAGGGCTTAAGTGTTGGTATCCATGCAACCATCTCCGGTAAAGTTACCGAGGTGACAGACCGCTGGATCGTAGTTGCAAAGAATTAGAAAGGACGTGCAGAAAATGAGTAAAGCAATCGGAATGATTGAATTCAAAACTACAGCTACCGGCGTTACTGCAGCAGATGCAATGGTTAAGACATCTGATGTAGAAATCGTTGAGGCGCAGACCGTGTGTCCGGGTAAATATATTGCAATTATTACCGGTGATCTCAGTGCGGTAAAAGCTGCCGTAGATACAGCTGTAACAACATATGAGGACAAGTGCATTGACAGTTTTGTACTGGGTAATCCACACGAGTCTCTTTTCCCAGCTATTTATGGAACTACTCAGGTTGAGGAGATCAGTGCGCTGGGAATTCTTGAAACATATGATGCAGCTTCCATTATTGAGGCTGCAGATCAGGCTGCAAAGACTGCAATTGTAGATCTTATTGAGCTTCGTATTGCAAAAGGCATGTGCGGAAAATCTTACATGATGATCACTGGTGAGGTTTCTGCTGTATCCGCATCAATCGACAGAGCGAAAGAGCTTGTTGCTGAAAAAGGCATGTATCTGGATTCCTCTGTTATTGCACATCCGGATAAGAGAATGATCGACAGCCTTCTGTAATTCTGGTCTGACCAATAAAATGAACGCGGAGGGGACCTGAACATGCTTGCGTTAGAGAGACGGAATCTGATCCTTGAGAAATTACAGAATGAGAAGCGCGTAGTAGTAAGTGAACTGAGCCAGTTATACGGTGTTTCTGAGGAAACCATCCGACGGGATCTGGACAAGCTGGAGAAGGAAGGGCTTGCCATTAAAAGTTATGGCGGAGCTGTGATCAATGAAGATGTGAGCATTGATCTCCCTTTTAATGTGCGCAAGAATCAGAATGTAGTTGGGAAACAGAAGATGGCGGAAATTGTAGCCTCTCTTGTGCATGACGGGGAACATCTGCTTCTGGACGCCAGCACTACTGCAGTGTTTGTGGCAAAGGCATTAAAAGAGAAGGAGCGTCTGACTGTGATCACCAATTCCATGGAGATCCTTCTGGAACTGGCAGATGTGTCAGGATGGAATATTATTTCCACAGGTGGGATGATGAAGGAAGGCTATCTGGCTTTTCTTGGATCCCGGACAGAAGAAGTCATTCGCTCTTATTTTGTAGATACCGTTATTTTTTCCTGTAAGGCTCTTGATGAGAACTGGGGAGTAATGGAATCACAGGAAGCTTTTGGAACAGCAAAGAGAGCAATGCTGGATTCAGGACGTAAGAAAATCCTGGTTGTGGACAATACGAAATTTGACCAGACCGCATTTTCCGTTGCCGGAAGATTGCGGGATGTTGATATCGTCGTGACAGATGTGAAGCCTTCTGAAAAATGGCTGAAGCTTTTTGAAGAAGAGGGCGTGGAGTGCAGATATCCGGAATCTGTCCGATAGAAGCTTTCTGCTTACAAAAGAAAGCTGCAATAAAGGAGCATTGAATTATGAAAACTTTTGAAATGAAAACAGTCATCCATTTTGGTGACAATGCCCTGGATAGACTGGCAGAACTGCCATACAAAAAAGTTCTGGTGATCACAGATCCATTCATCGCAAAAGGGAAAATGATCGAGCTGATCACAGACCCATTGAGACGCGGTGGCAAGGAGTTTGAAGTATTCAGTGATGTTGTGCCGGATGCACCGGTAGGAAAAATCGCAGAAGGTGTAAAGAAGTTCCTGGAGTATCAGCCGGAGGTTGTAGTAGCTGTCGGAGGCGGCTCTGCAATTGACTCATCCAAGGCAATCCGTGAGTTTGCCCTGAAGATCAACAATTACGGCAAAGTAGGTCTTATTGCAATTCCTACTACCAGTGGTACCGGATCTGAGGTTACCTCTTTTGCAGTTGTAAATGATACAGATAATCATGTGAAGTATCCGCTGATCTCAGACAGCCTTACAGCTGATGAGGCAATCCTGGATGCAGAATTGGTAAAGAGCGTTCCGCCCTCTATCACAGCAGATACAGGTATGGACGTACTGACTCATGCAATTGAGTCTTATGTAAGTATCAATCACAATGAATTTTCGTCTGCTCTTGCAGAAAAGTCAATTGAAATCTGCGGAGTCTTTCTGTTAAGAGCATACCTTGACGGTGGCGATATGCATGCCCGTCAGAAAATGCATGTAGCTTCCTGTCTTGCCGGACTTTCTTTTAATGCTGCAGGACTTGGAATCACACATAGTATGGCACATCAGCTGGGAGCTATTTTCCATATTCCTCATGGACGTGCCAATGCAATGCTGCTTCCGCATATTGTAGAATTTAATGCAAATATCAACAAACACAGCAGAAGTCAGCAGGAATATCTTCCGGCAGTAAAGCGATATGCCAATATTTCACATATTCTTGGACTGAGTAACTACAACAAAGTAATGTCTGTAAGATCTCTTGTAAACTGGATTCAGTTTATGCAGAAGGAAATGAATATTCCGCTTACGATTAAAGAAATGGGAACTATTTCTGAGGATGAGTATTTTGCAGCAATTGATAAAATGGCAAACCTGGCGCTTGCTGATGCCTGCACAACTGCCAATCCAAGAGTACCAACGAAAGAGGATATTGTGAAGATCTACAAGAAATTGTGGTCATTTTAATGAATTTAAGAGTTGCTGTTCACTTTGTGCCCGGTAACACATAAGAGACTTTGGACAGATACGGCGGAATTGTATGTATTTGTCCAGAGTCTGTTTATAACTAATGTAGTGAACGTAAGATAATGTGGATTATTTCCTGCTTTTGCACGAACCTTGTCTTATATTCAGTGTATTGGTGCATAATAAAATGTAATTGCTTAAGGATTTCGTGGCAGATTAATTTAAGCTACACAGAAATCTTTGAATAGTAGTAATAAAATCCATTTTCCCGGATGGGTAAAATGTCAGGAGAAAGTCGTATGAGTATTTATACAAAGAATGGTGACAAGGGAACTACCAATCTTGTCCATACGAAAAACGTTTCCAAAGCGGATGACCGAATTCAGCTGGAGGGAACCATAGATGAACTTTCCTGCCATATTGGAGTGTTGAAAACCATGATCAGAGATGGAGATACCATCCGTTTTCTGGAAAAGATCCAGGAAAATCTGACCAGAATTGATGCAGGAGTGGCAGATCCATATAATAGAGAGTATAAGATCAATGATGACAAGACAGAGCTTTTAGAGGAAGAGATTGACCGTTTGACGGGGCTTTTTCATATGCCGAAGGAGTCCTCTTTACCTGGGGCCTGTCGCTTGTCTGCTGAGATTGGTGTGACTTGGGCTGTGGCCAGAAGAGCGGAGCGTGATCTTGCGGCTGTAAGTGTAAAGTTTGGTTCTGATACAGGAAGCAAGAAATATATGAACCGTCTGGCAGACTATCTGTATGTGCTTGCACGCTATGAAGAAGCGGAGGCAGCAGGTCAGAAGACGGGTACGTCAGAGTCTGTAGAAACTGACACATCTTCTGAAAATACGGAACTACATGCAAGTGGAACTGAGAAAGTGGCAGGAGGAAGCGTGAGCGTGGATACGAAAGTTGAAAATTCTCTCATATCTGGTACCTCTGATTCTGTAGACGAAGCTGTAATTCAGGCAGTACTGCGCCGCATGGGTATGCAGAATAAGATTACACTGGATGGAGCGAAGAAGCTGATCGGAAAAATCGAACAGGAAGCCCTTCGCCGCGGGAAGAAAGCGGTGATTGCAGTTTGTGGTCCGGAAGGAAATCCAATTGCCGTTCATGTAATGGACGGAGCATTTCTGGTAAGCTTTGATGTCGCTTTGAAAAAAGCTTATACTTCTGTTGCGGTGAAGATGTCCACAATGGAATTATCCAAACTGGCTCAGCCAGGTGGAACCTTTTACGGCGTAGATAAGATGGATGGTGGAAAAATCGTGATTTTCGGAGGCGGTGTGCCGCTGAAATCCGGAGATACGATTATCGGAGGTCTTGGCATAAGTGGAGGCACAGGAGAGGAAGATCATAGCCTGGCAGAATATGCATTGTCCGTATTACCGGAGATATTGTAGTTGGAATATTGTACAAGGATTATGACAAGGAAAGGCTATTTTTTCAGGAAAGAGAAAAAGCCTTTCTTTTTTTCATATGGAGCTTTTGAGACAGAGAGCAGTTTATAACCTGTTTTATCAATGGTCTCTTTCAGCTTTGCTTCATTAAGATCATTTTCTGTAAGGATAACCGTCTCTCCTTTTGTATGGGACGAGGTGACTTTTTTTACAGAAAAGTTATTACGAATACTTTCGTTAATGTGGGATTCACACATTCCACACATCATTCCGTCTATTTTTAATGTAATCTGCTGCATAATTTAATCTCCCTTTCTTAATAGATTTGCCATAAATGTCCTGATGGTATGCTTTCAGAAGAAGTGGTACTGGAGCCTGTTTGAAAAAATCATTCCCGCAATCTGCAGACTTTAAGCTGTGTAATCAAATTTCACAAAGGATAGCTCGCAGTTTGCAATACGGCTGCAGATATTTACTGCTGAATACATTACCACGGAAAATTCTCCGTCAATGGTATCCACATAAAGATAACGTCCGTCAGCGGAGATTCTGGCGTGTTTCACATCGCCTCGCTCTGTCAGTTCTTTTATGATTTTATTTGCCTGGTCTTCCGTAATAGTTTTTGATAAATGATAACATCTTCCCATGATTCAACAGCTTCCTTTCATCGTACTTGTGTTAGTTGTTTCTAATTAAAAATATTATAGCACGTTTCAGACAAAAGAAAACTCTAGCTACAGATAAAATTTATCATTTAAGTGTCGAATTATGGGAGAATTTTACGACCGAATTTCGTTGTAATGGCGGTCGGCTTTTGTTAGAATAAAAGAAACGAAAGAGAAAAACAATTTCTGATTTTCTGCGGCGTTCTGCAGCAGTATGTGCGGACAGTTTTCTGCCATGGGCTAATCTGCCTGATCAGCAGCAATTCCATCATCCGGTTACTTGAAAACCTGCTACATAAGGGTCCTGGAATAAGAGACCATTCTGGAAAAATGGCATATATAGCGAAAACAAGAATAAGCTATGGCTTTTTTCGAGTCTTAACAGCAAAAGAAAACGCATAAAATGCGTCAACGTAGCCTGTAAAAAATACAGGAATGATTCTCTGTCGTTTTTCTTACGACGAAAAAAATCACATCTTTAGCATATCTGAGAAATAAGAGAAAAAGAAGTCAATTCTTTTTTTGTGGGCGGGCGTCCGGCCAATGCTCGCCCTCCTAATCAGCTTTTCTTATATTTTCCTGGTGTAGTTCCTTTGTATTTTTTAAATGTACGTATAAAATAGCTCAGATCATTAAATCCATTTCGATATGCAATATCTGTAATAGAATCATCGGTTGTGGAGATTTCATAGCAGGCTCTCTCAATGCGCTGCCTGTTCAGATAATCCATGGGAGTCTGATGGGTCATTTCGGAGAAAAAACGGCAAAAGTATTTGGGTGACATGGATACGGAGGCCGAAAGCTGTTTTAGTGTCAGAGCCCCCGTATAGTTGTGCTCAATGAAATCAAGTACCTGTTTCAGCTGTAAAATTCTCTTATAATCACGTCTTGCGCGTGTTATACTTTCAAGATAGTAATGATTACTAAAAATAATGCCGAAAAAGTGGTAAAATTGTCCAATTACAGTGAGCTCGTAGCCAGGTTCTCTTTTCCAAAGAGAATCAAAAAGACTGTTTATTGTATTGCAGATTTCTATATGCTTTGGTGTAAAATGATGATAGATCAGAATTTCCTGATGAATAATCTTCTGCATATATCCTGCACAAACAGAATTATTTTTGAGGAAAACATTTCCGTCGAAAACAATGCACTGATAAAGACAATTATCAGGAATTCCACTGTGAAGAATTCCACTATGTACAAAAATGATGTCTCCAGCTGTTGCAATGAAACTTTTTTCGTCTAAAGTGACAGTGAGAGAGCCCTCAAGAATACGAATGATTTCATATTCTACATGCCAGTGATAGGACATTACATAGCGCGGATGAGCCTGATCAATATGATGAAATTCAAAAGGAAAATCATATGTTCCCCTTAAACGGTCTTCATTATGGTCCAGATCCTGCAAAATAAATTCCTCCTTAAGTTAATTTGATGGATTTTTTACAAAATGATCAAAAAAGTGAATATTGTACTATTTTTTGCCATTATATCACAAGTAATTACGGTTTGGCAATTGTATACTATGAACTATAGGAAACAGGGAGGTTTTTTAGTGAAACCTCTTAAAAAAGAATATATTTATTATGGAGGTAATGAATCATGGCAAAGAGCAGATTAGTAGGCAGCTATCCGGTTATCGGTATCAGACCAACAATCGACGGACGTAGAGGAGCACTCGATGTCAGAGGATCTCTTGAAGAGCAGACAATGAATATGGCTAAATCCGCTGCGAAACTTTTTGAAGAAAACCTGAGATATTCCAACGGTGAGCCTGTTAAAGTTGTTATCGCTGATACAACAATCGGACGTGTAGGTGAAAGTGCTGCATGTGCTGACAAATTCCGTAAAGAAGGCGTAGACATCACACTTACTGTTACACCGTGCTGGTGCTATGGCGCAGAGACAATGGATATGGATCCTCAGACAATCAAAGCTGTATGGGGCTTCAACGGAACAGAAAGACCAGGAGCAGTTTACCTTGCATCCGTTCTTGCTACACATGCACAGAAAGGTCTTCCGGCATTCGGTATCTATGGACATGATGTTCAGGAAGCTGATGACACATCTATCCCGGCAGACGTTGAAGAGAAATTACTCAGATTCGGACGTGCAGCAGTTGCAGCTGCTTCCATGAGAGGCAAATCCTATCTGCAGATCGGTTCCGTTACAATGGGTATCGGCGGATCTATCATTGATTCCGATTTCATCGAATCCTATCTTGGAATGCGTGTTGAATCCGTTGATGAGGTAGAAATCATCCGTCGTATGACAGAAGGCATCTACGATCACGCAGAATTTGAGAAAGCTCTCAAATGGGCGAAAGAGACCTGTAAGATTGGTTGGGACAAGAACCCTGAAGAACTGCAGTTCTCCCCAGAGAAGAAAGAAGAGCAGTTTGAGTTCGTAGTTAAAATGGCAGTTATCATCAAAGAGCTGATGAACGGCTGCGATAACCTTGATCCTGCATTCTCCGAGGAAGCAATCGGACACAACGCTCTGGCAGCTGGTTTCCAGGGACAGAGACAGTGGACAGATTTCTATCCAAACGGTGACTTTGCAGAAGCTATGCTGAACACATCCTTTGACTGGAACGGAGCTCGTGAGCCATACATCCTCGCTACAGAGAATGACGTTCTTAACGGACTTGGAATGATGTTCATGAAACTTCTTACAAACAGAGCTCAGATCTTCGCTGATGTTCGTACATACTGGAGCCCAGAGGCTGTTAAGAAAGCTACAGGATATGACCTTGAAGGCGTAGCTAAAGAAGCTGGCGGATTCCTTCACCTGATCAACTCCGGTGCTGCTTGCCTTGACGCTAACGGCGAAGCTAAAGATGAAAACGGCAATGCTGTTATGAAACAGTGGTGGGATATCACAGAAGAAGACCAGAAAGCTATCATGGAAAACACTGAATGGTGTATGGCTGACAACGGATACTTCCGTGGAGGCGGATACTCCAGCCGTTATGAAACAAAAGCTCAGATGCCTGCAACAATGATCCGTTTGAACCTTGTTAAAGGACTTGGACCGGTTCTGCAGATTGCTGAAGGATGGACAGTTGCTCTTCCAGCAGAAGTATCTGACAAACTTTGGAAACGTACAGACTACACATGGCCATGTACATGGTTTGCTCCAAGATGCGATGGCAAAGAGGGACCGTTCAAGACAGCTTATGATGTAATGAACAACTGGGGAGCTAACCACGGTGCTATCTCCTACGGACATATCGGAGCTGACCTGATCACAATGTGCTCTATGCTTCGTATCCCGGTATCTATGCATAACGTTCCGGAGAAAGATATCTATCGTCCGGCAGCATGGAATGCATTTGGAATGGATAAAGAGGGTGCAGACTTCAGAGCTTGCAAGAACTATGGACCTCTTTATAAATAATTAGCTTTTTATAATTTAACTGCTTTCTTTCACTCCCCCAGGACAATGAAGGAAAGCTGAGAGAGCGGGACTTTTGTCTCGCTCTTTTATTGTCTGGGGCTCTTTATCGGACATACATTCGCATGATTTCACGCCCGGATTCCCGATTTTTCTGTGAAATTGTTTATAAAAACACCTCGCGGAACATTACCGGTGAATAGTAACTGTTGCTGTAAAATAATGGGAAAATATGAGAAAAATGGTTGCAAGTTTTTCCTGGTGTGTTACAATGAAAAACAGAAAATGTATATAAGAGGGAAAAGAGGATATATATGAAGAAAAAGCTGGGAATGTTGCTGGCTGTGCTTCTTACTTTTTGCATGACTGTGGGAGTTTTTGCAGATGCAGGAAAGACACAGCAGGTTGATTATAAAACAGATTACTATATGATTGTAGAATCGCCTGATGGCGGTGTTGACATGTATTCAGAGGCAGATGCTTCCAGCCCGAAGCTGAATGATGAGTTGATTCCTAATGGAACTGCGATCCATGTAGAAGGAGAGACCACAGATGAAGCTGGAAAGGTATGGGTATATGCTCAGCTTCATGGCATGTTTGGTTTCCTGGAAGAGAATTATCTGAAGCCGGCCACTCTTGCCGAGGCAGTGGCATCAGAGCTTGCCTTATACGGAAGCAAGGATGCGAATTACAGTCTTACAGTCAATGCTAAGGAAGACGGTTCCGTTTGCCTGTATAAAGGACCTGGAAAAAAGTACGGCACAGTTTCCGGAGGCTGTAATATAGCGAATGGTGAGAAGTTATATATTGATACAGAAGTAGATACTGGTAAAGATGGTATCTGGGGACACACAGAGGCTGGTGATGTTTCTGGCTGGGTAAATATTGCAGAAGCCACCAATACGGAAGAGAGTACAGTAGAACTTGTTCCTGAAACTGAGAAAGAAGCGGAAGACGGTTCCCAATCTGTTCAGGCTGGAGAGAATACTTCTGAAGTTGGAAAAGCAGGTACCGAAGGCAAAGACAGCAGTGATGCGGAGGCAGAGCCAACAGGCACTCCTACCCCGAAGCCTGAGAAGACAAGTACTCCTGCTCCGAAGCCAACTGAGACGAGTACTCCTGCTCCGGAACCGACTAAGAAAGCAACTGCAGCTTCAGAGCCAACTGAGACAAGTACTCCTGCCCCTGAGCCGACTGAAGCGAGCACTCCTGCCCCGGAACCAACTGAGGCGAGCACTCCTACCCCGGAGCCGACTGAGACAAGTACTCCTACTCCGGAACCAACAGAGACAAGTACTCCCACCCCGGAGCCAAGTGTGACTATTGCGCCTACAGAAGAGGCAGCAGTAACAGTTGCTCCTTCAGAAAGTGCAGAACAGGAAGCGTCCAGCGAAAATGTGGAGAGCACAGATAAAGGAATGAGTTCTGCTATCTGGATTCTGGTTGTAGTTATTATCATTGGTATCGCAGTGGTAATCTGGCTCCTTAAGAAAAAAGGAAAAAATAGTGAATCATAATAAACATGAATAATAAAAGCTCCGCCGGGAATCCGACGGAGCTTTTTAGCTGAAATAAAAAATTATTTGTTGATAACAACACCTTTCTGAAGCATAACGTTTGCGTAAACAGCTTTCTCACCTGTAGCGATAATACAATATGCTTTCTTTGCCTCTTCATAAAATGCGAAACGCTCGATATTTCCAACTGCCTCGGCGCCACGTTCATCATGTTTGGAAACAATCTCTTTGTATGTATCCCAGATTGGAGTTTTTACCGGATCGCCAGGCATAACTTCCATCAGGGTAACTGGTTTCTCTACATAAGAATCAAGAGGGATAACAGTAAGGATAGCGTCCAGAAGTTCTGGAACTCCATGTCCGTCGCAGCGAACAACAATTGCATCTTTACCCATTGATTCTACTGGGAAGTTGCCGTCCGCGATAACGATGCGGTCGCTGTGTCCCATCTCGCATAAAACTTTTAAAAGCTGTGGTGAAAGTATTTCTGGAATTCCTTTTAACATAATATATTCTCCCTTCGTTCTTTCTCAGAAATCTGGCACAGTAATCTATAAAAACTGATACCGGTTCCGAAAGTATTCTACTCTATAAGTTACCTTTCTTTGCTGGATTTTTCAAGGTAAAATTTTACGCAAAAAGATGAAATATTTACTGTTGACAGAAATTTGGAAAAGAGTTAATATGAACTAAAACAGAAACGTTTCGGTTTCTTGAAAACAGAAGATTCACGGCCTGTATCAGCAGGCAGAAGGAGGAGAATATGCCACTTGTTACATCTAAGGAAATGTTGTTGAAGGCTCAGCAGGGCGGTTACGCAGTGGGTGCGTTTAATGCAGAGAATATGGAGATGGTGAAAGCGATCATTCAGGCAGCTGAGGAGTTGAAAGCACCTGTTATGATCCAGACTACTCCATCTACTATTAAATATGGCACTCTTGAGACCTATCAGGCAATCGTTGCAGCAGAAGCTGCAAAGGCTTCCGTTCCGGTTTGCCTGCACCTTGACCACGGCAGTAGCTTTGATCTCGCCATGAAGGCTCTGAAGGCTGGATATACTTCCGTGATGATTGACGGTTCTAAGCTGGATTATGAAGGAAACATTGAGGTGAGCAAGAAGGTGGCTGACGTAGCAGCTTCTATGGGAATCCCATGCGAGGCAGAACTTGGTAAGGTAGGTGGTAAGGAAGACGACCTGGTTGCAGTTGCAGATACCAATACCGATCCACAGGAAGCCAGAGAATTTGTAGAGCGCACCGGCGTTACTTCTCTTGCGGTAGCAATCGGCACAGCACATGGCTTCTATGTGGGAACTCCTGTTCTTGATAAGGAGCGTTTAAGTGAAATTCGTGAAGTTGTAGATATTCCTCTGGTTCTTCATGGCGCTTCCGGCCTTAGCGATGAGGATGTTATGGATTGCGTAAAGAGAGGAATCTGTAAGGTTAATTTTGCCACCGAGCTTCGTGCAGCATACTCCAAGGCTGTCAGAGAGACACTTGAGGATGAGAAGGTATTTGATCCTAAGGCATATGGCAAGGCTGGAATTGCAGCTGTGAAAGAGCTTGTAATGGCCCGTATGAAAGTTTGCGGCTGTGACGGAAAGGCTGAGTAAGAGGCTGATTTATGGCAGCGACGATGAAAGATATTGCCAGACGGACAGGACTTGGTCTGGCAACGATTTCCTCTTATTTCAATGGGGGGAATGTAAGAGAGAAGAACCGTATCAAGATCGAAGAAGCCATCGAAGAATTACATTACGAAGTAAATGAAGTTGCCCGCGGTCTGAAGACCAATGCGACCAAGACAGTGGGGGTTGTGATTCCAGAGCTGAACAATGTTTTCTGCGCAGAAATCATCAGTGGAATGGAGGATATCCTCCGAAGCCATGGATATGCAGCGATTGTCTGTGACTGCAGAACAGATAAGAAGCTTGAAAAAGAAGCAGTGGATTTCCTTACCCGGAAACGTGTGGATGGAATTATCAATATGCCGGTAGATATGACTGGAGCCCATCTGAATGAATTTCAGAAAACAGATAAACCCATTGTGCTTATCGACCGTATGATCCAGGGAATATCCTGCGACTGTGTGCTGGTGGATAATGTAAATGCAGCTGAGAAGGCTGTTGGCATGCTGGTAGAAGAACAGCATCAGAAGATTGGTCTGATCGGTGGACCGGATGAGGTATTCACTGCCAGACAGCGTATGTTAGGATATATGAAAGCACTTAAGGCTCATGGAATTGCGGTTGATGAAAAGCTGATCTGTCATGGTGATTACACGATCCAGGGAGGGGTTCAGGCAGTAGAAGAGCTGGTGAAAGAGAATCCGGATATGACAGCTGTTTTTGTGACGAACTATGAGATGACTATGGGGGCAGTGATCGGGCTTAACGAGATGGGGGTATCCATGCCAGAGGAGATTTCCCTGGTGGGATTTGACAATCTGCCTTTTGCCCGTGCATGCAAACCTGCACTTACCATTGTTTCACAGCCCACAGAGAAAATTGCAAGGGAAACAGCACAGATCATGCTGGAACGGCTTGAAGGAAGAAATGAGCTTCCTGACCATATTGTACGGAAACTTCAGACTGATATTTTTATGGGGAAATCCATAAGGAGACAAGGATGAGCAAAGACTATTTATTAGGAATTGATATTGGAACCAGCGCGTGCAAGGTTGCCATATTTAACAAGAACGGAAAGGTGATGGCTTCCGCCAATGGGGATTACCCTGTTTATTATCCTCATGAGGGATGGGCGCAGCAGAAGCCGGATGAATGGTGGCATGCGGTTTGCGGCGCTATTTGCGAATGCCTGGAGACAGGTAATATTTCAGGAGAGCAGATTGCCGGAGTGGGAATTGATGGGCAGAGCTGGTCGGCTATTGCCATTGACCATGAGGGAAATGTTCTGACAGATACACCTATCTGGATGGATACAAGAGCCCAGGAAATCTGCGACAGACTCAATAATGAAATCGGCAGTGAGAATATTTTCAATGTTGCAGGTAATTCTCTTCAGCCTTCTTATACCACAGCGAAGATTCTCTGGTATAAGGAGAATATGCCTGAAGTATATAATAAGATTTACAAGATCCTTCAATCAAACAGCTTTATTGCTTACAGACTGACTGGTGCCATCACACAGGATCTTTCACAGGGATATGGCCTGCATTGCTTTGATATGCGTACTGGTACCTGGGATGAAGTGATGTGTGAGAAACTGGGAATTCCTGTGGATTTTCTTCCGGAGATTGTTGCGTGCGATAAGGTAGTGGGAACTGTGACGGAAGAGGCGGCAGCCCAGAGTGGACTGACTGTCGGAACTCCTGTAGTGGCCGGCGGTCTGGATGCAGCCTGTGGGACACTTGGTGCAGGTGTGATCCATCCGGGGGAGACCCAGGAGCAGGGTGGACAGGCTGGTGGCATGAGCATCTGCACAGATACATACAAAGCAGATCCAAGTCTGATCTTAGGATATCACGTAGTGCCAGGCAAGTGGCTTCTTCAGGGAGGAACTACCGGAGGCGGCGGTGTCATGCGCTGGTTTGAGAGAGAATTTGCAGCTTATGAGAGGAGCCGCAAGGCGGATACCGGGAAATCCTCTCTGGAACAACTGAATGAAATTGCCGAGGCAGTACCAGCCGGAAGTGAAGGCGTTGTGTTCCTTCCATATATGTCCGGGGAGAGATCCCCTGTCTGGAATCCATACGCCAAAGGCGTTTTCTATGGACTTGATTTTGCTAAGACCAAGGGACACATGGTAAGAGCCTGTATGGAGGGCGTAGCATTTTCCCTGCGCCATAATCTGGAGGTGGCTGAAGCGGCAGGTGCTAAAGCAGAAGTTCTTCGTGCTATGGGAGGTTCAGCCAATTCCCTTCTCTGGACTCAGATTAAGGCTGATGTGACAGGCAAGGCAGTGGTGGTCCCTGCTTCCGATACAGCAACCACATTAGGTGCTGCAATCCTGGCTGGCGTAGGAGTTGGATTTTATAAAGATTACGAGGAAGCGGTTTCCATGACAGTGAAAGAGACAAGACGCCATGAGCCCAATCCTGAGAATAAAGAAGTTTATAATAAGACATACCGTACATATAGGGATTTATATGAATCTCTGAAAGCTATGATGGTACGGAAGTAAGGAGGTATTTCAAGATGAAAGCAGCAGTTGTAGTTGCAAACGAGGATGTACAGTACCAGGAAATCGAAGAACCACAGGCAAAACCAGGCTGGGTAAAGATTAAAGTAAAAGCTTCCGGCATTTGTGGCTCTGATGTTCCGCGAGTATTGAATCATGGTGTTCATTTTTATCCTATCGTTCTTGGACATGAGTTTTCTGGTGATGTAGTAGAAGTTGGAGAAGGGGTCACCAAGGTGAAAGTTGGCGACCGCGTTTCCGGGGCTCCGCTTCTTCCGTGCATGAAGTGTGATGATTGTCAGAATGGAAACTTCTCCTTATGTAAGCATTACAGTTTTATCGGTTCCAGGCAGCAGGGAAGTAATGCGGATTATGTAGTAATTCCAGAGCAGAATGCGATTCCTTTTGATCCGTCTATTTCCTATGAACAGGGTGCAATGTTCGAGCCATCCACAGTTGCTCTTCATGGACTCCTTCAGAATGATTATCAGGGCGGTCGCTGCGTAGCAATTTTAGGATGTGGAACAATTGGCATATTCACAATGCAGTGGGCAAAGATCTTTGGTTCCAAGAAGGTTGTCGTATTTGATATTAGTGAGGAACGCCTGGATCTTGCCATGAGAATGGGCGCAGATGCAGTTATCAATACAACCAAAGAGAATTATATGGAAGAGGCTATGGCAATTACCGGTGGTAAGGGCTATGAATATGTGTTTGAAACAGCCGGACAGGTTCCCACTATGCATATGGCATTTGAACTTGCTGCGAATAAGGCACACGTATGCTTCATTGGAACACCTCATGCAGATCTTACATTTACACCAAAGCAGTGGGAGAATATGAATCGTAAAGAATTTAAACTTACAGGCTCCTGGATGTCCTATAGTTCCCCGTTCCCAGGCAAAGAGTGGGATCTTACAGCTCATTATTTTGCAACCGGTCAGCTGAAATTTGATCCGGGATTTATTTATCGCAAAATGCCAATGAGTCAGGCTCAGGAAGCATTCCAGCTCTATAAGACACCTGGTCTTGTAAAGGGGAAGATTCTTCTGATGAATGAGGATTGAGCATATGATACTGACAGTAACATTAAATGCAGCCATTGATAAGCGGTATGTGGTAAATAACTTTAAGACTGGAGAAGTGAATCGTGTAAAGGAATGTACTTATGTTCCTGGTGGAAAAGGTCTGAATGTATCCAAGCCGGCTTCAATTTACGGAGCAGAGGTGACTGCCACAGGTTTTGTAGGTGGTTATGCAGGAGCTTATATTGAGAATGCATTGAAACCGTTTGGTATTAAAAGTGCTTTTTATCATGTAGCTGCAGAGAGCAGATCCTGTATTAATATCTGGGATGAAGTTAATAAAGTTCAGACAGAATTTCTGGAACCTGGGTTTACCCTTACAGAAGAGGATTTTGCCGGATTTGAGGAAAAATTCTGTAATCTTGTAAAAGAAGCGAAAGTAGTTGCAATGTCAGGAAGTGTTCCGAAAGGACTTGATGGAACTGCTTATCAGCGACTTATAAAGATTGTAAAAGAGGCAGGAATTCCGGTTATTCTGGATACCAGTGGCAAACTTCTTGAAATGGGAATTGAAGCAGCACCTACTATGATCAAGCCCAATATTGATGAAATCCGTATGCTCACAGGCAAGAAATGTGATAATATTCAGGATATTATAGTTGCGGCGAAAGAGATTCATGCAAAAGGTGTGGAAATCGTAGCTGTTTCCCTGGGAGCTGACGGTTCTCTTGCAGTAGGTAATGAAGGAATTTTCCGTGCACTGGTTCCGAGAATAAATGCAGTGAACACAGTTGGGTGTGGAGATTCTATGATCGCAGGATTCGCACTGGGTTTATCCAGGAGACTTTCACTTCCTGAGACAATGAAACTGGCAAGTGCTATTTCAGCGGCAGCAGCCATGCGCGAGGAGACTGGATTTTTTGTGATGGAAGATATGGAAAAACTGCTTCCACAGATTGAGGTTACTAAATTATAAGAAAATGTAGTAAAAGATATTAAGCGAAAGTAAATTGCGTTGTAATTGAAAGCCAGAGTGCAAAAGAAATGTTAAGGAGGATAAGAAAATGACAATGATTGATCCGGCAATTGTTCCGCAGAGAACACTTTATACTGGCGCTAAGATGCCAGCTGTTGGAATGGGTACTTTTGGAAGTGACCATGCAGATGCAGACGCAGTTTCTGCTTCTGTTGCAGGTGCACTTCGCGTAGGTTACCGTTCTTTTGATTGTGCTGCATGTTACGGAAATGAAGATATGATCGGAAAGATTTTCGCAGATGCATTTGCAGAAGGTATTGTAAAAAGAGAAGAACTTTTTATTGCCTCCAAAGTATGGAACGATATGCATGGTGACGGAGATGTACTGATTGCCTGTGCGAAGACCTTAAAGGATCTGAAGCTTGACTATCTGGATATGTA
Source organism: Ruminococcus sp. J1101004sp1_RTP21198st1_B9_RTP21198_201120 (assembly GCF_040924245.1). Classification (NCBI taxonomy): domain Bacteria; kingdom Bacillati; phylum Bacillota; class Clostridia; order Eubacteriales; family Oscillospiraceae; genus Ruminococcus; species Ruminococcus sp. J1101004sp1_RTP21198st1_B9_RTP21198_201120. The sequence goes on along the minus strand of NZ_JBCOMI010000003.1, from coordinate 53,422 downwards.
TTATGTTCACTGGCCATTCCCGAACTATCATGAACCACATTGTGATGTGGATTCCAGAAATCCTGATTCCAAACCGTTTACAGTAGAGCGCTTTATGAAAACCTGGCGCCAGATGGAGCGCCTGGTAGATATGGGTCTGACGAAACATATCGGTATGTCTAATATGACAATCCCGAAACTGGAGGCAGTACTTCCACTTTGCAGAATTAAACCAGCTGCGATCGAGATGGAGCTTCATCCATGCTTCCAGCAGCCGGAGCTGTTTGATTATTGCAGAGCGCATGGTATTGAAGTGGTAGGATTCTGCCCAATTGGTTCTCCTGAACGTCCGGAACGTGATAAAATGCCAGAAGATATTGCGGATATTGAACTGCCAGAGCTGAAAGCAATTGCAGCGGCACATGGTGTACATCCAGCAGTTATCTGCATTAAATGGGCTGTACAGAGAGGTGCTTCCCCAATTCCATTCTCTTTGAAAGAGAAGAATTACACCATGAACCTGAAATGTGTCACGGAAGATCCTCTGACAGAAGAAGAGATGGAAACCATCCGTTCCCTTGATAAGAATAACCGTCTGATCAAAGGCCATGTATTCCTGTGGGAAGGTGCAAAGGACTGGCACGATCTCTGGGATGAGGATGGAGTGATCGTAAAATAATGGTTATAATTTCAAAGCTTCTTTAAATATCTTACACAGCAGAAAAGCTGCAGGGTTTATAATTCTTATAACTTTGCAGCTTTTTTGTTACCAGTAAACAGTAATAGTAACACACACCAAACAAACTCTGGAATTGTTTGTTTAGTTTGCATGATTTTATGGTATGTGATAATATAATATTTAGCTGAAATTAATAGAATACCATGTGCAAACAGGCACCGGGGGGGAGCCGATGAGGTACATGCTGTGTATAGAAAGGGAAAGCGAAAACTATGTATCGAATTTTACTTGTAGATGATGAGATCCTGGTACGTGACGCCATAAAGGAGAATATTGACTGGAAGTCCATGGATTGCCAGCTTGTAGGAGACTGCGAAAACGGAAAGCAGGCAGCAGATTTTGTGAAGAGCCATCCGGTAGATATTGTTCTCACAGATATTTTGATGCCGTATATGGATGGAATGGAACTGAGCCATTTTCTGCATGATAATTACCCGGAGATCGTAATTGTGATCTTCAGTGGCTTCGGGGAATTTGAATATGCAAAGAAAGCAATTCAGTATAATGTAAGCGAATACATGCTGAAGCCGGTAACTGCTATGGAGCTCAGAGAAGTTATTGGCAAAATGAAAGAAAAAGTAGATCTGCAGAGAAAAGAAAAGAAGAAAATAGAATCCCTCACAAAGACATCTCAGGATTATCACAAAAATGCTCTGGTGATTCGTTCGAAAGCGATTGAATCTCTGGTAAGCTGTACTCGGGATGTGCAGGAGAGCCTGGAGGAATTGTCTGGAATGGGAATTAATCTGGAGGCAGCATCTTATCGGGTTGCGTTATTTGACATGGATCTGTTTTCCGATATTCATCAGATTGATATGGAAAAACGCCAGGAGAGCGCATTAATGGCTTTTGTTTTATTTAATGTTGCAGATGAGATCGTGACAGATCGTAATGCAGGAATTGCCTATCAGGAAGGAAATAACCGGGTGTGTATCCTCTTTATGGGAAACCGCAGCAGGGAGTTTTCCAGAGAAATACAGGAAATCTGTCAGGAAATCCAGAAAAAAGTAAAAGAAGTGATCGGCATTGAAGCTTCAGCAGGAATTGGGGGCTGGGTAAGGAATCCCGGAGATACGATCCAGTCTCATAACCAGGCTGAGAAGGCTATTGAACTGCGCTATTTACTGGGCGGAAATCTGCTCATTGATACAGAAACACTGAATCCGGAGAGAAGTATTTCTTTGCAGCAGCCATTAAGCGATATGGTAGATGGAATCAAGAAAGGCAATGAAGCTGAGATGAATCAGGCTCTTTCTGTTATGAAATCTGAGATCAAAAAGGCCAGAGTGGATAAAAGTCAGGCCTGTGTCTGCCTTCAGATGATTCTGCGTCATGCAGGAAGCTGCTGGGAAGCTCTTTCTTCTGAGAATGAAGATCTGTTCCACAAAAGAGAAATTCTCATGGGACGGGTAACCGAACAGAAAACTTTTAAGGAAGCTTTTAAAATGGCAGAGGACTATGTTCACGAGGTATTCGAAAGGTGCTCTTCCCTGAACAGCTCCAGCGGTCAGAAGCAGGCGGTACTTGCTATGGAATATATTCGCCAGCATTACAATGAGCCGGAATTAGGATTGAATGATATCTGCTCCTATCTGAATATTGGTACAAGCTATTTCAGTACTATTTTTAAGGAAGCCACAGGAGGCACTTTCCTGGAATTCCTCAGTAAGACCCGTATGGAAAAGGCAAAGGAACTCCTGGAACAGACTGCACTTAAGAACTATGAGATTGCGGAGAAGGTGGGCTTTTCAGATCCCCATTATTTTGGAATTTCTTTTAAGAAAATGACAGGTAAGACTCCTACCGAGTATGCAAGGGAAAAAAGATCCATATGAAAAGAAAAGTACTGACGGCAGCCGGCATATGTATTGGAATTTTGATTCTTACAGAAGGCAGCAGGTATTTTGTTCAGAATCAGAAATGCCAGAAGCAGCTGTTTGCGATGGACACCTATATGGAGTTTACCGCATATGGTAAAAATAGCGAAAAAGCTGTAGATGCAGCTATAGAAGAAGTACAGAAACTGGATGCGATGTTATCAGCAGAAAACAGTAAAAGTGAAGTATATGCCTTAAACGAACAGGGAAATCTGCAGGCAACAGATGATCTGGCAGAACTGATCCTCCGGGGAAAAGAGATTTATCAGGAGACAGACGGACTTTTTGACGATACGATTTATCCGGTGATGAAGCTATGGGGATTTCCCACAGGTAATTATCATGTGCCTACAGCTGCAGAAGTACAAAAAAAACTGGCACTGGTGGATGGAAATAAAGTAGAAATACAGACCCGGGACTCTGATGAAAAGGGCAGGGACAGCAAAGAAAAAACAAAGTTTGTAACGCTTGGAGCAGATCAGCAGATTGATTTTGGAGGAATTGCAAAAGGATATACAGGTCAGAAGCTGGCAGAGCTTTTTCAGGAATATGGCGTTTCTTCCGCATTGGTTTCTCTTGGAGGAAACATTCAGGCGATAGGGACGAAGCCAGACGGCAGCAGCTGGAAAGTGGGAATACGTGATCCAAAAGGCGGACAGCAGGATTATATTGGTGTTTTATTTGTGGAAAATCAGGCCGTAGTTACTTCTGGCGGTTATGAGCGGTATTTTGAAGAAGATGGGAAGACCTATATTCATATCATCAATCCCAGGACAGGATATCCGGCAGATGGAGATCTGCTGTCTGTGACAATCGTATCAAGGGATGGTACACTTGCAGATGGAATGTCCACGGCTCTTTATATCATGGGTTATGAGAAAGCTTGTCAATTCTGGCGGCAGCACAGGGAAGAATTCAATGTGATCCTGGTAACAGATGATGGGAAGATTCATATTTCAGAGAATCTTAAGGAAAATTTTCAGACAGAATGTGATCTGGAAATGATTGAATCCGGAAGTGAATAATTGCAGCTATAAAAGAGTTGTTGACAGCAGGTGAATTATTTCTGCAGAAATCAGTAATGAAAGGTATGAAAAATAAAAAGTTGAAATGAATGAGAAAAATGCAAGGGAGAGCAGCCTATGAATGAAAACAAAAGAGAGCGAAAATTTCTTAAAGGCTTTAAAAGTATTCAAAGCACTATATTTGTGGCTGTTTCTGCTCTGGTTCTCTGTGCGGTGCTTGCAGCGACTGCAGTATCAGTAAGATATACGAATTCTACAGTTTATGAGAACTCTGCCATTTATACCCAGACAATTATACATCAGCTGAATCAGAATGTTGATTCGTATATTACATATATGGATAATATTGCCTCAGTTATTGCAAAAAGCCAGGATGCGTATCAGCTATTGTACCAGCGCATCGGTGAGGATGAGGCTGTAAAAGAAGGACACAGGAAACGTCTCCTGGAACAATTTAGTACGATACTGAAAGGCCGTGATGACATCTGCAACATTGGAATCGTGCAAAAAGATGGAGTTATGCTTATAAACAGCGGATATCAGGCCACCAATCCGGATCTGGATCTTTCCACTCAGGAGTGGTACACCAATGCGGTAGATAACTACAATCAGTATTGTCTCAGTTCTTCCCATGTCCAGCATGTGATTAAGGACCAGCGTCCGTGGGTGATTACATTAAGCCGCGAAGTCCACAATTTCTATGGCACGGGAAACAGTGACGGTGTTGTATTTATTGACTTGAATTATAGCGCCATCAGTGAGCTCTGCGACCAGAACAGCATTGGGGATAAGGGATATGTATTTATTCTGGATCAGGATGGGAACATCGTTTATCATCCAAGCCAGCAGCAGCTGTATAATGAGCTTCAGACGGAGAACATTGATATTGTTATGAATGCCGACACAGATACGGTAGTAACAGGAGAGGGAGATGACGAAAAAATCTATACACTTGCCCGCTCTGAAATAACTGGCTGGACGATTGTTGGCTGCATGAATATGGCAGAGCTTTTAAAGAGCAGTAAAGAGGCCAATAACATATATGTAATGACGGCCATTGTACTGGTTGTGATCGCCATGCTTATTTCCAGCTTTATTGCCAGAAGCATAACTCTTCCGATTCAGAAGCTTCGTGATTCTATGGAAAGGGTTCAGGAAGGAGATTTCAAGGCAGCAGATGATCTGGTTATACCTTCCCAGAATGAAATTGGAAGTCTTACCACATCATTCAATGTGATGACCCATAAGATTGAAGATCTGATGGCACAGAATGTCCACGAACAGGAACTGAAGCGAAAGAGCGAACTGAAAGCTCTTCAGTCCCAGATCAATCCCCACTTTCTTTATAATACGCTGGATTCCATTATCTGGATGGCAGAAGGAAAGAAATATGAAGATGTAGTACTGATGACCGCTTCTCTGGCACGGCTTTTGCGGCAAAGTATCAGCAACGAAGATGAAACGGTCCTCATCGGCCAGGAAATCCAGTATGTAAAGAGTTATCTCACCATTCAGAAAATGCGCTATAAGGATAAACTGGAATTTGAGATCAATGTGGATCCATCTATTAACAGTGTGCATATAGTGAAGCTTGTACTTCAGCCAATTGTGGAAAATGCAATTTATCATGGTCTTAAATATAAGGAATCAAAAGGGATGCTTACTGTTAACGGATACCAGAAAGATGGAAATGCAGTTATCGAAATAGCAGATGACGGTGTGGGAATGGATGAGGAGACCCTGAACCGGATTTTTGAGAAGCATAAAGTCAATTATCGTTCTAATGGTGTCGGTGTATACAATGTTCAAAGACGTCTCTGTATGTACTATGGAAAGGAATATGGTCTGAGCTATAAAAGTGAAAAAGGAAAAGGTACGACTGTTACAGTGGTAATTCCGATCGAGCAGGAGGAACATCATGAAAAAGCGTAAACAATGGCTTATGCTTGTATGCATAGCGCTGGCGGTGTGTCTGGTTTCCGGAGGAATGCTTTATATTCGTCAAAAAAATAATAACAAAAAGTGGTCATTAATTTACATACCGAAAACAGAGGATGGAACCAATGACTTCTGGACCTCCCTGATTTCCGGGACAAGAATGGCGGCGCAGGAATGCGGTGCAGAACTGGAAGTGCTGGCACCGGAGAGAGAACAGGATGTGGAGGTACAGAATAAACTTCTGGAAGAGGCCATTGAGAAAAATCCGGATGCAATATTATTTTCCCCTTCCAGCTTTGATGCTTCCGATGAATTATTGCAGGAGGCAAAAGATAAGGGAATCAAGATCACATTTATAGATTCCTATACAGAAAGCAATATTCAGGATATGACAGTTGCCACAGATAATCTGGAAGCAGGAAAGCAGCTGGGGGAATATGCCAGAACTTTTTTAAATAAGGATTCCCAGATTGCAATTGTAAGCCATGTAAAAGGTGTTTCCACCGCAATCGAAAGAGAACAGGGCTTTCGGGAAGGTCTGGGGGATTATAACAAGAATGTTGTAGACGTAGTATATTGTAATTCCCAGTTTGATAAAGCTTCACAGCTTACAGAAGAACTGATGGAGAAATATCCGAATCTTGAAATGATTGCAGGAATGAATGAATATTCCTCTGTAGGCGCAGCACGGGCGGTACAGAAACATGATATGGAAGACCAAATCCAGGTAGTGGGGGTAGACAGCTCCCAGGAAGCAGTCCAGCTTATGGAAAAGGGTGTCTTCAAGGGAATTGTTGTGCAGAAAGCGTTTAAGATGGGCTATCTGGGTGTAACGGAGACTGTGCGTATGCTGCAGGGCAAACCTTACGATGAGAATGTAAATTCCGGCTGTCAGCTTGTAACTCCGGAGAATATGTATTCCAGCGAAATCGAAAAGCTGATCTTCCCATTTAATACCATAAAACAGACTTTGTAGCTGTTCTGTATCTTCACAGCTGCACGTTTTGCGGAAGAGTTACCCGATTTATGCTGTACCAGATCTTTTTAATATACTCTGTCAGATAAAATGAGACCTCAGGTTCGATCCTTTTGCGTTTCTTACGTATGAAAAGGATTGAATTTGAGGTTTTTTGATTTTACACGGTAAAGTGTTAGTGCATATTTCACATAAAAGGTTAAAAAATTATGACCATACCGTAAATATTTAACCTTTTTCTGGAAAATATTCTATTACAATTGTGCAGAATTCAAGGTATTATATAGAAAACGCAGAGAGTGCAAAAAGTTATTGCTCAGGAAGAGTGAGGTAAACCTGGACAATAACAAAAAATCAAGGAGGGTGAAAAGTTGGAAAAGTTAAAACAAAATCCAATTGTGAAAAAGCTCGGCCTGAACAGAATCATGCTTGTTTGTATTCTTGTTCTTATGTTCGTAGTTTTCAAGGTAGTACTCGGAAGTAAATTCCCTGTTGGCGACAGTATCAAATCTACTTTGAACTATGTATACTTCTTGGGCTTTTTATCACTTGGAGTAACATTTGTAATTGCTACAGGAGGAATTGATTTCTCCATCGGACCGGTTATGTTCTGCTGTGCACTGGTTTCCGGTTACTGCATGACTTCTTATGGAGTTCCCTGTGCAGCTGCCATGGTTCTGTGTGTGCTCATTGGTCTTGCATTTGGTATATTTAATGGATGGCTGGTTTCTTATATGTCAGTTCCGCCATTTATCGTATCCATGGCTTCCATGAACATTGCAAAAGGCATTGCTTCTGTATTTACCAAGACACAGTCAGTCAGCTGGCCGCAGAGTTCTGATCCGGTAAACGGATGGTTCCGTAATATCGCATCTTATAATGGATTCCCGGTTGGTCTTGTGATCTTCCTTGGAATGGCAGTGGTTTGCGGTATTGTTCTTTACAATACAAAGCCAGGACGTTATATCCTTTGTCTTGGATCTAACAGCGAGGCAGTTCGTCTTTCTGGTGTCAATACCAGAAAATGGAGAATGCTTGCATATGTGATCTGTGGATTCCTGGTAGGAATCGGAGCACTGTTCTTTGTAGCTACTTATACAACCGTTCAGCCAGGATATGGCGATCAGTATAACAACGAGGCAATTGCAGGCTGTGTAATGGGTGGTACATCCATGGTTGGTGGACTTGCTTCCATCGGCGGTACTGTAATCGGTGTATTTATCATCTCTCTTCTTCAGCAGGGAATCATGGCATTTGGTCTTGGCAAAGGACAGCAGATGATTATTACAGGTATCATTGTTATTGTAGCAGTTTACGCTGACGTTTCTGCAAGACGCAGAAAGAACTGATCATAAGGGAGGATTCGACAATGGGTGAAGTTATTTTAACTATGAAGGATATTGATAAGTCCTTTCCTGGAGTTCATGCCCTGGATCATGTTAATTTCGAAGTGAAACGCGGTGAAGTACATGCACTTATGGGAGAGAACGGAGCCGGAAAGTCCACACTGATGAAGGTGCTTACCGGTATTTACCAGAAGGATTCCGGAACAATTACATATAAAGGCAAAGAGACAGAATTTCACAATACCCGTGAAGCTCAGGATGCCGGAGTGGTAATCGTACATCAGGAATTAAATATGATCGGAGATCTGACTGTTGCACAGAACATCTTTATCGGACGTGAACCGAAGAAGGGAATCCGTGTAGACGACAAGAAGATGATCGAAGATTCCAGAAAATTATTTCAGGATCTGAATATTGAGATCGATCCGAGAGAAAAAATGAGTAATCTTACTGTTGGTAAGCAGCAGATGTGTGAGATTGCAAAGGCTATTTCCCACAAAGCTGAGGTGATCATTTTTGATGAGCCGTCAGCTGCTCTTACTGAGAAGGAGATTGCGGATTTATTTGAAATCATCAAAGACCTTCGTAAGAAGAATCTGGGTATTGTATACATCTCACACCGTATGGATGAGATCAAGGTCATCACAGACCGTGTAACTGTCATGCGAGATGGTGGCTATGTTGGAACCCTGATCACAGCAGACAGTACAAAAGAAGATATTATCAACATGATGGTTGGTCGTGTTATTTACGAAGATCCGAAGGATCATAGCATGGTTGCCCCAGATGCCCCGGTTGTTTTGAAGGTAGAGCATCTGAATGCAGGCAAGATGGTTCAGGATGTAAGCTTCGAGCTTCGTAAAGGTGAAATCCTTGGCTTCTCAGGACTGATGGGAGCAGGACGTACTGAGACAGCCAGAGCACTGTTTGGGGCAGATCCGAAACAGAGCGGTAAGATTTCCATTATGGGTAAAGATGGACAGCTCCATGAAGTAACCATCAACAGCCCACAGGATGCTGTTAAATATGGTATCGGTTATCTGTCTGAGGACAGAAGAAGATATGGAGTTGTTGTTCAGAAATCTGTAACAGAGAACACAACCCTGGCTACCATGGAAGAATATTGCAACGGTTTATTCATCAACAAAGCCAAAGAGAAAAAAGTTACAGAGAGATATGTGAAAGAGCTTGCAACCAAGACTCCTTCTACAGACCAGCTGGTAGTGAATCTTTCCGGTGGTAACCAGCAGAAGGTAGTTATTGCAAAATGGCTTACCCGTGACAGTGAGATCCTGATCTTCGATGAGCCTACAAGAGGTATCGACGTTGGTGCGAAGAACGAGATCTACAAGTTAATGAGCAAGCTTGCAGCAGAAGGAAAATCTATTATTATGATTTCCTCTGAAATGACTGAGATTCTCCGAATGAGTGACCGAATCATCGTTATGTGTGAAGGTAAGGTAACAGGAAATATTGATATTTCTGAAGCTACACAGGAACACATCATGAATAAGGCGACACGGAATATCGATTAAGGAGGACGTCATGACTAAGAAGAAAAAAAGTATTTTAAGTGATCAGAGATTTATTGTTTTGCTGGTTATCATTGCACTGTCTGCTGTTTTCTCCTTTATGAGTAAGGAGTTCAGACAGTACACCACAATCCTGAGTATGCTGGATTTCTCATATTATGACCTTCTGATGGCAATCGGTGTTACATTCCCGCTTATCACAGGCGGTGTAGACCTGTCAATCGGAACTGGTATGGTATGTTACGCATTGATCGGCGGAACACTTGTAAGAAGCAACAATGTTCCAGTAGTAGTAGCAATGCTGCTCTGTGTAGTGCTTGGAATTGCAATCGGCGCATTGAACGGTGTTCTCATTGGTATCATGAACCTGCCGCCATTCCTTGCTACTCTTTGTACCTGTATGATTACCCGTGGTGCTGGTTCTCTTTGCAGTGCTACACCATGGCCAACACTGAATCAGCCAGGCGGATGGTTCCATTCCATCTTTAAACTGACAATCGGACAGGGAAGAAGCGCTTCCCGTTACCCGCTCGGTTTCCTTTGGATGATCCTTCTGGTAATCCTGATGGAGTTCGTTCTGAATCATACAAAATTCGGACGTTACACCATCGCAATCGGTTCCAACAAAGAAGCAGCAGCTCTTTCCGGAATCAATGTTAAGTTTTACCATGTAATGGTATACGTAGTTTGCGGTCTGTTTACCGGACTTGCAGCTATCGCATACGCAGCAGTAACTCCTACTGTACAGCCTGGTACTGGTGCTGGACTTGAGATGGACGCAATCGGCGGTGTATTCGTTGGTGGTGTTGCAGCTTCCGGTGGTTATGGATCTGTAGTAGGAACTCTGGTAGGTATTTTCGTAATCATGCTGTTAAAGACCGGTCTTCCATATGTCGGTCTGCAGGCAAACTGGCAGCAGATCATCACAGGTGTTGTATTGATCGTTGCAGTATTGATCGATATCCTGAAAGAGAAAAAAAGTGCACACTAATAACTGAAACATACAGGCTGGCTTACAGACAGTCAGCCTGAAGAAAAGCAGAATTCTGTTTATAAGCAGAACAGCTGGTAAACAGCAACAATTTCATAACGGATGTGAAGCGTCGGAGAGTGTAGCGACGTATCATCATAAAAAACTATATAATTTTTATTTCAAGGAGGAAGTAGTAAATGAAAGCAAAGAAAGTTATGGCATTAGTACTCTGTGCAGCAATGGTATCTGGTTTAGCAGCAACAACTGTTATGGCAGCTCCGGAAGATCAGTTTGAAGGACTTACAGCTAACGAAGCTTATGAATTCCCTATGATGGTTAAATCTTTCCAGGCTACATACTGGGAAGCAGCTATGAAAGGTATGGACAAAGCAGCTGAAGAATTAGGTGTTACCTATACAGCACAGGGACCAAACAGTGAGTCCGATATCGCTGACCAGGTTAACATGATCAATACAGCTATCGCAGCTAATCCTGTTGGATTAGGACTTGCAGCTTGCGATACATCTTCTGTTCAGGAAGCTCTTCAGACATGTGTTGACAAAGGAATCCCGGTTGTTACATTTGATACAGGTATCGCTGATGCTCCGGAAGGATCTGTAGTTTGCGAAGTCTGCACAGACAACAATCAGGCTGGTTCTGTAGCAGCTGAGAACATGTATCCGGCAATCAAAGACGTTATCGCTAATGCTGACGGACAGGTTATCATCGGTGAGGTTAATCAGGATGCTACAGGTCTTAACATCCAGCAGCGTGGTACAGGATTCATCAATAAGATGATCGAGCTGATTAAAGCTGATGGAAAAACAGTAGCAGTTAAAGGTAATGAGTTCTATGTAAACGCAGCAGAAGGTGCTGACGCTGAAGAAGCTGACGCAGACGTTGTTATCCAGGTTGCAGTTCCGGCACAGACAACTGTAGAGCTTTGCTCCACAGAGGCTCAGGCTATCCTTTCCCAGGAAAACTGTATCGCAATTTTCGGTTCCAACCAGGTTGCAGCAGAGGGTGTTCTTGCAGCTAACGCTAACCTGAACGTTCTTGGTTCTGACGCAGCTAACGGCGACGTTATCGGTGTTGGTTTCGACGCTGGTTCTATCATTAAAGCAGCTGTAACAGATGGCACATTCCTTGGTGCAGTTACACAGTCTCCTCTGATGATGGGATATTATGCAATCTACGCTCTGACAGCAGCTGCTAACGGAGCTGAGCTTGAGGATGTTCCTACAGCTGGTTACTGGTATGATTCTACAAACATCGACGATGAAAACATCGCTCCAAACCTTTACGACTAATTAAAAAGTAAAGAGACGACACAACGTCCAATGTTTGCAGGTTTATAAACTGTGAATGAAACAGACCCCTGGGGCATTGCCCCGGGGGTTTTCTGGGTGAAAGAGGAATTATTGCAGCACGGAAAATATTGTCACTATCTTCCGGATACTTTATGTGAGAGGTTTTTGTGAATATAGTGGACAGAACATTCTGGTTGCAAATAAGGACACTTTTTTAGACAAACAAGGTTCTTATTTATTGATGGATATTATAGTACTATGATATCATCAATTAGAAAGGCAGCTGTGTGAGGAACATCAGGATTTGTACGTTATTGTTTATGGAAAATGTTCGATGCGACATTTGTGTGTGACAATAAGACAGGAACCTTGATACATACAGCGTAATTTTACAATTGAGGAGGTTTCATAAAATGACAAAGTATTATTTAGCAGTAGATATCGGTGCTTCCAGCGGACGTCTGATCCTTGGACATCTTGAGAATGGAAAAATGGAGCTTGAGGAAGTTCATCGTTTTGAGAATGGAATGGTAAAGAAAGACGGCGAGCTTTGCTGGGAGTTTGACAGACTTTTCCAGGAAATTAAGAATGGTCTTAAGAAATGTAAAGAGATCGGCAAGATTCCGGTAAGCATGGGCGTTGATACCTGGGGCGTTGACTTTGTACTGATGGATAAGGACGACAAGGTTCTTGGAAATACGGTGGGATATCGTGATCACAGAAATGAAGGTATGGATGAGGAAGTATATAAGACGATTTCTCTTGAGGATCTTTATGCACGTACCGGTATTCAGAAAGCAATTTTCAACACGGTATATCAGCTGATGGCTGTGAAGACAAAACATCCGGAATATCTGGAACAGGCTGAAACTATGCTTCATGTACCGGATTATTTCCATTATCTTCTTACAGGCAAGAAAACCTGTGAGTATACAGAGGCAACAACAGGTCAGCTGGTAAATGCAGAAACAAAGGACTGGGATTACGAACTGATTGATAAACTTGGATATCCAAGAAAAATGTTCCAGAAGCTGATCATGCCTGGTACCAGTGTTGGACACTTTACAGAAGAGGTAAAAGCAGAAGTTGGGTTTGATGTGGAAGTTGTAGCACCGGCTACACATGATACCGGATCCGCAGTTCTTGCAGTTCCTGCAAACGACGACGATTTTATTTATATCAGCTCAGGAACATGGTCATTGATGGGAATTGAAAGAGAAAAAGCTGACTGCTCCAAGAAGAGTTGCGAGATGAACTTTACAAATGAGGGCGGCTATGCAGGAAGATTCCGTTATCTGAAGAATATCATGGGACTTTGGATGATCCAGTCTGTTCGTCATGAATATGATGATAAATATGGATTTGCAGAAATCTGTCAGATGGCAGAGGAAGCGAAAGATTTCCCATCCAGAGTAGATGCAAATGATGAGTGCTTCCTTTCTCCGGAAAGCATGATCGAAGAGGTTAAAGATTACTGCAGAAGAACCGGACAGAAGGTTCCGGAAACTTTAGGAGAAATTGCTACTGTTATTTATACCAGTCTTGCTGAGTGCTATGCAAAGACAGCAAAGGAACTGGAAGAGATGACAGGAAGAACCTTCAGTCGTATCCATGTAGTTGGCGGCGGTTCCAATGCAGGCTATCTTAATGAGCTGACTGCGAGAGCAACAGGCAAAGAGGTTCATGCAGGTCCTGGAGAGGCAACTGCAATCGGTAATATTACCGCTCAGATGTTAAAAGCAGAAGAGTTTAAATCAATCGAAGAGGCTCGTACTACCATTCATGAGTCCTTTGGAATTAAGGTATATCAGGCTTAATGAGAAGTTAAAACAGCCGGGATATACGATCATTTGTATAATATATCAAATTAAACAGGAGGTACTACTATGTTAGTAAACACAAAAGCAAAAGTTGGCGTATTTTCTATTGCTTTAGGCGCATATCTGCCTCAGTTCCCTTCACTGGTACCAGAGTTTGAGGCTCAGTACGAGGCATTTAAGAAAACAATTCCGGATACCGTAGAGATCATCGATGGAGGAATGGTAACAACAAAAGAGCAGTCTATGGTTGCAGGGGATAAATTCCGTGCAGCAGACGTTGATCTCGTTTTCCTTCAGATGTTAACCTACGCTACATCTTACAACATGCTTCCTGCAATCCGTGACCTGAATGTTCCGGTTGTTCTGGTAAATGTTCAGAAGCTGAAAGCTCTGGATTACGATCACACAGACATTGCTACATGGCTCGGCGAAGGATATGCCTGCGGTGCTGTTGGAGAAGCTGTTGCTGACCTTGAGAGAGCTGGAAAGAGACATGCTGTTATCACTGGTGTTGTAGAAGGCGGAGATCCAGGCGTTCAGGCTGAGATTGAAGACTGGTGTAAAGCAGCTCAGGTAAGAAGAAGATTCCGTGACACAAATATTGCCCAGATTGGAAGACCTTACCCAGGTATGATGGACCTTTACATTGATGAGACCAACCTGTACAACAGAATGTTCCTTTATACCAAACAGTTTGACTGGGAAAAAATGTGGGCAATTGCGGATGATATCACAGATGAGGATGCAATTCGTGCAAAAGCTCAGGATATTCTGGACACCTTTGATATTGAGGGCGGCGGAACAATTGAGAAAGTATGGGATATGGCAAAATATGTTGTAGCATTTGAGAAATGGGTAAAGGACGAGCATCTTGGAATGATCGCTTCCCATTATGACGGATTTGCACAGGGCAAGGCTGGTGTCCTTGACAGTATGCTGATTCCGGCATTCTCTATGCTGATCAAACAGGGTACTGCATGTGCTGTTGAGGGTGATATGAAGGTTGCCATGGCAATGAGTATTCTGAAGACAATTTCCGGCACAGGCCAGCTTTCCGAGATGTATTCCATTGACTTCAATGATGACATCTGCATTATCGGTCATTCCGGAAGTGGTGATGCCGATATTTCTGATAAGAAACCTACCATGAAGATCGTACCAGTGTTCCATGGCAAAACAGGCGGCGGATATCTGACACAGTTCTATCCATACACAGGTCCGGTTACCTATCTTGCAATCACACAGGATGGAGACGGACGATTCAAATTCGTTGTTGCTGAGGGAATCAATGAGGAAGGACCAATCCTTTCCTTTGGCGATACGAACATGAGAACTCGTTTTACATGTGGCGCAAGAGAGTTTGTAAACCGCTGGAGCGAAGCTGGTCCGACACATCATATGGCAGCTGCAACTGGCAGACATATTGATACCATCCTGAAGGTTGCAAAGATCTTCAATGTACCGGTTGATATTGTAACAAGATAATTTTCAAAGTTGTGCAAATAATAGCAAGAATAAGACCATCTATATGGTTTGTACACATATTCATCTACAGCAAAAGAGAGAGTCGTCAGACTCTCTCTTTTGCTGTAGATGATAAGATTAAACTGCTATTTGTTTTCCACATCCTTCTTCGCCGGAATTCGGATTTGCACTTCGGTTCCTTTTCCTACATCGCTGGAATAAGTCAATCCATAATCTGCGCCATAAAGCACTTGAAGCCGTCTGTGAGTATTATAGATCGCAATATTGGTTCCACCTGAAATACTGGTTCCTTCCCCGGAAAGAATCATGGGCAGTTTATCTGGCGCGATTCCAACTCCGTCATCAGAAATCAGAAGTACAATATCCCCATCCTCCATCCATCCGGTAAGTACAATAGTTCCAGACTTGGAAGGTTTTTCCAGAATGCCGTGTAGTATGGAATTTTCTATAACAGGCTGCAGGGTCAGCTTTGGAATCTGGTATTCCATCAGTTCATCCGGAATATCGGAAATGAAGGAAATGCTGTCATGATAGCGCATATTCTGCAGGTGCACATAGATGGAAACATGTTCTTCTTCCTTGGCGATAGTACTGATTCCCTTTTTGCGACTAAGTGTCAGCTTGTAGAATCTGGAAAGACTTTGCACTGCGTTACAGACCTCAGAGGTACGTCCCTGCTGGGCCATCCAGTTGATCATATCCATGGTATTATAAAGAAAATGGGGATTGATCTGAGCCTGCAGGGAATTAAACTCGGCAATTCGCAGATCCTCAGCAGCCTGGGCCTGTTTTTCCATAAGCTGGTTCATTTTGCGTGTCATATAGTTGTATGTATCAATAAGGTCACCAATTTCATCGTGCGCACTTGGGCTGTCCATAGGGACCGGAGGACCGTGACGGACTGTTCTCATCTGACTGATAACGGAGGAAATTCGCCCTGTAATGGATTTGGACAAGGTACTTGCAAGCAAAAAGGCAAGCACCAGTACCGCAATATAAATGGATAAAAACTGCAAAACCAGGGTATTACTCTGGTTGATCAGGGGCTGGGAGGGAAGTACCGTCACCATAAACCAGCCTGGCTGTTTGATCCGGTAGAAACCAACGTAAACGGTTTTCCCCAGAATATCCTGCTCCACGAAACTGTTGGAGGACATGTAGGACTCCATGATCTTGTCGTAATCCAGCCAGTAAATTCCGGCGAGAGAATCACTGGAAGCAGAAACCAGGTTGTTACGCTCATTCATAATATAAGAAACACTGCCGTCCAGAGTAAGATTCTCAGACAGGATTTGCTGAAAATCATGACCGGAATAATAGACCGCCATATAAGCATCATAAGTTCCGTTGTTATAGATCACAGAAGCATGGGTGATATATGCCTGATCTCCATATGCCTTTTGTTCCTTTGTACCAAGATAGAAGGAGGGACAAAAAAGCTGGGAAACGCGGCTTCCGCGGAAAATACCGTACCAGTAGGTTCCACGGACCTGATCAAGAGATAGAAAAGTATCTTTCAGGTCTTCTTTATTTAAAAGTGCATTTATGTCTGAAGGAGAGTCTTTTGACACCTCCATATAAATTTTGACATTGGTAACAGGTGTACCAGTGATCAGCTGATCTACCTTTTGGGAAAAAGATGCCGCATCCGGGGAATCTGCCAGATCCGTGAAGGAGTCGGTTATGGCATTTTTAAAAAGTGTCTGGTAAAAATCAAGGGAAGAAATTTCTTCACTTACATCCAGGACTTTCTGAATGGATTCTTCTATCAACGGCGCCGTTTCTGCAGACCGGTCCTGTTCCTGGCGGATCGTATAGGAAACTACCATGTCGTAGGCTCTTCCATAAAAAAAGAAGATAATGGCAATCGCAGGAATTGACACGATCAAAAGAAGTACCAGGGTAAACCTGGACTGCAGGTTCAGATCCTGGTACCATTGCTTAAACTTATGCAAATTATTTCACACTCCTCAAAAATATATAGGTGTTTTGAAATATATAAAATTTTTTATGTGTTGCAGAAAACTAACTCATTTTCTCTCGATATTCAGAAGGAGAAAAACCTGTATACTTCTTAAAACTTTTACCGAAATAATTCCCGTCACTGTATCCCACCCGCGAGGAAATATCTGTAATTTTATACCTGGGGTCAGACAGCAGCTGCTTGGCCTTTTCCATTCTGTATTCTGTGAGGTACTGATTTAAAGTCTGACCGGTCTCATTTTTGAAGAAGGTACACACATACGAGGTTGATAAAAATACATGATCACTGATATCTTTCACAGATAAGGTCTCGTTCATATATTTCTGTCCGATGTAATCTTTGATTAGAAAAATAGTAGAATTTTCTTCTTCTGTGCTGACTGCTGTCTGGAAAAAAAATTCTGTCTTTTTCACCAGCTTCTGGTGCATCTCATTATAGGAAAAAATCTTCTCCAATGTGTCTATTAAATTTTCCTGGGTATCGGACAAAGTTAGTTTCAGCTGACGCGCAGCATTATCCAAAGCACGGAATAATTTGTAATAGAGATCCTTGGCCTGGTTAGGCAGAACATTCTGATTCTGGTTATAATACAGGTACAGATTGTCAAGGAAAGCTTTTGCTTTTTCCTTATTTTTTTCAGTGAGAAGAGTGAGAAATTCATTCTCCGGACTTGCAGAAAGTTCTGCTGCTGTTTCAGAAACAGGTGCCTGATAAAAAGGAGACAGAAAGGTACCTGTGGGGAAAAAGAAGCTGCTCTGCAGGGAAATAACAGCAGAAGTATAGGACTGATAAGCTCTGGAAATGCCTGTAACAGTATCACCGGCTGCGATGCAGAATCTGGTGCAGCGGGAATACAGACTACAGAAAAATTCTTCAATGCTTTTTCGAACGGCAGCTCCAGGAGAGGAACCAAACAAAAAGTAAACCATATACTGTACACGCTTTTCTGCAAAAATACAATCTATATGGAAGGTTTTTAAAAATTCCTGGACGGACAGAAATATGGCGTTTGCTTCTGAAAGAGGAAACTCCTCCTCGGTATCGGTCTTAAGCACAATTGCAGTAAAGGGAGTGGTATTGCTAATGGACAGAGTCAGCTCATCTATGAGCTGGTCAATACTTTCCTTCGCATGGGCGAAAGGCTGGGTGAGAAGAAGGGCCAGGCGGGAAGCGTTTTCCATGGAATGGATGGACGCATTTTGCCGGGTGCGTTTTTTTTCCAGGCAAAGATCACGGGCTTCCACAATGGCATCCCGGATTTCCACAGGGTTCAGAGGCTTTTCTATATAATTGACGGCTTTTAGCTTGATGGCAGCCTTTAGATATTCTTTATCCGAATATCCGCTCATAAAAACAGGAACAATATCAGGAAGAATTTCTTCCAGCTGTTCCAGCATTGCGATTCCATCCAGACGGGGCATACGTACATCGCATAGCACAATGTCCGGTCTGTGTACTCTGGCCACTTCAATTCCGTTTATTCCATCATCCGCCTGAAGCACCTCCCGGATTCCGATGGATTGCCAGTCAATGGAAGAAATTACACCGGTGCGGGTAAGCTCTTCGTCGTCTACAATCAGTAATTTCATAATGAATCTCCGTTATAGGGGCTCCGGAAATTACCGGAGCTCCTGATTAGTGAAAGGACAGTAACTGTGAAAGAAATGAACAGTTATCTGCAAGGTTATAAAAACGTATTAATAAAAATATCACACCCATCATACCACAATTATATCCAAAATACGATACCAAAAGCACGCAGTTTTGTGAAAAATTTAAAACCGGGTGGAAAATTTTACCCATTAAGTGGAAAATATTTTACCCTGTTTCAAAATATTTTCCCATTTTCAAACAAAGTGCACAGGTGGTAGAATAATAACAGATCAAGAAAGGGAGGAGAAAAAGCCGTGTCTGAATATGTTCTTGAATTAAAAGGCATTACGAAAATTTTCCCCGGCGTTAAAGCACTGAACAATGTACAGTTCCAGTTAAAGCCTGGCGAAGTTCATGCACTGATGGGCGAAAACGGTGCAGGTAAATCTACCTTCATTAAAGTAATTACCGGTGTACATAAAGCAGAAGAAGGCGAAATGTACCTGTTTGGAGAAAAAGTGGATTTCAAAGGACCAAAGGATGCACAGGAAGCAGGAATTGCTGCTGTTTACCAGCACCCCACATCCTATCCACACTTAACAGTGGCTGAAAATATTTTTATGGGACATGAGATCAAGAAGAATCACATGATCCAGTGGAAGGCCATGAACGAGGAGGCAAACAAGCTCCTGAAACAGCTGAATGCAGATTTCGATTCCACAGCAGAAATGGGAACCTTAAGTGTTGCCCAGCAGCAGATGGTTGAGATCGCAAAGGCATTGTCCACAAATGCAAAGATCGTTATCCTGGATGAGCCTACCGCTTCTCTTACAAAGAGAGAATCCGAGGAGCTTTACAGAATCGTAGATCAGTTGAAGGAAAAAGGTGTTTCCATTATCTTCATTTCCCATCGTTTTGAGGATATGTACCGCCTGGCAAGCAGAGTTACTGTTTTCCGTGACTCTCAGTATATTGGTACCTATGATGTAGACGGAATCACCAATGCAGACCTGATTAAAGCCATGGTTGGCCGTGAGATCAAGGATCTGTTCCCGAAACCGGAGGTTAAGATTGGTGATGAGATGCTTCGTATCGAGCACTTATCCCGTACCGGATATTTCAAGGATGTTTCCTTCAATGTACACGCTGGCGAGATCGTAGGTCTTACAGGTCTGGTTGGTGCAGGACGTACAGAAGTTGTAGAGAGCGTCTGTGGAATCACAAATCCAGATGAAGGTAAGGTTTATCTGGAGGGAAAAGAAGTACATATCAAACAGCCGTCTGACGCAATGAAGGAAGGTATAATCCTTCTTCCGGAGGATCGTCAGAAGGAAGGTCTGATCATGAGCTGGGGACTTGGAAGAAACGTAACACTTCCGACTATCAGCAAATATGCGAAGAACGGCTTCAATAACGAGAAGACAGAAAGAGATCTTTCCAAGAGACTTCTGGAAGAGGTTGATACCAAGGCAGTTGATATTTTCCAGCCTGCAAGCTCTCTGTCAGGTGGTAACCAGCAGAAGGTTGTGGTTGCCAAGGCTCTTAGCCAGGAGATGAAGGTTGTTATTATGGATGAGCCGACGAAAGGTGTTGACGTTGGTGCCAAGGCTGAGATTTATGCAATCATGGGTGATCTTGCAAAGAAGGGTTACGCAATTATCCTGATTTCCTCTGAAATGCCTGAAATCCTGGGAATGTCTGACCGAATCGTTGTAATGTGCAACGGACGTAAGACTGGTGAGCTGGGAAGAGGCGAAGCAACTCAGGAGATGATTCTTGAGCTGGCAATGGAGAAAGGTACAACCGGAAAGGGGGCAGCTAAATAATGGAAAAGAAATCTTTCATGAAAAAGCTGACAGGTTCCCGTGAAGCACTGCTTGCAGTGATCCTGGTTCTGCTTTTCGTAGTAATCACAATCATCAGCCCGTCATTCCTTACATTCAAGTCTCTGACGGATATGCTGAAAAACAATGCGGTAACAATGGTAATGTCACTTGGTATGCTGTGTGTTATGCTGGTAGGCGGAATTGATATTTCCATCATGTCTACTCTGGCACTGACTGGTATGTCAATCGGTATGCTTCTGAAATACGAGCACATTTCCAGTACTTTCCTGGCATTTGTGATCGCACTGGCAATCGGAATCGCATGTGGTTTCCTGGTAGGTCTTGTGATCTCCAGAGCAGATGTTCCTCCGATCATCGCAACAATGGGCTTCATGTACATTTACCGTGCTATGGGATATCTGGTTTCCCACAATGGTGAGTGGGCAAGTGCAGCAGCCCTTGGTGAATTTAAAAATTTTGCAACAACAAAATTCCTGGGAATGAGCCTTGTAATCTGGGTGATCATCCTTTGCTATGTGATCTTCTTCGTATTCATGAAATGGACTACCATCGGAAGAAGAATCTATGCAGTAGGAAGTAACCCGAGCGCAGCTGAAGTTTCCGGTATTAATGTAAAGAATATTAAGCTTCTTGTTTACACTATCATGGGTCTTCTTGCCGGTCTTGGCGGAGCCCTTCAGGTTTCTATTTACGCTTCTGCAATGCCTGATATGCAGCAGGGCGGTGAGATGGACGTTATCGCAGCCTGCGTTATCGGTGGTGTAAGCATGAGTGGTGGACGTGGTACAGTACTTGGTGCTCTTCTTGGATCTCTGATTCTTGCAACCATCGCAAAAGCACTTCCGCTGATCCCATTCTTCGATCAGCTGTGGCTGAATACCATCAAGGGTGTTATCATTCTTGTAGTCGTTGTTGTAAACATTGTTTTACAGCGTACAGCTGACAAAAATGCATTAAAGGGAAGGGAGATGTAATCATGGCTGGAAAATCTGGAAGAAGTATTAACAACGTGCCGAAAAGCCCTGTGAAACAGATGATCTTCAGCTGGGAAGGCATTCTGGTACTCCTGTTTATTGCAGTAAATATTTTCTGTGCAAACTTTTCCGAGTTCTATAATCTGAAGAGTCTGCTCCGTCAGATGCCTGTTTATCTGGCAGAAATCTTCTTAATGCTGCCGATGGCATACATTCTGGTACTTGGCGAGATCGATATTTCCGTTGGATCTATCGTGTGTCTCTCTGCAACAATGGCTTGTATTATGGCAAACACAGGAGCTCCATTCATCGTGGTAATCCTTGCCACACTTCTGGTTGGATCCCTTTGCGGTGCTGTAAACGCATTTGTCCTTACCAGATTTGAAGAACTGCCTCCAATGATCGTAACACTTGCAACCCAGATCATTTTCAGAGGTATTGCAGAAATCGTTCTTGGAAGCGGCGGAAGTATTTCCGTAACAAACACAGAAGGCTTTGCTGCACTTGGCGGAAAAGTAGGACGTGTTCCTTACATTCTTTTCCTGGTTCTGATCCTTGGAATCATTGCAGCAGTTATCCTTGGAAAATGTACCTTCGGACGCAGAGTATATGCAATCGGTACCAACCGTCTTGCAGCTTACTACTCCGGAATCCATGTACAGAAGATCCGTTTCGTGATCTACACTCTGATGGGAACCATCTCCGGACTGTGTGCACTGTTCCTGATGTCTTCCTCATTCGGTGCAAATACCACAACCGGTAACGGATTTGAAATGGATGCCATCGCAATGGCAGTATTCGGAGGAATCTCCTCCACAGGTGGTAAAGGTAATATCGCCGGCGGTCTGATTTCCGCATTTATCATCGTCTGCCTTCGTGTTGGTCTTGGACAGAGAAACATTCATCCGCAGGTTATCCTGCTGATCATCGGTGTGCTTCTGATCGGTGCAGTTGCACTTCCGAACATCATCAAAGAGATTCAGAAAAAAGCAAAAACAGCGAAATAAAAAATCCTTAACGAACTCATATATAACCTTATAAAGCTTGTAAACTGCCTTGCAGAAGGCGGGGCAGTTACAAATACAAAAACTATATTATTCCATGGGAGGAAAAAAACATGAACAAAAAAATCGTAAGCGCACTTCTTTGTGGAGCAATGATCCTTGGATCCGCAGTTCCGGCTATGGCTGGTTCCGCTGATGGAAAGAAAATCGCACTGGTTGGTAAATCCGCTGGTAACGCATTCTTCGAAATCGCTGCAAAATCCTTCGTAGAGACAGCTGAAGCAGAGGGAGCTACAGTTGATACTGTTTACCCAGAGGCAGCTACAGCAGATGCTCAGATCAAAGTTCTTGACAACCTGATCTCTCAGGACTACGATGCAATCTGCATCTCTGCAAACGATGTTAACGCACTTCAGGCAAAATTACAGGAAGCTATGGATGAAGGAATCAAGATCTCCTGCTTCGACTCTGCTACAAACCCAGACAGCCGTCAGATCTTCATCAACCAGGCTGGTACTGTTGCTGTAGGACAGGCTCTTCTTGATGCTTGCCTTGATATCTCCGGTGGAGAGGGACAGTTCGCAATTCTTTCCGCTACTTCTCAGGCTGCAAACCAGAACGCATGGATCGACGCTATGAAGAAGATTATGGAAGAGGATGACAAATATTCCAAGCTTGAGCTTGTAGAAGTTGCATATGGCGATGACGAGCCACAGAAATCCACAGACCAGACAGCAGCTCTTCTTGAGAAATATCCGGATCTGAAAGTTATCTGCGCACCTACAACAGTTGGTATCGCTGCAGCTGCTAAATACCTTCAGGACAACGGATCTGCTTGCAAACTGACAGGTCTTGGACTTCCATCTGAGATGCTTGAGTACACAGGTGCTGATGATGAGCATTCCTGCCCATACTTCTATCTGTGGGATATGCAGGGCCTTGGAAAACTTTCCGCTCTGACAACAATCGCTCTGATCAACGACGAGATCACAGGTGCTGCTGATGAAACCTTCACAGCTGGTGACCTTGGTGACTACACAATCACAGCAGCTGATGACGGTGGTACAGAAGTAGTTCTTGGCGCTCCGCTTGAGTTCAACCCAGACAACATCGAAGAGATGGCTAAACTGTACTAATCAGACCGTTTAAGATTAGATGTTAATAAAGAAAAGGCCCTGCCGAGTGCAGGGCCTTTTCGCGTCCTGGATTTTCAGATACGCTCTAAAGTGTGTCTGAAAAATTATTCCCGCAATCTGCACGCACACTTTGCGGTACATTTTGCCCGAATTCGGTTGCCGTAGCCCGCTGCGGCGCCTTCATCCAGACAAGGAAGCAGATCTTGATTTGGCTTATTTGTGTGAATACATCTCCGTATGTTCTTTCATAAGCTCATCATGCAGCTTCAAAGAATCCCAGTGAACCGTAACCGGTGTAAGCATAGCTTTTAAGTTCACTGGCAGCAGGCCATTTTCCTTAAAGAAAGCCAGAAATTCATCCAGCTGCTCACTGGAAAAATCCTTCAGCACCATCATTTCTTCCTGAAAATTTTTTCCAAGATTAAATACCGGATTCTTAGAAAACCCAGGAATCTCGAAGAGAAATCCGAGACTTTCCAGGTACTCTGGTTGCTGTACCATGCGGACAGAGATTCTGTGTCGGTTCAAATATCTACGGATCTGGTGAAGACGATCCTCATCTTTAAAATTATATAATAAAATCTGGGTTTGTGACATAAGTATCCTCCTTTTTGCGTTTATCTAAAAAGAGAATAACAGAAAAATTTCCTTTTTACAAGGAAAGTGTGGTATGATAAAAAAAACTATATTTTTAATTTTGTTATAGGAGACTACATGGCGAAAAAACGAAAAATGAAAATGGAATTCCGCTATTACCAGATGCAGGATGGAATCCCCATTCTGGCACTTCTTGGTGAAAAGTGGGTGCAGAATTATGGAAGGGATGTGGATTACCTTCACTTTCATAACTATCTGGAGATCGGTTTCTGCTACAGTGGCGAAGGAGAGCTGGTGTTAGGAGAAGAGCCTGTACGCTTTGCAGGGCGGGAATTTACCATTATTCCACCGAACTTTCCCCATACGACCACCAGCGATGTGGGAAATATCAGCAAATGGGAATATTTGTTTATTGATGCGGAAGGTTTTTTGCAGGTGGCTGCAGGAACGCCCCTCAGGGCAGAAAAAATGATCCAGCGTATTTATTCAAAAGCACTTTGCCTGAAAGAATCAGAATATAAAAGCCTTTCAAACAAAATAATCAAGATACTGGAAATTATGCGCGCCAGTGATGAGTTTTATCTGGAAGAGGCCAAAGGAGTATTATTGGCATTACTTGCGGAAGTGGCAAGAATGAACCGTTCCTCTGAGGAAGAAAATATTGAGGAAAAAGGAAAAATCACCAATATGATTTCCAGGTCTATTGACTATATTTCCCAATGTTATATGGAGGATATCCGAATTGGTGATCTGGCAAAAGCCTGTCATATCAGTGAGACTCATTTTCGCAGGGTGTTTACCTCCTATATGCATATGAGTCCTCTGGAATATATTAACAAGGTAAGAATTCAGACAGCCTGTGAGATTCTGAAAAAGACGGATGAGTCTATCGCAGATATTGCCTACAAATGTGGCTTTACAACAAATTCCACATTTAACCGGAACTTCCGCCAGCTGATGGGAATGTCGCCGGCAGAGTGGCGGAAACGCCCGGAAAATTACGAGCAGCAGCTCTTGAAATTTGATATTCATTCAGAGGAGGGATGGTAGAATGTACGATTACAAAATAGTAGAACAGGTGACCAGAAAGAAAAAGAGGCTTTCCGGAGTATTAAAAAAGACCATGGTATTTTTTGCCGTAGTGTTTGTTGTTATGGGAATTACCATATCTCAGGCCTTTATGCTGGCTGGTTTTTGCCTGGCAGGTCTTTATTTTATTTACGGGACCTTTTGCCAGCGGGATTATGAATACATAATGGAAAATGAACAGCTTACCATAGATGTGATTTATGGAAACAAGTACCGTAAGACAGCCCATGAGCTGGATCTCCGGCAGCTGGAGGTGGTAGCCCCTCACTGGCATAGCTCAGTGGCAAAGTACAAAAAGAACGGTGGAACAGAGCACTTAAAGAAGTATGATTATACTTCCTATGAAGAAGATACTCCCTATTACACAATGATCATTAAGGAAGACGGACGTAAGATCAAATTACTTCTGGATCTTACAGAAGAGATGCTCCATACCCTGAAAACCAGGTATCCACAGAAAGTCTTTTTTGCATAGAAACAAAAGAAAAGAATGTGAATAGTTCACAAAATATACATATAAAGTTTGTGAAAAAGTACAGAAAAACAAATGAAATATGTGTGCTTTAGTGAAAAAAAACCATATACTTCGTAAGCATGACGAAAAAATTGAAAAAATGAACGAAACATGAAAAAGAAAAAAACAAGCATAATGGTCGAAAATGCACATTATATGGGCGGTATTGCATACATCACCCTATATGCGGATGGTATAATACATTCATAAGAAATACAGAGAAACAATTTTAAGGGAGGATATTTCTATGAAGAAAAAAGTACTTACCGTATTACTTACAGGTGCAATGGTAGCTTCCATGGCAGCAGGAGCAACAGTTGTATCTGCAGAGGACAACGACAACACATTAACCGTATGGGCATGGGACCAGAACTTCAATATCAAGTCCATGCAGATCGCAGCTGATCAGTATGCAGCTGATCATGAAGGCTTTTCAGTAGATATCATCGAGACATCTTCTGATGACTGCCAGACCAAGCTTACTACAGCAGCTAACGCTGGTGACTACAGCACACTTCCGGATATCGTTCTCATGCAGGATAACAGCTATCAGAAATTCCTGAAAGCTTATCCGGATGCTTTCACAGACTTGAAAGATATGAATGTTAACTGGGATGATTTCGGAGCTCTGAAACAGTCCTATTCTATGGTAGATGATACACATTACGGTGTTCCGTTTGATAACGGTGCTGTTATCGCCTGCTACCGTACCGATATCCTTGAAGAAGCAGGATATACACTGGATGACCTTACAGATATCACATGGTCCAAATTCGAAGAGATTGGTAAAGATATTCACGAGAAGACCGGCAAATACCTTCTTACAAGCGAAGCAACAGGCGGCGATACCCTTATGATGATGATCCAGTCCTGTGGTGCGAACTTCGTTAACGAAGACGGCGAAGCTTATATCGTTGGCAATGAGACAGCTGAGAAATGTATCGACCTTTACACAGAGCTGGTTCAGAACGACGTTGTGAAACTTGTAAACAACTGGGATGAGTACATTGCAACCATCACAAGCGGTGAGGCTGCTGGTATTGTAAATGGTAACTGGATCACAGCTACTCTGATGTCCACAGAAGATCAGAAAGGCTTATGGGGAATCACCACAATGCCTAAGGTTGACGGTGTTGACACAGCTACAAACTATGCAAACAACGGTGGATCTTCCTGGTATATTACCTCTAACTGCAAGAATGTAGAGCTTGCTGAGGACTTCCTTGCAAGCACATTTGGCTCCAGCACAGACTTCTATGATGCAATCCTTTCTGAGACAGGTGCTATTTCCTGCTATCTGCCAGCTGGTGAGTCTGATGTTTACAACGAGCCAAACGAGTTCTTTGGCGGACAGCCGATTTTCTCAACAATCGTAGAGTACTCTTCTCATATTCCGGAGTTCACAAAGACTCCATATCACTATGAGGCAAGAGAGTGCGTAAACACAGCTGTTGTTAATATCGTAAACGGAACAGCTAAGGAAGACGCTCTTCAGGAAGCACAGGATACACTGGCATTCAAGATGACTGAGTAATCCTTTCCGGGACAAGTAATTGAAATTAAATAGGAATTAATTATTAGGAGGCGGGGGACTGCTAAGTAGTCCTCCGTTTTCTGTTCAAAGAAAATGCCTGTTACTCCATACAGGCGCCTATCTAACAGTTGTACGGCTGAGCAAAAGGAAGTTACATAAAAATATTTTGCTCACTGGTACAGCTGTTAGATGGAAAAGTTGCAGTATATATAGGCTTGAAAGGAGGAGTTCCTGTGAATTCCAAGAAAAAAGGTATGACACTGGCTACGAAGCAGAAAGCTGCCGGATGGATATTCCTGGCACCAGCTTCTATCATGATCGCCATCATGAGCTTTTATCCAATGATTCGGGCATTTATCATTTCCCTGCAGACAGGTGCCGGCGCAAATATGCGTTTTGCAGATCCAATCTTCAGTAACTACAAACGTATCCTTGCAGATAAAGTGTTCCAGCAGTCCATTGGCAACACATTCCTGTATCTGATCATTCAGGTTCCGATCATGCTGATTCTTGCGATTCTGCTTGCACAGCTTCTGAACAACAAAGACCTGAAGTTCAAAGGCTTTTTCCGTACATGTGTATTTCTTCCATGTGCAACTTCCCTGGTTTCCTATTCCTTGATCTTCCGTTCCATGTTTGCAACAGACGGTCTGGTCAACAGTGTTCTGATGAAACTGGGAATTCTCTCCACAGGATATAATTTCCTTGGAAACTCCACCAGTGCGAAGATTGTTATTATCATCGCCCTGATCTGGAGATGGACCGGATACAATATGGTATTCTATCTGGCAGGACTTCAGAACATCGAATATTCTGTTTATGAGGCAGCGAAGATCGATGGTGCAAACGGATGGAAAACCTTCTGGAAGATCACAGTACCGCTTCTGAAGCCGACTATTATCATGACCTTCATCATGTCCATCAACGGTACCTTACAGCTGTTTGATGAGTCCATGAACCTGACAAAGGGTGGTCCTGCAAACTCAACCATCACAATGTCACATTATGTTTACAATACCTGTTTTGTCAACGTGCCGAACTTCGGATATGCAGCAGCAATGTCCTTTATTATCTTTATTATGGTAGCAGTTCTGGCATTTATCAACTTGAAAGTAGGTGATACTCGTGACTAAGAAAAACAAATCTGCAATCCAGAGAAGATTGATTCCTACATACATTTTTCTGATCATTGTATCATTTTTCTCCGTTTTCCCGCTGTACTGGATGATTTCAGCAGCTACAAATACCTCCACGGATGTATCACGCGGACGTATTATTCCGGGAAGCTATTTCATGGAGAACTTTAAGAACCTGACATCCCAGCAGCCACTTTGGAGAGCACTTGGAAACTCTTTCTTCTATGCAATCCTGACTACAGTGATCTGCCTTCTGATCTGTTCCATCGCCGGATACGGATTCGAAGTATATCATGACAAAGGAAAAGACAGATTGTTTTCTATTCTCCTTCTTGCCATGATGGTTCCTCAGGTTGCTACTATGGTTCCGTTGTTTAAGATGTTCTCAAAAGCGAAGCTTCTGAATACATCCATCGGATTTATCCTTCCGATCATTTCCACACCGTTTATGATCATGATGTTCCGACAGAATGCAAGAGCTTTTCCAGTAGATATTATCGAAGCAGCACGAATTGACGGCTTAAGCGAAGTGAGAATCTTTTTCCAGATGTTTATTCCAACCATGAAATCCACCTACGCGGCAGCCGCTGTTATTACCTTTATGAATGCCTGGAATGCATACCTGTGGCCGAAGGTAATCATGACAGATAACAAAGCCATCACAATGCCAATGCTGATCGCCAACCTGATCACAGGCTATGTAACCGATTACGGTATGCTGATGTGCGGCGTATTATTCTGTTCCATTCCGACCATGGTTGTATTCTTCGTTCTGCAGAAGCAGTTTGCAGAAGGTATCACCGGTGCGGTGAAATAAGTTTGAAAATCTAAGGGTGCTGCGATTTATTTGCGGCGCCCTTTTTTCTGAACATGGATACGCAATCTATGGACGATTTTTATATATTGTTCTGTAAAAAATCCATGGAAATAGAAAGTTTATATTACTATAATAAAACTAGAACGTGTTTGAAAAAGGCTTTCTGCAAGATGTGCGTCACAATTTGTGGGAGATTTCGCTCGAATGAGGGCACCGTAGCGGGCTACGGCAACCGAATTCGGGTGAAATCTCCCGCAAAGTGGGGCGTGCAGATTGCGGGAATGATTTTTCAAACACGCTCTAGTGCAGGGCATCTGGAAAATATTGCCCGCAACGTTTATAGAGAGAGGGTTACTGTTGTTACCAGTGAACAGTATCGAGAAAGGACTACATATGAAGGAATTTGATTATTCATTAGTTAAGAATCCCGAATATTTTAAAGACGGAAGAATGGAGGCTCACTCCGATCATATCACTTATGCAAACGTGGAAGAGGCTTCCGCAGGTGAGACTTCTTACCGCCACAGCTTAAATGGAATCTGGAAATTCCATTATGCCCGCAATTACGGAAATACCATAAAAGGCTTCGAGAGAGAAGATTATTCCTGCAAAGACTGGGATGACATCCGTGTGCCGGCCCATATCCAGATGGAGGGCTACGATGCACCTCAGTATGCCAATGTGCAGTATCCATGGGAAGGACACGAGGATATTCACCCAGGGGAGATTCCGGAGCATTTCAATCCTGTGGCAAGCTATGTGAAATATTTCACAGTGCCGGAACAGATGAAAGGAAAACGTCTTTTTATTTCCTTCCAGGGTGCAGAAAGTGGAATCGCTCTCTGGCTGAATGGCCAGTTTGTAGGATATAGTGAAGATTCTTTTACCCCGTCAGAATTTGAACTCACCGATTATGTGAAAGAAGGGGAAAATAAGCTGGCAGCTCAGGTGTTCAAGTGGACAGCCAGCAGCTGGTGCGAGGATCAGGATTTCTATCGTTTCTCCGGAATTTACCGGGAGGTTTATCTTTATACAGTACCGGATGTGCATGTGTATGATCTCCAGATCCGCGCAATCCCGGATGAGAGCCTTAACAAAGCCCGGTTTGAAGTCAAGACCAGCACCTGGGGAAAGGGAAATGTGCATATTGTTCTGTCCAAAAAAGGACAGACCATATTGGAGGAAAATAAGAGCTTAGGCGAAATTGCAGCAAATACAGGAAGTGACCGGAACGGAAAAGATGTAGCCGCTGAAGCTACTGGCAGAACCGTTCAGAAAGGTGTTGCTGATACTTTTAGCTGGACGGTGGAGAATCCGATTCTCTGGAGTGCAGAAGATCCCCAGCTCTACGATTTGGTCATGGAGGTTTTCGATGAGAATGGTATTCTTCAGGAAGTGATCCCTCAGAAAGTCGGTTTCCGCCGATTTGAAATGAAAGACGGAATTATGACTTTAAATGGAAAACGAATTGTATTTAAAGGTGTGAACCGTCATGAATTCAGTTCCATAACAGGAAGATGTGTATCCGAAGCAGAGCTACGCAAGGATCTGACCATCATGAAGCAGAATAACATCAATGCCATCCGCACCTGTCATTATCCGGATGCTTCTCTGATCTACCAGCTTTGTGATGAGTTTGGAATTTACATGATCGATGAGACCAACCTGGAAAGTCACGGCTCCTGGGATACAGCGGAATTTACGAAGGACTATACTTATGTGGTTCCCCATGATAAGCCGGAATGGCAGTCTATGATGTTAGACCGCGCCAATTCCATGTATCAGAGAGATAAGAACCATCCGGCAATCCTGATCTGGTCCTGTGGAAATGAGTCCTTCGGTGGTAAGGATATTTTTGAAATGTCCCAGCTCTTTAGAAATGCAGATCCTACCCGTCTGGTACATTATGAAGGTGTCTGCCATGACCGCAGATATAACGCTACCAGCGATATGGAAAGCCAGATGTATCCATCTGTGGAAGCAATTAAAGAGTTTCTTGCAAAAGATGCTTCTAAGCCCTTTATCTGTTGTGAGTATACCCATGCCATGGGAAATTCCTGCGGTGCCATGCATAAATATACAGATCTGACAGATACAGAGCCGAAATATCAGGGTGGCTTTATCTGGGATTATATCGATCAGTCTATTTACAAAAAAGACCGTTATGGAAAAGAGTTCCAGGCATATGGCGGAGATTTTGGCGAGCGTCCTACTGATTATAATTTCAGTGGAAATGGAATTGCATATGGTGGAAATCGTGATGCGTCTCCGAAGATGCAGGAAGTGAAATTTAATTATCAGAATATTACCGCACAGGTAAGTGCTGATTCCGTGAATGTGATCAACAAAAATCTGTTTGTAAATACGGACACATTTGAATGCAGAGTAACTCTTCAGAAGGATGGAAACGTAATTCGTACAGAAGTACTGGATACAGCAGTGGCTCCTTTGAGCCAGATGGAATATGCTCTTCCATTTAAGAAGGAGGAGAAAGCAGGTGAGTACACGGTAACTGTTTCTTTCCATTTAAAAGAGGATATGCCATGGGCGAAAGCAGGTCATGAGGTTGCCTTTGGACAGTATGTTTACCAGGTGGAAGCAGCTGTGAAGCCTTGCACAGAGCATCTGGAGGTAATTCACAGTACCCATAATATTGGCGTGCGCGGAGCGGAATTTGAGGTGCTTTTCTCCGTATTGAACGGTGGTCTTGCTTCCTATAAATACGCAGGAAAAGAAATGATCGAGGCAATTCCGAAGCCTAATTTCTGGCGTGCACCAACAGACAATGACTGTGGAAATCTGATGGCAATGCGCTACGGACAGTGGAAGCTTGCCAGCATGTATGTAAACCATAAGGATTACCGCGGAGCGGCATATGGACCTGGAAATGCACCAAAGGTAGAGGAAAAAGAGCATTCCGTAAAGGTATCCTATACCTATTTTCTTCCCACTATTCCGGCAGCTGAGTGTACACTTGCTTATGAAGTTTTCGGAGATGGAAGAGTTCGTACCACACTTTCCTATGATCCGGTGAAGGAGCTTGGCGATATGCCGGAATTTGGTGTGATTTTCAAGTTTAATGCAGATTATGACCATGTATCCTGGTATGGACTTGGAGAAGCTGAGACCTATGCAGACCGTAAGAAAGGTGCAAAGCTTGGAATCTACGATAATATGGTAAAAGATAATGTGGCAAGATATATGGTTCCACAGGAATGCGGTGCCAAGGAAGAGGTCAGATGGGCGAAAATCACAGACCGGAAAGGCAGAGGAATGCTTTTTGAGATGGATAAAGAAAACGGCCCGATGATGTTCTCTGCCCTGCCATACACACCTCACGAGATGGAAAATGCAATGCATCCATATGAGCTGCCCCAGATTCATTATACAGTAGTGCGCGTGGCAAAAGGCCAGATGGGAATTGCCGGAGACGACAGCTGGGGAGCAAGAACCCAGGAAGAATATCTGCTGGATACAAGTAAGCCTATGGAGTTTTCATTTGTATTTAAGGGAATCTGAGAAAAAATACGTTACTGCTCACTCCGTGGCCAGTAACAAAAATACTCTTATCATGGCAACAAAAAGGAGATTGAGATGGCAAAAAAAATAGAATATGGCCGTATGCTGCATGGTGGTGACTACAACCCGGAGCAGTGGCTTGACCGCCCGGACATTTTGAAAAAAGACATTGAATATTTCAAAAAAGCACACATTAATACAGTATCTGTAGGAATCTTTTCCTGGGCAGTACTGGAACCGGAAGAAGGAAAGTACAATCTGGGCTGGCTGGAAGAGATTATTGACAATTTATATAAAGAGGGAATTTCCACGATCCTGGCAACACCGTCAGGCGCAAGGCCAAAGTGGATGGCCGACAAGTATCCGGAGGTCCTTCGCATGGATCCGGACCGCACCAGAAGATTTTTCGGAGGAAGACATAATCATTGCTATACATCTCCGGTATATCGTCAGAAAGTTCACGATATGGACAAGCTGCTTTCCCAGAGACTGGGCAGTCATCCTGGTGTGATTCTGTGGCACATTTCCAATGAGTTTGGCGGAGAATGCTATTGCCCTCTTTGTCAGCAGAAATTCCGGGAATGGCTGAAAGAAAAATATGGAACCATTGAGAAGCTGAATTCCAGCTGGTGCACCACATTCTGGAGCCATATTTACAATAGCTTCGATCAGATTGAAGCTCCATCCCCAAAGGGGGAGAACGAGCTTCATGCATTGAAGCTTGACTGGAACCGGTTCGTTACAGACCGCACCATTGATTTTATCAAAGGAGAGGTTGCTGCAATCCGTGAAGGTGGTTCTGAACTGCCGGTAACAGCCAATCTGATGTATGATTACAACGGTCTTGATTACAAGAAATTTCGCAATGTTCTGGATGTGGTATCCTGGGATAACTATCCAAGCTGGCATAAGAAAGAGGAATTTTTCACTGCCATTGACGCAGGTATGCAGCATGATCTGATGAGGAGCATTAAGAATCAGCCATTTCTTCTCATGGAGTCCTGCCCGTCTGCCACAAACTGGAAGCCCATCAATAAGCTGAAAAAGCCGGGAATGATGCTGGTTTCCTCTCTTCAGGCAGTGGCTCACGGCTCCGACAGCGTTTTATACTTTCAGCTGCATCAGAGCCAGGGGGCTTCTGAGAAATTCCACGGTGCAGTGATCGACCACTATGGCGGAGAGGATACCCGTGTGTTTAAAGAAGTGACAGAGGTTGGAGAGGCACTGGAAGCACTGAAGGAAGTCTGCGGCAGCCAGATGAAGTCTCCGGCAGCAGT
Source organism: Ruminococcus sp. J1101004sp1_RTP21198st1_B9_RTP21198_201120 (assembly GCF_040924245.1). Classification (NCBI taxonomy): domain Bacteria; kingdom Bacillati; phylum Bacillota; class Clostridia; order Eubacteriales; family Oscillospiraceae; genus Ruminococcus; species Ruminococcus sp. J1101004sp1_RTP21198st1_B9_RTP21198_201120. The sequence goes on along the minus strand of NZ_JBCOMI010000003.1, from coordinate 19,401 downwards.
CCTTTATGACAGAGAAAATAACTGGGCAATCCAGGATGCACAGGGACCGCGGAATGAGAACATGTTCTACACCGAAGCGGTGCAGAAGCAGTACCGCGCCCTGCGTGAACAGGGACTGAATGTGGATGTGATCTCCATGGAGCATGAGCTTTCCGGCTATAAGATTGTGGCAGCGCCAATGGCTTATATGTTCAAAGATGGATACGAAGAAAGATTAAGAGCATATGCAGAAAATGGCGGAACCCTGGTGATCACTTACTGGACCGGTCTTGTGGATGGCACAGACAAGTGCTTCCTTGGAGGTACACCATACGGGCTTATGGAGGCAGCCGGTCTTCGTACTACGGAGATTGATGCTCTTTATGACTGGGAAGAGAACCATGGAATTTCGGAACCAGGCAATCATCTGGAAATCAGCGGCATCTATGCTTGCAAGAACCTGTGTGAGCTGGTAAAGGTTTCTGACGCAGAAGTGCTTATGCGCTATGGCGATGACTTCTATGCAGGAACTCCTGTAGTGACACATAAATCATATGGAAAAGGTCACGTATATTACGTTGGCGCAGATATGGAACAGGCTTTCTACAGTGATTTCTACGGAAAGGCAGCAAAGGAAGCTGGCATTCAGGCACCGCTGGGATTCGTACCGGCAGAGGTTTCTGTCACCTTACGTGAAAATCAGGAAAATGAATATCTGTTTATCCAGAACTATGCAAGAGAAACAAAGGCAGTTCCGGTTCCGGCAGAATATGAAGTGATCTACGGTGCAGCGGATGAGATTATGCAGCCGCTGGCAACAAGGGTCCTGAAAAAGAAAAAATAGAGATTAAAAATAGAGGAAGAAGTTAGTGTGAAAAGAGCTTTTGACACTAACTTCTTTTTGTGTATATAATTAGAGTGTGTTTGAAAAATCATTCCCGCAATCTGCACGCCCCACTTTGCGGTATATTTTGCCCGAATTCGGTTGCTGTAGCCCGCTACGGCGCCCTCATCCGGACAAAATCTCCCACAAATTGTGACGCACATCTTGCAGAAAGCCTTTTTCAAACACGCTCTGGAGAAAACAGAAATCATGCAGCAGGAGGTATGTGTAGTGCAGAGAGAACTCTTGGAGCAGCTTCGTGAAATTACAGAAGAAGAGAGTAGGATCCTGAACGGAGAAGCAGAAGTGGACAGGGATCTTTACACGTCTGGAAGCGATTTTACAATTGACAGCAATAAGATGCTGGAGGAAGGGAAGCTGATCGCAATCCGCACCCATACCAGGTTTGTTCATTTCCCCCTTCACCGCCATAATTATGTGGAAGTACTCTACGTATGCGAGGGAACTCTTACTAATGTTATAGATGGCAAACAGGTTATTGTGCGAAAAGGGGAACTGCTTTTTCTGAATCAGTTTACCCATCATGAGATTCTTGCAGCTGGCAGGAATGACATTGCCATAAATTTTATGGTATTGCCGGAGTTTTTTGATGTGGCATATTCAATGGCAGGAAATAATAATGTTCTGGCAGATTTTCTGGTGAATGTACTGCGCCGGGATAACCAGCAGGGAGAATATCTTCATTTTAAGGTATCTGAGGTGCTGCAGATCCAGAATCTTCTGGAAAATATTATTTATTCCCTTGTAACAGGAAGAGGCAACCAGAACAAAATCAATCAGACTACCATGGGACTTATTTTTCTTTACCTTATGGACTCTGTACAGTATGTGGAAATGCGCCTTCCAAATCAGTACGAGAACATGATATCCATGACTACTCTGGATTATATTGAGCAGAAATACCGCACGGCCACCTTGACTGAGCTATGCGATATGCTTCACCTTCCCATGCATGTATTAAGCAAAATGATAAAAAAAACAACAGGCTTTAATTTTAAGGAGCTGCTTCAGCGGAAACGTCTTAGTAAAGCTGTGGAACTGATGTGTGATACAGACCTTCCCATCAGCGATATCATTGCAGCAGTGGGCTATGAAAACAACAGTTATTTTCACCGTGTATTCAAGGAAAGATATGGGGTAACGCCAAGAGCTTTCCGCGTGGCTAATAAGAAAAATGATAAAGTAAGATTATGAAGAACGCGTAAAAATATTTTTACAAAAAAATTATCATTTGTTCAAAAATATTTTTTGAATTATATATAAATGGTTGACATTTAATTAGAAAAAAAATAAAATAATTGTAACGTTTAAGATTTTTCTTACATAGAGAGGAAAAGTCTCAGGCAAATAAAATATCAAGGAGGAAGTAAAATGAAAAAAATGTGTAAAAAAGTAGTCAGCCTTCTTCTTGCAGCAGTGATGGTGCTTACAATGACCGCCTTCGCTTCTGTTGTTTATGCCGCTGACGAGGACAGCGTTGAAGCTGATCCGAACTTCAAGATGGGAGTTATTCTTGTAGGTGATGAGACAGAAGGATATTCTGCAGCTCATATCGCCGGTGTCAAGGAAGCTGCTGCAGAGCTTGGTCTTGACGAGAGCCAGATCATCTGGAAATACAAAGTTCCGGAAGACTCCAGTTGCTATGATGCAGCAATCGACCTTGTTGGACAGGGATGCTCTCTGGTAATCGGTAACAGCTATGGACATCAGACCTATCTGGTACAGGCTGCTCAGGAATACCCGGATGTAACATTCGTTTCCATGACAGGCGATTTTGCAGCAATCAGTGGATGCGAGAATTTCAAGAATGCATTCACTAACATCTATGAATCCCGCTATGTATCCGGTGTTGTAGCTGGTCTGAAGCTGAAAGAGATTCTTGAAGATGGCACTCTTACCACCGAGACACAGCCAGACAGCTTTGATGCAGACGGTAATGTAAAGGTTGGCTATGTTGGAGCATTCAGCTACGCTGAGGTTGTTTCTGGTTATACTGCATTCTACCTTGGTATTAAGAGCGTTGTTCCGAACGCTGTAATGGAAGTTAAGTACACAAACTCCTGGTTCGATATTGACAAAGAGGGTGCAGCAGCTGAGGCACTTATTGCTAACGGCTGTGTGATCATCGGACAGCATGCAGACTCTACAGGTGCTCCTGCAGCTACACAGAAGCTTCACGATGATGGCAAGATCTGCTACTCTGTAGGCTACAATATTGATATGCTTGAGACTGCTCCTACAGCAGCACTTACCTCTGCTACCAATAACTGGGCAGTATACTACAAACATGCAATTGCAACCGTAATGGGCGGTGGTGACCTTGAGCAGGACTGGTCCGCAGGATATAATGACGATGCAGTAGGAATCACAGAACTTGGTGAGTCCTGTGCAGAAGGAACTGCAGACTATGTTGCTGACATCGAGGGCAAACTGAAAGACGGTTCTCTTCAGGTATTTGATACCTCTACATTTACTGTAGGCGGTGAGGAAGTTACCTCTGCACCGGTTGACCTTTCCTTCATGGATTACACAACTGATCCAGCAACTGTTGTATATCAGGGCGAGACTGTTGAGGCAATCGTGGATGGACATTTTGCAGAGTCCACATTCAGAAGCGCTCCATACTTTACACTTCGTATTGATGGAATCACAGAGGACGCAGACGCTGTTGAATAAGCAGTAATGCGAAATCCTGCGAAGCATGATTTCTGTGCATCGCGGAGCAGGTAGCTGGGAAGAAACCTGAACAGTTATCGAATTACATTAAATCCAAAAGGGGAGCTGTAAAAAGGCTTCCCTTTTGTTTCGTAAGCGGGAAAGTTAAAATCCACGCGGATGTGGGATTTTGGCGAACGCTTCAAAGATAGGCAAAACCAGAAGAGCTTGTTTTGCCTTGATTATAAAACGGGAAGGGAGGCACAACACTTTGGAATATGCCATTCAATTAAAAAATGTTACCAAAACATTTGGAAAAGTTGTTGCCAACAAAAATGTCAACCTTGACGTAAAAAAAGGTGAGATTCTCTCCCTTCTGGGAGAAAACGGAAGTGGCAAGACCACTCTTATGAATATGATCTCCGGTATTTATTTTCCAGATTCCGGCGAGATCATGATAGACGGCAGGAAAGTGGAAATCCGCTCTCCGAAAGATGCCTACGATCTGGGAATCGGTATGATCCACCAGCATTTTAAACTGATCGATGTATTCAGTGCCACTGAGAACATTGCCCTCGGTCTTGACAAGAAACAGAAATTTGACCTGAAAGAGGTTAAGAAAAAAGCCCAGGCTATCTGCGATAAATATCACTTTGACCTGGATTTAAACCAGAAGGTTTATGAGATGAGCGTATCCCAGAAACAGACTCTGGAAATTGTAAAAGTTCTCTACAGAGGAGCAAACATCCTGATCCTGGATGAGCCTACGGCAGTTCTGACTCCTCAGGAAACGGCAAGGCTTTTTGAAGTGATCCGAAACATGAAAGCAGATAACAAATCCGTTATCATCATTACGCACAAGCTTCACGAAGTTCTGGAGATTTCTGACCGTGTGGCAATCCTTCGAAAAGGGGAATACATAGGCACAGTAGAGACCAGTGAAGCTACAGAAAACTCTCTTACAGAGATGATGGTTGGCAAGAAGGTAGAACTGAATATTGCACGCTCTGCGCCTGTGAATCCTGTGAAACGACTTTCTGTTTCCCATCTGACTGTTTATAACCGTGAGGAAATCAAGGTGCTGGATGATGTAAGCTTTGATGTTTTCGGCGGAGAAATCCTTGGTATAGCCGGAATTTCCGGAAATGGCCAGAAGGAACTTCTGGAAGCCATTGCAGGACTTCAGATTACAGCCCAGGGCAGCAGCATTGAATTCTATGAAAAAGGTAAAGAAGACCAGCCCCTTCAGCTGGTTGGCAAAACACCAAAGAAAATTCGGGATGCCGGTGTGCATCTTGCATTTGTTCCAGAGGATCGTCTTGGAATGGGACTTGTTGGTTCCATGGGTATGACGGGAAATATGCTGTTAAAGAGTTATGGAAATGGTCCATCTCCGATTACCGATATGCGTGCTCCGAAGAAAATGGCAGAAAAGGTAAAAAAAGAGCTGGAGGTTGTTACCCCAAGTTTAAATACTCCTGTATCCCGTCTGTCCGGCGGTAATGTTCAGAAGGTTCTGGTAGGCCGCGAAATCGCAGAGGCACCGACTGTCCTGATGACTGCCTATGCAGTACGTGGTCTGGATATCAATACCTCCTATACAATCTATAATCTTCTGGACGAGGAGAAAAAAGAGGGTGTTGCAGTTGTTTATGTAGGTGAGGATCTGGATGTTCTCATTGATCTGTGCGACCGCATTTTGGTTCTCTGCGGAGGCAGGGAGAACGGCATTCTGGATGCCAGAACAACCACAAAAGAAGAAGTTGGTCTGCTGATGACAAATCTTCGGAAGGAGGGGAAATAAATGAGTGAAGTAAAAACAAAAGAACCCTTAGTCCGAATTATAAAGCGTGACAAAAGCAGCTTCGGCTACAAAGTATGGGTTCGCGCAGCTGCCATTTTACTGGCACTGGTTGTGGATGCGATTTTCATTTACAGTGTAACCGGACTGAATCCGTTATCCGTATATGGAGTTATGTTTAACGGTACCTTTATGACAAGCATCCGTTTTTCCTGGGCAATGCGAGATCTGGTAACCCTGCTCTGCATCGGTATTGCTCTTGCCCCTGCGTTTAAAATGCATTTCTGGAATATTGGCGCTGAGGGACAGGTATTGATGGGCGGTCTTGCCACAGCCATGGTTATGGTAAAATGCGGAGCCAGTCTCCCTACACCAGTGCTTTTCCTGGTAATGTTCCTTACTAGCGTGATTGCAGGCGGTCTGTGGGGCTTTATCCCGGCTGTGTTTAAGGCATACTGGAACACAAACGAAACACTGTTTACCCTGATGATGAACTATGTGGCAACCAGCATTGTGGCCTGCATGACCAATATTCTTCGTGGAAAAGCCTCCAGCCTTGGTAAACTGAACATGTCCACACAGGTTGGATGGTTTCCACAGTTTCTTGGACAGAGATATAATATTAACATTCTGATTGTTGTGATCCTGATGTTTGTCATGTTCTTCTATCTGAAATATTCCAAACAGGGATACGAGATCACCGTTGTTGGAGAATCTGAGAACACTGCAAGATATGCAGGAATCAATGTAAAATGGGTAACCATCCGTACCATGATCATTTCCGGCGCTATCTGCGGTCTGGTTGGTTTCCTGATCGTAGCAGGAAGAGACCAGACCATTTCCACCACATCTGCAGGTGGAAACGGATTTACCGCCATTATCGTAGCATGGCTTGCAAAGTTTAATACGTTTTATATGGCTTTGATCTCCTTCCTGCTGATCTTCCTTTCCAAAGGTGCAGCAGAGATTGCTTCTGCATACAGTCTGAACGATTATGCAGCAAGTATTATTGAAGGCGTGATCTTGTTCTTTATCCTTGGAAGTGAATTCTTTATCAACTATAAGATGATTTTCCGTGGTTCCAAAAAGGAGGTGCACTAAATGAGTAATCTGATTGCGTGGATCATCAGGGCAATTCCATTTGGAACAATTATCATGTTTGGTTCCATGGGTGAGATCACCACTGAGAAATCAGGAAACCTAAATCTTGGTGTTCCGGGAATTATGTATCTTGGCGGCTTTGCTGGCTTCGCCAGCTCCTATTTTTACGAGAAAAATTCAGCAGATCCAAAGGGTTGGATATGCGTGATCCTGGCGCTTGTGGCAGCAATTGCAGCCTCCATGCTGGGAGGGCTGATTTTCAGCTTCCTTACCATTACCCTTCGTGCAAACCAGAATGTAACCGGTCTTGCACTTACCACATTCGGTATGGGTGTTGCCAATTTCTTTGGTGTATTTATTTTAAATGGTGCAAGCTACACTGCAGCACCGCTGGCATACGCTTCTTTTTCAAAGAAGATTCCATTCCTGTCCAGTAAGCTGGGAATTGTAAGTAAAACTGTTTTTGCCTATGGTTTTCTGGTGTATGCGGCAATCATTATTGCTGTTGTTCTGCATTATGTGCTGAACAAAACAAGAGTAGGTCTGAATCTTCGGGCTGTAGGTGAAAATCCGGGAACTGCAGATGCAGCCGGAATCAATGTAACCAAATATAAATATCTGGCAACCTGTATTGGTGCCGGCCTTTCCGGAATCGGCGGCTTATATTACGTTCTGGATTATAATCAGGGCATCTGGGCGACAACGGGACAGATAGAAGCTCTTGGCTGGCTGGCTGTTGCACTGGTTATATTTACCACATGGAAACCTCTGAACTGTATCTGGGGCGCTTATCTTTTTGGTATGCTCTACTGGTTGTATCAGTTCCTTCCAAGTATTCTTGGAATCAAGGTTGCAAGCTATGTCACAGACCTGATCCAGATGGTTCCTTATGTGGTTACGATTATCGTGCTGGTTGTAGTAAGCTTCCGAAAGAAGAAAGAAAATCAGCCTCCGGAGAGTCTTGGACTTTCCTACTTCCGAGAGGAAAGATAACAGGGATTGGTTTGATATAATATTGAAATTTCAGAATTCTCTGCTTATGCTGTATAGTGCAACATAAGCAGAGGATTTTTTTATCCTTCAAACGGTAATACGAATTGCGAAAAAAAGGTTACTGTTCACTGGTAGCGTTCCGCGAGGTGTTTTTTGTGAACAAAGTTCACAGAAAAACCGAGAATTGCGGCGCGAAATCATGCTTTGCATGATTTCTGTGCATCGCGAAGCGCGTTACTGTGAACGAAGTGAACAGTAACAAAATAAGTGTCCATAGGAAAAGAAAGTTTACAAAATATTTCGAAAATGTTATATTATTATTAAATGACATGCGAAATATAGAATGGATAGCTGGTTCATACCTTTACAGTTATCAGAAAGGAATAAAAATATGAAAAAAAGATATGTTTTTGCTGCATTGGCAGCTATGACAGTATTTGCAGGCTGTGGAGATAATGCTTCTCAGCAGAAAAACACGGACAATACTACCCAGGAGAGCACAGCAGAGGATGATCTGACAGCTGCTGATCCGGATGAAGATGGAGAAGAACTGGATCCTGAATTTTCACAGGATGTAGAGAATAATGAAGTGATCGATGCAGATGATGCAGAGGAAGAAGCAGCTCTTGATCCCATTACTCCTTCTGAATATCTGGTTCAGAATGCTTCTGATTATGTGACTCTTGGAGATTATGATGGTGTAGAGGTTACCAGGTATACCTATGAGATCACAGACGATATGGTACAGGATGAGATCCAGGAAGAGCTGGCAGATGCCAGTGATGAGCAGTCTACCAATGCACCTTCCGAGGACGGAAATATTGTATATATGAATCTTACTGCCACTGTGGAGGGTGAGGAAGCTGCTGAGCCGGAAGAGACTTTTATCACCTTGGGACAGGAAGAATTTGGTGCAGAATTTGACCAGAAGCTGACAGGTGTTTCCACTGGAGATAAACTGGATTTCAGCATCACGTACGGAGATGATACCTGGCAGGAAGACTGGCAGGGAAAAACCGTTGACTTTTCAGTGGAGATAACAGATGTTACAGCTTCCGATACTCCGGAATATGATGAGGATTATGTGAAGAATTATACCGGGTATGACACGAAGGAAGAATATGAGGCTTCTGTAAAAGAATATCTGGAGCAGTCCTATGAGGAACAGAGTACTTATGATGAGACAGAAGATCTGATTTCTGCCTGCCTGGCACGTACAGAGTTTACGGGAGAATATCCGGACGACCTGTTTGAGGCATGCAGGGAAGAGGCACTCTCCGGTTATTCCATGTTTGTAGAGGAAGACGGAGATGTAAATGATGTACTGGATATGTTCGGGGTTACAGAGGATGATATTGCAGAAGAAGCCAAAAATCTTGTAAACCGCCGCCTCTTCATCAGTGCATATGCCGAAGCCAATAATATTGAGGTAACAGAAGATGAATACGTGAATTATGTGAATGAGTATGCTGACTACTATGGCGAGAGTCCTGCTGATTTTGAGACTCTTTATACACGGGAAACGCTTGTAAATGCCCTTTATGAGAGCAAGGTAACAGAGCTTCTTCTGGAAAAGGCAAACGTGACAGAAACTCCATATACACCAGAAGAGTATGATGAAGAGGAATCCAAAGAAGATGACACGCTTGATGATCTGGAAATCGTAGAAGAAGGAGAAGAAGGCGTAGCTGAATAAAATCTGAAGATTTGGCAAAACACACTTTCAACGTCATAATGTTCTTTGATTAACATTTTTTATAAATTTAAGCCTTTTAATTTAGATGTGATTATGATATAGTAAATAATACGCGACAATGGACGGACAGCATTCTGAAGATAAGCTTTAGGAAGTTTGTCCGCCCATTTGTGTCTATAAAGGAGGAACGAGATGAAATTTTCAGAAATGCCTTACACTCGTGTGGATTTTCCAGCTGTAATTGCACAGGCACAGGAGATTATCCAGCGCGCATCTTCTGCGAAGAGCGGAGAAGAGCAGTTCGAGATTCATCAGGAATTTAACAAGCTGATGGATCACGTGAGAACTCTTTACACCATCGCCCATATCCGCAGGGATGGAGATGTGACAAATGAGTTTTATGACGGCGAGAAGAGCTACTATGATGAGAAGCTCCCGGAACTGAACGCAGTGACAAATGAGTATAAGAAAGTACTTTTTGCCACTCCATATCGTCAGTATATGGAAGAGAAAATCGGACCGGTTGCATTTAAGTCCATGGAACTGGAGATGAAATCTTTCGATGACAGTCTGATTCCGCTGATGCAGGAGGAGAATGCCCTTGCTTCCCGTTACAGCAAGCTGATCGCTTCTGCCAAGATCATGTGGGAAGGAGAAGAACTGAACCTTTCCCTTATGCGTAAATATATGCGCTCCCAGGATCGGAATACCCGTAAGAAAGCATGGGATGCTTTTTCAGGCTTCTTTGAGGAGAACCAGGCTGAGCTTGATGAAATCTACGATCTGATGGTGAAGAACCGCACCAGACAGGCACAGATGCTGGGCTTTGAGAATTACATTGATATGGGCTACTGCCGCATGAATCGTAATTCTTATACCAAGGAAGATGTACAGAAGCTTCGCGAGCAGATTAAGACTGTATTTGTACCGTTAGCTTCCAGAATGCACAAGAACCGTCAGGCACGCCTTGGGGCAGATGCACTTCGGTATTATGATATGGGTGTTTATTTCCCACAGGGAGATCCGGCGCCGATCGGTACTCCTGAGGAGATTCTTGAGAGCGGCCGCAAAATGTACACGGAGATGTCTGATGAGACAAGGGATTTCTTCAACATGATGATGGAGAATGAGCTTTTTGATGTATTCGGACGTAAGAATAAGGCTACCGGTGGTTACATGACGGAGCTTCCGGATTATGGTGTACCGTTTATTTTTGCAAACTTTAACGGAACCAGTGGTGACGTGGATGTAATCACACATGAGTGTGGACATGCATTTCAGAGTTATGTATCCTGCAAGGATCCAATCACCGATCACTCCAGGTATCTGACCATGGAGACAGCAGAAATCCATTCCATGTCCATGGAATTCTTTGCGGAACCATGGATCGAGCTTTTCTTCGGGGAAAGAGGCGATGATTACCGCAAGATGCATCTTGAGGATGCCATCGACTTTATTCCTTATGGAACAATGGTGGATGAATTCCAGCACATTGTATACGGCAATCCGGAGCTTACACCTAAGGAGCGACGTGATGCATGGAACAGGCTGGAGCAGGAGTACCGCCCATATATGGATTCCACTGGCTGCAGGTTTATGGAAGAAGGCGGCTACTGGCAGAGACAGCACCACATTTTTGAGATGCCTTTCTACTATATTGATTATGTACTTGCACAGCTTTGTGCATTCCAGTTTAAGATCCGCATGGAGAAAGATCATGACGCTGCGTGGGCTGATTATATGAAGCTTTGCCGGCTTTCTGCAAGTGATTTCTATCCGTCCATGCTGAAACAGGTGGGACTTACAGTTCCATTTACAGATGGCTGCATTCAGAAGATTGTGGATGAGCTGGATAAGAAGCTGGGTTGAGTCATCAGGCAAAGACTGTGAGAAGGAAAAGCACTTTCAGGTAATAGATTGGGAACTCACAGGAAAGTTGAGGAAGAATTGTGAAAAAATATGGGAATGATTACCGCCAGAGAGGGGAAAAATTTGAATATACCGGAAAATGGTATGGCAGCAGCCTGTCAGTGAAGGAGCTGAAAAGACATGCCCTTAACAATACAGTTCTTATGGCAGCCGCCCTTGTGATCTATTTTGCCAGCCTGATGCTGAACAATGAAGGAAGCAGGATCTTCTGGATATTGCTTCCCTATATGGTGGTAGTATTCCCTGTTTCCTATGGAATCATGGGAGGTGCTTCCTTATTTCTTTTTTGCAGACAGCAGGAGGGAAAAGCTCACTCACAGGTGGTAATCCCGGAAAAGCATATAGGGCATATGACCTGTGCACAGTATGAAAAAGGGGTGCGGCGTCCGGTAAGGTGCAGCATTGCCATCACGGTACTGGGACTTTTTACAAGCGTGGCAAACCTGATTTTTTTGTTAAAAGATTTCGAAAATCTTATTTTTACAAGGGAACTATTATTCGAGGCAGCCGCTGTGATGATTTTAGCACTGGGAAGTGTTAGTACTGCGCAAAACTGGCAGATTAAAGCGAAATTTACAAATTTTGAGTAAAAATCTTTCAGTTTTTGACAATTATGGACAAAATTCCAGACATATTTCGCCATATAGCTATTGCACATGTAATAAAACATGGTAAAATAGAGAGGTATAAGACAACAAATTTTCAGGTTGTCTGTAGTAGCTGGCCTCAGGAGTCTCCAACAGGCTCTGATGAATAGTTACAATAAAATATCTTAAAAAAGGAGGATAAGATATGAGCAAGAAGAAGTTAATGGCCCTGTTATTAACAGGTGTCATGGCAGCATCAACAGTGAGTGTTCCTGTTTTTGCTGAGGATGCAGACGCTGCAGAAGACACAGCTGATGCAGCAGAAGAGACTGAGGGAGGTTCTTCCGATACACCGCTGGTTGTTGGACAGACCAACTTCTCCGAGAAATTCTGTGGAATGTTCGCAGAAGCAGTTCCGGATCAGCAGATCTCCGATATCGTAGGAGCATATCTGTTTGATAACGACCGCGCAGGTGCTGTTATCTACAATGGTATTGAGGGAGAGACTACTGAGTATAACGGAACAGAGTATACTTACACAGGACTTTCTGATATTACAGTTACACAGGGCGAGGATGAGACTGTTTATGACATCAAACTTCGCGATGATGTAAAATTCTCTGATGGTGAGCCGCTTACCGCAGATGACCTTATTTTCACATTATATGTATATTCAGATACTGATTATGATGGAAATGCAACTCTGTATTCCACCAATATCAAAGGTATGAAGAACTACCGTCTGAATTCCACAGCAGCAGACTCTATCACAGATGAGGATGTTGCAAATGTATTAGCTGACATGCCAGACGAAGTAGCAGAGAAGGTGAAATCTGACCTGATCGTTCCGCTTCTTACCTCTGAGTATGACTGGGCACAGACTTCATGGGAAGATTACGCAGACGCTTACGGTGTTGCAAGCGGTGACGAATTCTTCGCAATGCTCTACGCTACCGAAGACGGCTACAGCGTAGACGGCAAAGACCAGGATACAATCATTAATGAGATCGCTGACCAGTATGGTACAGATTATGTAGCTCTTGCAACTGCATACGGCGATGAGGAATATTTCAATGAAGATGCTACAACAATTGCACAGGAATACCTGGTAGAGCAGAAAACTGCTGCAGGTGAGGGCGAGGAAGTTGCTAACATCGAAGGAATCAAGAAACTTGGCGATTACGAAGTTGAGATCACAACAGACGGATTCTCTGCTACTACAATCTACAATCTTGGCGTAATCGTTGAGCCAATGCATTACTATGGTGATGCTTCTCTTTATGACTATGACAACAATCAGTTCGGTTTCACAAGAGGCGACCTTTCCGCAGTACGTGACAAAGCAAACCAGCCACTTGGTGCAGGTCCTTACAAATTTGTGAAATATGAGAACAAGACCGTATATCTGGAAGCAAACGAGAACTACTACAAAGGTGCTCCTAAGATCAAGTACCTTCAGTGGAGAGAGACTTCCGACGCAGATAAGATTGCCGGTGTTGAGCAGGGTACAATCGACCTTTCCGATCCATCCGGAAGCAAATCTGCATTTGACCAGATCAAGAGCATCAACAGCAACGGCGAGCTTGATGGCGACAAGATCATGGTTAACGCAACAGACAACCTTGGATATGGATACATCGGTATCAACTCTAACACTGTAAAAGTTGGTGATGATGGAAGCTCTGATGCATCCAAGGATTTAAGAAAAGCAATTGCAACTGTATTTGCTGTATATCGTGACGTAGCAATCGATTCCTACTATGGCGATGCTGCTTCCGTAATCAACTACCCGATCTCCAATACATCCTGGGCAGCTCCTCAGAAATCTGATGCAGATTATAAGGCAGCTTACTCTGTAGATGTTGACGGAAATCCGCTTTACACAGACGACATGTCTGATGATGAGAAATTTGCAGCAGCTACACAGGCAGCTCTTGGCTACCTTGAGGCAGCTGGCTACACTGTAGAAGATGGCAAAGTAACAGCAGCTCCGGAAGGTGCTAAGATGTCCTATGAGATCATCATCGGCGCTGACGGAAGTGGAGATCACCCAAGCTTTGCAATCCTTACAGATGCTAAGGCAGCACTTGAGTCCATCGGATTCACACTTGAGATCAATGACGTTACAGACTCTAACATCATGTGGGATGCTTTAAATGCAGGTACAGCAGAAATGTGGGCAGCTGCATGGCAGGCAACAATCGATCCTGATATGTATCAGACATACCACAGCGAGAGCGTAAAGAGTAACTACTACCACATCAATGACGCTACACTGGATCAGGATATTATCGACGCTCGTTCTTCCGCAGATCAGGAATACAGAAAATCTGTTTACAAACAGTGCCTGGATATCATTCTTGACTGGGCAGTTGAGATTCCGGTATATCAGAGACAGAACTGCATTATCTACAGCCCTGAGCGTGTAAATGCAGATACCTTTACAAAAGATGTTTCTACATTCTATTATTGGTATAAAGATATCGAGAACATCGAGATGAACTAAAGGTATAAACTGAAGAAGTCAGACTAGTGCAGTGGGCTCACCCTAACAAGTGAGCCCACTGCCTTACTGGCAGTATGCCTTGGGTACTGATGTGTGCCGGGGCATTGCATACAGCCAGAACCGGCAGGACACACTGCCAGTAAGAACATCACAGTCAGAACTTCTTACCCTGATACTGGAAAGGACAGATAAACTAAATGAAGAAATTTATTGTACGTCGTGTACTTCTGGGAGCGATGATTCTGTTCTTCGTTTCCATGATCATTTACTCAATTGAGAGAAGCCTTCCTACCTCTTATGTAGAAGGAAGAGCCCGCGACATGTCCATGAAACAGGGCGCTAAGCCTTATGATGAGCTGGTTGCGGAATTAAATGCCTCCTATGGACTGGATAAGCCGGTCCTGGAAGGATATTTTGTATGGCTTGGAAAAGCACTTCACGGTGAGTTTGGAGAATCCTGGATCTTCCATCAGCCGGTAACCAAGAAATTCTCCAGTGTAATCTGGTATTCCTTTGTACTGGCGCTGGCCTCGTTCCTGTTGGAGATCATCATTGCAATCCCTCTGGGAATCATATCGGCCACCAAGCAGTACAGCAAAGTAGACTATGCGGTGACAGTGTTTGCCCTCATCGGTATTTCCCTGCCGTCTTTCTTCTTTGCCACTATTTTGAAATGGATCTTCTCCATCAATCTGAAATGGGTGGACCTGTATGGTATTGTAAGCCGTATGCATGAGTCTTACGGCAGCGTTGGAAAGGTACTGGATATGGCGCAGCATCTGATCCTTCCGGTGATCACCCTGACCATCGTCAGCGTTGGTTCCCTGATGCGTTACACCAGAACCAACATGCTGGAGGTATTAAATGCAGACTACATCCGTACTGCAAGAGCTAAGGGTGTACCGGAGAAGAAGGTGGTCTATCACCATGCGTTCCGAAATACTCTGATTCCGATCATCACCATCCTTGGAAGTACACTTCCAAACCTGTTTGGCGGAGCCATGATCACAGAGACTTTGTTCCAGATCCCGGGAATCGGATACACATCCTATCAGGCACTGACCCAGGGTGATATTCCGTTTACCATGTTCTATATGGTATTTCTGGCATTTCTTACATTGACCGGCAATCTGATCGCAGACATCCTGTACGCTGTGGCAGATCCAAGGGTACGAGTAAATTAGGAGGAAAAACATGAGTACAGATCCAACAAAGAAAAAAGACGATCATGTCAGTACCTCCCAGGCACTGGATGATGAGCAGCGTGTAAAAGTCCTCTCCCCTGGAATGCTTGTTGCCAAGAGATTTTTCCGCAATAAGCTGGCTGTGGCAGGACTTGTAATTCTGGTAACAATGTTTGTGTTCTCATTCATTGGAGGTATGGTCAGTCCCTATGGTGAGAGCCAGGTGTTCCGTAAAACCGACCACGTATGGAAGGATTATGCAGGAGCTACCTATAATAAAGCATATATTTTTGAAACAGCAGACGGAAGCGAGTTCCCGGCAGCCGGACAGCAGAAGTTCATTCTTGCAACCAACAAAGGGGATGCGACTTTTGAGGCAGATGGTGTAACTTACGGACTTGAAAATAAAGGCGAAGAATACTGGGCGATTTACTCCGCAGAGCCGGTTGCCACAGTTCTTACCCTGAAAGGCAAATCCACCTATAAACCGGCTGGAGATGCAGAAGTAACAGATGACATCAAAGAAGGCTATGAAGAAGCAGTAAGTAATGATGAAGATACCTTTGAGGTGGACGGCATTACTTATTCCATTGAGAAGTCCGGACGTGAGAATCTGATCACCATTTCCGGAGAAGTTGCTTTTGCAACAAAGAAGGTCTTCAGCGCAGCCACCAGCGATGCACAGCTTGGATTTGAATTCCAGCAGCTTGCACTGGATGCCCTGGAAAATGGCGAGTCTTCTTTTGAGTGCGATGGCGTAAAGTATGAGATGAGCACTTTAGAAGGTGAGACTGCTACAGAGATCACCAAAGACGGCGAGGTTTATGCAACAGTTTCCGGTCTTCTGGTATCCCCGCAGGCAAACGGTGTATTCCTTTCCCTTTCTTTTAAAGAGGCAGTGGAGCAGGCAATCACAGAGAAAGCCTCCACATTTACCGCTCTCAATGAGAATGGTGAGGAGGAGACCTATCAGCTTCAGACAAAGAATACACAGTATGTAGTCCGTAACCAGAAAGAGACTACTGTCAACGATACCTATGCAGCTCCAAGTAAGAAGCACTTGGTAGGAACTGACGGAAACGGTATGGATATGCTTACCAGACTGATGTATGGCGGACGTATCTCCCTGATGATCGGTTTCGTTGTTATCATTATCGAAGGTATCATCGGTATTCTCATCGGTGGTATTTCCGGTTATTTTGGAGGATGGGTAGATACCATTCTCATGCGTGTGGTTGATGTTGTTATCTGTATCCCAGCAATGCCGCTGTACATTATCATCGGTTCTGTTATGGATTATTACAAGATCGATCCGCGAATCCGTATTTATGCACTTTGTGCGATCCTGGGTATCGTGGGATGGCCAAGCATTGCCCGTATGGTACGTGGACAGATCCTCTCCCTTCGTGAGCAGGAGTTCATGGTTGCAACAGAAGCGACAGGTGTTCGTGTGTCCAGACGTATTTTCCGCCACCTGATCCCTAACGTTATCCCACAGCTGATCGTTATTGCAACAATGGGACTTGGTGATGTTATTCTGATGGAGGCAACTCTTAGCTTCCTTGGAATCGGTGTTAAGTTCCCATATGCTTCCTGGGGTAACATTGTAAATGCGGTAAATGATGTATACGTACTGACCAACTTCTGGTTCGTATGGATCCCGGCCGGATTTTTGATCCTGCTGACCGTTCTTGGATTTAACTTTGTGGGTGATGGTCTTCGTGATGCATTTGACCCGAAAATGAAACGGTAGGTGCGAATATGGCATTATTTGGTAAGAAAAACGCAAACTATATCTCAGCTAAGGAAACCAAAAGAATCTCCAAAGAGAATCGAAAGATCACCAATGAGATAGAGAAGAAGAGAAACAGAAAGAATATTCCGGAGTCAGAGTATATCACTACCATGAAGAATCCGGAAAACGTAGTTGAGTTTGACAATGTTCATACTTATTTCTTTACAGATATCGGAACGGTTAAAGCCGTGGATGGTGTAAGCTTTGAAATTCCTCAGGGAAAAACAGTTGGTGTTGTTGGAGAGTCTGGTTGTGGAAAGTCTGTAACAAGCCTTTCCCTTATGCAGCTGGTACAGCGTCCTCAGGGACAGACAGTAGAAGGAGAAATCCGTTTTAATACCGGAGACAAGGTTTACAACATTGTAAACACTCCTACAAGTGAAATGCAGAAGCTTCGCGGAAATGAGCTTTCCATGATTTTCCAGGAGCCTATGACTGCACTGAACCCGGTATTCCGCATTGGAGAGCAGGTTGATGAGATCACCAAGCTTCACAATCCGGATATGAGCAAAGAGCAGGTAAAGGCCAGAACCATCGAAATGCTGAAGCTGGTTGGAATCGCCAACAGTGAGGGCGTTTATAAAATGTATCCTCATGAGCTTTCCGGTGGTATGCGTCAGCGTGTATGTATCGCAATCGGTCTTGCATGTAATCCAAGACTGATCATCGCTGATGAGCCTACCACAGCTCTTGATGTTACCATTCAGGCCCAGATCCTGGATCTGATGCGCAACTTGAAAGATAAGATCAATTCTTCCATTATGCTGATTACGCATGACCTGGGGGTTATTGCAGAGATGGCAGATTATGTAGTTGTTATGTATGCCGGTCGTGTAGTTGAAAAAGGTACTGCAAGTGAGATCTTCAAGAACCCGTCTCATCCATACACCATTGGACTTATGCGTTCAAAACCGGTTGTAGGCAAAAAGGTTGACAAGCTTTACAGTATTCCAGGTAAGGTTCCAAACCCTATTGATATGCCGGATTACTGTTATTTCCGTGACCGTTGTGAGCTTAGCTGTGACAAGTGTCAGGGAAGCTATCCAGGCGTGATTAAATTAAGTCCTACACATGAAGTAAGCTGTTACCGCTATGCAGACCGTCCGGAAGCAGGATGGCTGGCAAATGTTCATCCAGGGGAAGGGGGAAAAACTCATGAGTGAGAATAAGACAGCAGAAAATGCAAAGAATCAGCAGTCCGATAACATTCTGGAGGTATCCCATCTTAAGAAATATTTCCCAATCAAGGGTGGAATGTTCGGTAAGCAGGTTGGAGCTGTAAAAGCAGTTGATGACGTTTCTTTCACATTAAAGAGAGGAACCACAATGGGTCTGGTTGGAGAGTCCGGATGTGGTAAATCTACCACAGGAAGAACCATCTTAAGACTGATTGAGAAAACAGACGGACAGGTTCTCTTCAACGGAAAAGATGTTTACGGTCTTTCCAATAGAGAAATGCGCGATATGCGTACCAAGATGCAGATCATTTTCCAGGATCCATATTCTTCCCTTTCCCCAAGACTGCCGGTTGGCGAGATCATCGGGGAAGCTGTAAGAGAGCATAACCTGGTTCCTAAGTCTGAATATGCAGATTATGTGACCAAGATCATGGATGACTGTGGACTTCAGTCTTATCATAAAGACCGTTATCCTCATGAGTTCTCTGGTGGACAGAGACAGCGTATCTGTATTGCGAGAGCACTTGCATTGAATCCGGAGTTCGTTGTGTGTGACGAGCCGGTTTCCGCGCTTGATGTTTCCGTACAGGCTCAGATCATTAACTTGTTAAAGGAACTTCAGGAGAAGAGAAATCTGACTTATCTGTTTATCTCTCATGATCTTTCCGTTGTAGAGCATATTTCCGATACCATCGGCGTTATGTATCTGGGAGGTCTTGTGGAGACTGGTACCACATCAGATATTTTTGCAAATCCTCTTCATCCGTACACAGAGGCTCTGTTCTCTGCAATTCCTATGCCGGATCCGGATCTGAAGAGAAACCGTATCATTCTGGAGGGAAATATTCCATCCCCTGCGAATCCGCCTAAGGGATGTAAGTTCCATACCAGATGCCGGAAGTGCATGGAGATTTGTAAGAATCAGGTGCCTGAGGTAAAAGATATGGGAAATGGGCATAAGGTGCGCTGCCATCTGTATGACTAAGAATAAAGCAGGCCAGGGATTACCTGGTCTGTTGCTATTTAGTGTGTTGAAAGTTGTTCAAGGCGGACGCATTCGGACAATGGTGATTGCTCACTCGCCGGCGCAACG
>NZ_JBCOMI010000002.1:0-256052 GCF_040924245.1 Ruminococcus sp. J1101004sp1_RTP21198st1_B9_RTP21198_201120 | reverse complement strand
GTTCGCTGTAGCGTTGCGCCGGCGAGTGAGTAATACACATTGTCCAAATGCGTCCGCATTGAAGAACTTTTAATCAATTAAATAGCAATAGTACCTTATTTCCTACAACAATTCCAGAATATCCTCCCTGCTCATACCACTCAGCTGTCCCATATCACCGCTGATGATCTGCTCTGCCAGATCCTGCTTTGCTTCCTGGAGCTTCTGGATCTTTTCTTCAATGGTATTGCGGGCGATGAGCTTGTACACGGTAACTTTCTTTGTCTGTCCGATACGGTGGGCACGGTCAGTGGCCTGATTCTGGACAGCCTGATTCCACCAGGGGTCATAGTGGATAACCACATCTGCACCTGTCAGATTCAGTCCAACGCCGCCTGCTTTCAGGGAAATGAGAAATACAGGAGTGGTATCAGAATTGAACTGTTTCACAAGCTCCTGTCGTTTCTGCTTGGAGGTTTCCCCAGTGATGATGTAATAAGGAATCCCCTCTTTTTCCAGTGCTGCCTGAAGAAGAGCCAGCATGGAAGTAAACTGGGAAAATAAAAGCATACGGTGCCCACCATCAATAGCACTCTGGATCAGCTGCATACAGCTCTCAGCCTTGGCAGATTCACCGCGGTAATTTTCAAAGCAAAGAGAAGGAGAGCAGCAGATCTGTCGCAGCTTCGTCAATTCAGCCAGAATCCACAATTTGCTCTTATTAAATTCGCCCTCGTCCTGCTGGGCAATTTTTTCCTTCATATGCACAACCTGGGCATCATACAGCTTCTGCTGTGCATCCTCAAATTTCACGTAACGGACTTCTTCCAGTTTTTCAGGAAGATCCTTCAACACATCCTCTTTCAGACGGCGAAGGATAAATGGAGACACCATTTTCTGCAGACGGGTCATGGCAGACTCATCGTCGTTCTTTACGATCGGAGTTTCAAATTCCTTTTTAAAGGAATCATAACCGTAGAGAAATCCCGGCATTAAATAATCGAAAATGCTCCAAAGCTCACTGAGGCGGTTCTCAATTGGTGTTCCGGTAAGTGCGTAGCGGGTCTGGCTGTGGATCACCTTTACAGATTTGGCTGCTGCTGTTGTGTGATTCTTGATATACTGTGCCTCATCAATGATCTGGTATAAAAATTCTTTTTCCTCATACTGGTCAATATCTCTTTTTAAAAGATCGTAAGAGGTGACCAGAACATCGAAATCTGAGTACGTCTGAAGCTTTGCCTGACGCTCGGACTGACTTCCTGCGATCAGGGAAACTTTCAGCTGTGGGGCAAATCGGGCAAGCTCTTCACCCCAGTTAAAAACAAGGGCAGCGGGAGCTACTACCAGGGATGTGCCGGTTTTTCCTTCAAGCTTCGCTGCAAGAAGAACTGCGATTACTTGTAAGGTTTTTCCAAGGCCCATATCATCGGCGAGAATTCCGCCAAATTTCCATGCTTCCAGGGTACGCAGCCATTTATAACCGTTCTTCTGGTATTTTCGCATGATTCTGGAAAGGCTTTCCGGTTCTTCAAAATCGGCATCGTTAATGGTTTTGAAGCCTTTTACGATTTCACGGAAATGACGGTCACGGTTGGCATATATGTTTTCGTTGCTTTCCAGCATCTGATCCAGATATAAGGTGCGGTATGCCGGAATGTGCATTTTTCCTTTGACAAATTCTTTCGGGGTGAGATGAAGGGTTTTCATCAGTTCTGCCAGCATTTCCAGGTTCTGCTCCTGGAGATTGACAAATTCGCCGCTTTTCAGCTTGTAATATTTTTTCTTCAGCTGATAGCTTTTCAGGATATCCAGAAGCTCCTGGCTGGAAATATCATCCGTGGAAATATTCAGATCCAGGAGGCCGCCGGAAACGGACACCCCAACGGAAACCTTTACAGTCTTTAAGGTATGTCGGCTGCGGAACCGGTTGGTGCAGCGTACTTCGCCAAGCTCCATGAGGGCGGTAGTTCCGGACTCCATGATCTGATAGCTCAGTTCTTCGTCATGATTGCAGTGAAGTACGTCAAAGTCGGGATCATAGTAAGGCAGCCATTCCATGGTCTGATCCAGCACACTGTTTTCCAGAGGAAAGTCACGGAACTGCTGGTCCGGGGAGATATCCTCATGAAGTAAAAGCTTTCCTACAGAGAATTCTCTTTTTCCATAAAAGGCGCTTACCTTGCAGATAACGTTATCGTTTTCCATGTCCAGATAAAATACGAAGTGTGCTTCAGGCGTGAGGTACTGTCTGAATTTCTCCGGATTTTCCTCCGTAATATCCGCCACTTCCTGAAGCTGGGGCAGCACATTGTGATAAAAATTGGACAGTGTATTACGCCCCATCTGGAAGTGGAATTCTCCATTTCTGGAAAGCGCTGTCAATGGACGGACCTTCTCCATAAAGGCCGGTTCGGTTTTACAGAAGCTGTCATCCTGGATAAAGTATGAAGAGTCCATACCCTGAAAAAGCTCTGGGATGTATCCCTTTACTGTGACACCGTCAAATTGCTTTTTGTCCTTAGAGGCATCCAGAATCCGTATGGAAATCCGTGGATTCCCTGTTTTGCAGTGAAGCTGGGCTTTTTTACGGGCAGCATCCGGAGTTTTATCTTCAAAATCTATTTTATCATTGCAAATATTGTCATAAAAACTGTCCAGACGCCAGCCAAAAAGATCCAGAGAATTGCCAACATTAAATTTTTTTGGCAAATAGATGCCGGAATTCTGGATTTTGTCTACAAACTGCTCTTCCTCGCGGACGATCCGGTCAATATAGCGGATCCATTTGCGGCTCTCCTCTGTGAAATCCTGCGTTTTGTGGCTGATCTGGGTGCTGGTTCCATACTGAACGGTCTCACCGTTGCGAACCTGACGGCAGAAGTCATCCAGTTTTTTTACCACGAACATTTTGGAAGTTCCTACCTTAAAAGAAACGGAAAGCTTATTGTCATTCTGTGTCAGTCTTGGAACCAGGGAAACACCTGCGGAAACATGGGCCGGTGTTTCTTTCTGGTCATTTTTGAGCTGTCCTCTGCGATAGGAGTTCAGCAGATAGTCTCCGTTCATGTCAGTGGCATCCGAAAAATTGCTGTGGTTTACATAATCACGAATATAGAAGGCAAGTGCAGCTGTATACTGGCACCTGGAATTATCAGAATACCAGCCCCAGTATTTTCTGTGGCATTCCGGGCATCCGCATCTTGCATAAGTAACTTCCTCGTGAGAGAAAAGAAGGGTGACGCCGAAGATATCTCTGCCAGTCTGGAAGGTTGCTTCAATCTGGCCAAGGCGCTGACCGTTCATCCTGTCGTAGCCGCAGGAAATATCTGTGACATTCATTTTCTGTTGGCGATAGATGGCTTCCCCGTTTTTTCGGTCTTTGGGGGCAAGCTTTAGGGATTCAAGAATTTTGTCGCCGTCAAAGTAGCTGTAATTTTCCAGCTGTTGGATATTTCCGTCTAATGAGGAATCGTCGTCTGCGTCACTGTCATTCTGGGAACCGCCAAGAAGCTGGTACGTTTCGTTACGCTTTTGTTTTTCCAGCTCTTCCTGACGTTTGCGCTCTTCCGTTTCTTTCTTTTTCACTTCTGTCGGAGAATTTTTCATTTGTTTGGCTTCCTTTTTATGATTTTTCTTTGTCGTTTTTGTCCTTGGGAAACATGCTGTCCAGCAGTTTGGACAGTTCGTTGGCATGCTTCTTTATGCCGGAGAAGGGATTGCTTCTGTTTTTATGTTCATAGCCAAATTGAGCAGCAAATTTTTGCAAAGATCTGGTTCGCTTCATATAAAAACTCCTGCCAGATATTTCTTCCTTATAATATGAAAAGAAATACAGCAACGTGAAACATTTAACGACGAATGATCATCTTGCAGATAGGATTTCCTATAGAAGAAAATTTTTCTTCATATTCGGTCATTACATTGCCAACCATCATTTCTTCGTTGTGATGAAGATCAAAGGTATGTGCTTCAAGCTTCCATCCGGCTTCCGGGACTTCTTCTAGGGAAAAGTCGAACAGGCCGCGGTTGTCAGTTTTGAACTCGATGGTTCCGTCTTCTTTCAGAATCTTGTCGTAGCGGGCAAGAAATTCCCGGGAGGTAAGGCGGCGGGAAGCGTGGCGGGCCTTTGGCCAGGGATCGGAAAAATTCAGATAGATTTTTGAAACCTCGCCTTTTTCAAAAGTTTCCGGAAGGAGGCGTGCATCCATACGCATGAATTTCAGATTGGAAAGCGCCTGCCCTTCCTCAGCCAGCGCCTCCTTTTTCTGAATGGCACGAAGAAGTACGCTGTCATACATTTCGATTCCGATATAGTTGATCTCTGGGTGGAGCTTCGCCATATCCATAAGAAAGCGGCCTTTTCCCATGCCAACCTCCAGATGGACAGGCTGATGCTGTGGGAAAACCTTGTCCCAGTTTCCCTTATTCTCCTGGGGATTCTGGATCACGTAGATACTTTCTGCAATTGCGTCTTTGGCGCCTGGTATATTTCTAAGTCGCATAGGTTCCTCCTGTAATTATATTTATAGCTGTATGAAACTGATTCCGGCTCTTTGCAAAAGTTTACCGGGTGGTAAAAAATGCTTGTCAGAATCAGCTGAAATTGTATTCATTCTTAACAAAACTACTATACATGATTTCCTGCTTTTCCGCAATAATATTGATATCGTGATTTTTCAAACACATTCTATGTCAGGGGGAAAACGCAAAGTTCTTTTAATTGAAAAAACTGACTAATTTTGACTGAATATGAAATGCGTCAATAAGAAAAGTAAACGGAAAAATGTGGGAGAACTCTGTATAAATATGCATTTTCTTCCTATTTATAATTAATACGTGTACCTATTATAAAATTTCGATATGACAGGAATTGATAAGATTGTTAATTTTTAGTCAAATCATCTGGAATTGTATTGAATTTTTGTGAAAATTTTAGGCAAAGTTTGACTGGTATTTTCATCAAAATGGGTGTAAGATACTTAAAACTTGAAAAAGGAGGGGAAAAATGGAACAGATAATCGGTAAGTTATCCGAGATAGAGACAACTGCAGAGACCATTATGAAGGATGCACTGCAGAAGAAGAAAGCTCTTTCAGCTGAGATGGAAAGGCAGTCCAAGGAATTCGACACCCAGCTGGAGAAACAGACAGAAGAGCAGATTAAGGAAATTCGCCGGAATCTTGAGGGTGAGAAGGATAAGCGCCTGTCATCCCTGCGGGAAGACACTCAGGCTGCCTTAAGTCAGCTGGACGCTTACTATGCGAAGAATCACGAACGCCTTTCCAGAGAAATTTTTGAAAAGATCATTCAGGAGGAAGTGATGTAATGGGAAGCGTTCTTTCCTACAGCGGAATTTCCACGAAAATACGCGCTATGAGCAGTCATCTGGTGACAGATGAACAGCTTCAGGAAATCGTCCGCTTTTCGGACGTTCCACAGGTAGCCGCTTATTTGAAGAAAACGCCGGAATATGCGAAAGCATGGTCAGACCTTGATGAGAATAATCTTCACCGAGGTGAGATCGAGAAGCTTCTGAAGAAATCCATTTTCGGAAATTTCTCCCGCATTTACAATTTTGCAAACAAGGAGCAGCGCAAGTTCCTGGCACTTTATTCCAAGCGCTACGAAATCCGTGTTCTGAAAGAGATCATGACGAATCTCTTTGATCACAGAAGCACCGATCCTGTGGATATGAGTCCTTACCGCGACTTTTTCCTTCACCATTCCAAGCTGGACATTGACAGAGTGGCAGGTGCCGGAAATATGGATGAGTTCATGACAGCCCTGAAGGGCAATGAATTCTATGCTCCGCTTCAGAGCGTATATGAGAACGGCAATGGACTTTTATTTGACTACGGAATGGCTCTTGATCTTTATTATTTTAATCAGATTTGGAGTGTCCGCAAAAAGTTATTCAAGGGAAACGATCTGGACGAGATCACCAAGGCTTATGGTGAGAAGTTTGATATGCTGAACCTGCAGTTTATCTTGCGGTCCAAGCGTTATTACAAAATGGAGCCGGCAGCCATCTACGCACAGCTGATTCCCGTGAATTATAAACTAAAGAAAGAAGAAATCACAGCTCTGGTGGAAGCTACCAGCAAAGAAGAGGGTGAGCAGATCTTTTCCCGTACCTGGTATGGCAGGAAATATCAGCAGCTGAACCTGATCTCCATGGAGGAGCTCTATAATAGTCTGCTCCGTACCGTGCTTGAGAAAGAGGCTCGCAAGGATCCTTATTCAGTAGCTGTTTTGTATTCTTATCTTTACCACAAAGAGCATGAGGTAAACCGTCTGACTATCGCACTGGAGTGTGTTCGTTACCAGGTTGATCCGGACGAGGCAATGCATTATGTTCACAACAATTAGTAACCCGGAGGTAGCAATGTGATTGAGAAAATGAAATTTGTCAGCATTACCGGGCCAAGAGAGGATATCGACCGAGTTGTAAATAATTACCTCAGCCGGTATGAGATTCATCTGGAGAATGCTCTTACTGAGCTCACAGATGTGAAGAATCTTTCTCCTTATCTTGAAATCAATCCTTATAAAGAAGCTTTAAGCACAGTCGGAAGCTTCTATGAAGAGGTTGAGAACCCGGAGCAGGCTTCTGCGAAGAAGCTGCCAATCGAAAAAGCTCTCTCTTTCGTACAGCAGATCAAAGATGAAGCGGATGTCCTTAACAAGACACGCCAGGAACTGGAAGAGAAACGTGATTCTCTGTCAGAATCACTTCGTATTATCTATCCGTTCCGAAATGTAGACTTTGATGTGCAGTCAATCCTGAAAATGCGTTATATCCATTATCGCTTTGGACGGATCGAGAAAGATTATTTCGATAAATTTAAAACATACATTTATGATAATCTGGATACGATCTTCATTAAATGTGATGAAGATGACCGTTATATCTGGGGAATTTATTTTGTTCCCGTTCATGAAGCGCAGCGGATCCATGCCGTATATTCTGCTATGCACTTTGAAAAAATCTTTGTACCGGATCAGTATGATGGAACTGCCAAAGCTGCATACACAGCACTTGAAGCGCAGTACAAGAAAACAATTGCAGATCTTGATGCGAACAAAGCGGCAAGAAAAGCTTTCTTCAGAAAAAATGCATCCGACATTGTTTCCTGCAAACATACACTTTCCCAGTTTTCAAGGAACTTTGATATCCGTAAACTGGCAGCATGCACACATGGGGACAACAAGGGAGAGGCAGCAGCCGATTATAAGCCGAAGGAACCATTTTATATCCTTTGTGGCTGGATGACAGAGAAGGATGCCAAAGCTTTCCAGAATGATATTTCCGGAGATTCCCGTATTTTCTGTCTGATTGATGAGAATGAGCAGGAGGATGCCCATAAGACACCGCCTACCAAGCTGAAGAATCCCAAGCTTTTCAAGCCATTCGAAATGTACACCAAAATGTATGGCCTTCCGGCTTATGGAGAGATGGATCCAACCTGGTTTATCGCCATTACTTATTCCTTTATTTTCGGCGCAATGTTCGGAGATGCAGGACAGGGTCTGGTTTTATTGATCGGCGGATATCTTCTTTACAGATTCAAGCATATTGATCTTGCCGGAATCATCAGCTGTGCAGGTATCTTTTCCACATTCTTTGGCTTCATGTTCGGCAGCGTTTTCGGATTTGAGGATATTATAGAGCCTGTATGGTTAAGGCCTATGGATGCCATGATGAATGTGCCTTTTATCGGAAAACTGAATACCGTATTTATTATCGCTATTGGCTTTGGTATGGGAATCATTCTTCTGTGTATGATTTTTAATATTATGAATTCCCTGAAAGCAAAGGATACAGAGAAAGTATGGTTTGATACCAACTCTGTTGCAGGCCTTGTATTCTATGGATCCGCAGTGATTGTAATTGCATTGTTCATGACAGGCCATAAGCTTCCTGGCGGTATTGTTCTTTGCATTATGTTTATTCTTCCGCTGCTTGTAATGTTCTTAAAAGAGCCTCTTACAAACCTTGTGGAAAAGAAGCCGGCAGCCTTTGAAGGCGGTGTGGGAATGTTTATTGTTCAGGGATTTTTCGAGATGTTCGAAGTCCTTTTGAGCTATTTCTCCAACACACTTTCTTTCGTGCGTATCGGAGCTTATGCAGTCAGCCATGCAGCTATGATGCAGGTTGTACTGATGCTGGCCGGTGCCGAGAACGGAAGCCCGAACTGGGTAGTGATTGTTCTCGGAAATATTTTCGTATGCGGTCTTGAGGGTCTGATCGTTGGTATCCAGGTACTGAGACTTGAGTATTACGAGATGTTCAGCCGTTTCTACAAAGGAAGCGGAAGAAAATTCGAGCCGTTCCGTTCTGACGCGGAGGCAAAGTAAACTGCCGTTGGTAGTGAAATATTTATCAAATGTCTCTGTGAAATGCAGTGACATTACAAATGTTAAAAACACGAGGAGGTCAATTATCATGACAGTTATGACACAGATTATCTTAGCAGTAGCGCTTGTATTAAGCATTATCGTTCCATTTGGTTATTATTTCATCGGCGAGAAGAGCCGTGGACGCTATAAAACAACAATCGCAACAAACGCATTTTTCTTCTTTGGTACCATGTTAGTAGCAGCAATGGTTATGTTTGCAGGAAGCTCTTCTGTACAGGCTGCAACAGGCGCTGATGCAGGTATTGCAACAGGTCTTGGATATATTGCAGCAGCTCTTGTTACCGGTCTTTCCTGTATTGGTGGTGGTATTGCCGTAGCCAGTGCGGCAAGTGCAGCTCTTGGCGCAATCAGCGAGGATCAGAGCATTCTTGGTAAATCTCTTATCTTCGTAGGTCTTGCCGAAGGTGTTGCTCTTTACGGTCTGATCATTTCCTTCATGATCATCGGTAAATTATAATTATGAAAATGTTTTTGATCAGTGACAACATCGATACCTGCACAGGGATGAGACTGGCAGGTGTGGAAGGCGTGGTAGTCCATGAGCGTGACGAACTGAAGGACGCTCTGGAAAAAGCAATCGCCAACAAAGAAATCGGGATCCTTCTCCTGACCGAAAAATTCGGCCGGGAGTTTCCCCAGATCGTGGACGATGTAAAGCTGAACCATAAAACGCCTTTGATCATCGAAATCCCTGACAGGCATGGTACAGGCCGCAAACCTGATTTTATTACCGGATATGTTAACGAAGCCATTGGCTTAAAGTTATAGGCAGGAGAAGACCAAGCATGACAATTGAAGAAAAACTGCAGCATTTCTATGACACTTCCGTTGCGGAAGCCCAGACAGAGGCTGAGAATACACTGGAAGCACATAAGAAGAGTCTGGAAGAAATGCTTGAAAAGCATAAAGAATCAAGAAAAATGGATGCCGAGGCACAGATCAAGGCAGAGACAGAAAATGCTACCCGAGAGGTAAACAAGGCACTTTCTGCTGAGCAGCTGACTTTAAGACGTGACTGGACAGCCAAACAGAATGAGCTTAGAAATGAGCTTTTTGTAGAGGTTAAGAATCATCTGGAGGACTTTATGGAGAACCCTGAATATCAGGATTATCTTTGTACAAGAATCCAGAAAGCAAGAGAATTTGCGGGAAATGATGAGATTTTTATCTATCTTTCCGCTGAAGATACAGCATTACAGCGCTCTATTGTAGCAAAGACCGGATTCACAGTTGAGATTTCCGATGAACCGTTTATGGGTGGTATCAAAGCCACAATCCCGGCTAAAAACATCCTGATCGACAACTCTTTCCTGAGTGCTTATGAGAAGCTGAAAAAAGAATTCAAATTTGACGGAGGGCTGAGCCATGAATAAAACAGGTATTATCTACGGCGTTAACGGTCCTGTTATTTATCTGAAAGGCGACCCGGGATTTAAGATTTCCGAGATGGTTTATGTTGGACCTGAGAAGCTGGTCGGTGAGGTCATTGGTCTGAAAAAGGGCATGACTACCGTACAGGTTTTCGAGGAGACAACAGGACTGAAGCCAGGCGATACAGTAATGGGAACAGGCGATGCTATTTCCGTTCTTCTGGGACCTGGAATCATTCATAACATTTTCGATGGTATCCAGCGTCCTCTGGAGGAGATTGCAAAATCCTCCGGAAAATATATTTCCCGTGGTGTCAGTGTTGATTCCCTTGATACTGCTAAGAAATGGGATGTTCATGTAACTGTTAAAGTTGGAGATATGGTAAGTGCAGGTACTATCATTGCCGAGACTCAGGAAACAGCTTCCATTCTTCATAAATCCATGGTTCCGCCAACAATCGGAGAGGCTGAGGTTATCAAGGCAGTTCCGGACGGAGCATATACTATCCTTGATCCGATTGTAACGGTTCGTCTTTCTGACGGCAGCGAGCGTGACATCGCGCTTGCACAGAAATGGCCCATCCGTGTGCCAAGACCTACCTACAAACGTTTCCCTGCAAGTGTGCCGCTTGTAACCGGACAGCGTATTCTGGATACCCTTTTTCCAATTGCAAAGGGTGGTACAGCAGCGATTCCTGGCGGTTTCGGTACTGGAAAAACCATGACACAGCACCAGATCGCAAAGTGGTCTGACGCAGATATCATTATCTATATTGGATGTGGTGAGCGTGGAAACGAGATGACACAGGTTCTGGAGGATTTCAGTAAACTGATCGACCCGAAATCCGGAAACCTGATGATGGACCGTACCACTCTGATTGCCAATACATCAAACATGCCTGTTGCAGCCCGTGAGGCTTCTATTTATACAGGTGTTACACTGGCTGAGTATTATCGTGACATGGGTTATGACGTTGCCATCATGGCAGACTCCACTTCCCGTTGGGCTGAGGCTCTTCGAGAGTTATCCGGACGTCTGGAGGAAATGCCTGCCGAGGAAGGTTTCCCGGCTTATCTGGCTTCCAAGCTTTCCGCTTTCTATGAGCGAGCTGGTATGATGCAGAACTTAAATGGAACCGAAGGTTCCGTATCTATTATCGGTGCGGTTTCCCCACAGGGTGGTGACTTCTCTGAGCCTGTTACACAGAATACAAAGCGTTTCGTCCGCTGCTTCTGGGGACTGGATAAATCTCTGGCTTATGCCCGTCATTTCCCGGCTATCCACTGGCTCACAAGCTATAGTGAGTACCTGGAGGATTTAAGCCCATGGTACAGAGATAATGTTTCCGCTAAATTTGTAAGCGACCGTAATCAGCTGATGGCGATTCTGAACCAGGAGAGCTCTCTGATGGAAATCGTTAAGCTGATCGGTAGTGATGTTCTTCCGGATGATCAGAAGCTGACTCTGGAGATCGCAAGGGTTATCCGTCTTGGATTCCTTCAGCAGAATGCGTTCCATGCAGAGGATACCTGTGTACCGATGAGCAAGCAGTTCAATATGATGGAGATCATCCTTTATCTGTACGAGAAGTGCCGCTCCCTTGTAAATCAGGGAATGCCGGTTTCCGTACTGAAGGAGGATAATATTTTTGAGCGTGTCATTGCTATCAAATATGATGTTCCGAATAACAAACCTGAGATGTTTGACCAGTATAAGGCTGACATCGACAGATTCTACGATAACGTATTAGAGAGAAACGGCTGATAGGGAGGTAAGTTTTTTATGGCAATCGAATATTTAGGCCTTAGTGAAATAAACGGCCCTCTTGTAGTTCTGGAAGGCGTTAAAAACGCTTCCTATGAGGAAATCGTCTCCTTCCGTATGGATGACGGTACCGAAAAGCTTGGCCGTATCATTGAAATATACGAAGATAAAGCAGTAATTCAGGTTTTCGAGGGTACAGATAATATGTCCCTTGGAAACACTCATACACGTCTTAGTGGTCATCCTATGGAAATCGGGCTTTCCCCGGAAATCCTGGGACGTACCTTTAACGGTATTGGACAGCCTATCGATGGTCTTGGTGAGATCACACCGGAGGTCAGCCTGAACATCAATGGACTGCCACTGAACCCGGTTACCCGTGAGTATCCGCGTAACTACATCAATACCGGTATTTCCGCAATTGATGGTCTGACCACCTTGATCCGTGGACAGAAGCTTCCGATTTTCTCTGGAAACGGTCTTCCTCATGATAAGCTGGCTGCACAGATCGTGCGTCAGGCTTCTCTGGGCGCTGATTCTGATGAGAATTTCGCCATTGTGTTTGCTGCAATGGGTGTTAAGTATGATGTTGCAGAGTTTTTCCGCAGAACCTTTGAGGAGAGCGGTGCTTCCGATCACGTTGTTATGTTCCTGAACCTGGCAAATGACCCTACTGTTGAGCGTCTTCTGACTCCGAAGATCGCCCTGACTGCAGCAGAGTATCTTGCTTTTGAAAAAGGTATGCATATTCTGGTTATTCTTACAGATATCACTTCTTTCTGTGAGGCAATGCGTGAGGTTTCTTCTTCCAAAGGTGAGATTCCTTCCCGTAAAGGTTATCCTGGATATCTTTACAGTGAGCTTGCTACTTTATATGAGCGTGCAGGTATTGTTTCCGGTGGTACAGGTTCTGTTACACAGATCCCGATTCTGACCATGCCTAATGATGATATTACCCATCCGATCCCTGACCTTACCGGTTACATTACTGAGGGTCAGATTGTTCTGGACAGACAGCTTCATGGACAGGGTATTTACCCGCCAATCAATGTTCTGCCGTCTCTTTCCCGTCTGATGAAGGATGGTATTGGTGAGGGCTTCACAAGAGCGGACCATCAGGACGTTGCCAACCAGCTGTTTTCCTGTTATGCAAAGGTTGGAGATGCGAGAGCCCTTGCTTCTGTTATTGGTGAGGATGAGCTTTCTCCTCTGGATAAGAAGTATCTGCAGTTTGGTAAGGCATTTGAGGCTGAGTTTGTCGGTCAGACAGATACAGAGAACAGAAGTATTATTGATACTCTGAATAAGGGCTGGGAGCTTCTTGGTATGCTTCCGAAGGATGAGCTTGACCGTATTGATACCAAGATTCTGGATCAGTATTATCACGAGACTACCAAATAAAGTGTGAGGTGACTTGAATGGATCCGAATACCTTTCCTACCAAGGGTAATTTAATTCTGGCTAAAAATTCACTTGCTCTTTCCCGTCAGGGTTATGAACTGATGGATAAGAAGCGTAATATTCTGATTCGTGAGATGATGAATCTGGTTGATCAGGCGAAGGATATCCAGGGACAGATTGATGAAACGTTCCGAACTGCGTATGAGGCTTTGCAGAAAGCGAATATGGAGATGGGTATCGCGTTTGTGGATCAGATTTCCCATACGGTGCCGGTGGAGAATTCTATTCGTATTAAGACACGTAGTGTTATGGGTACGGAGATTCCGCTGGTGGAGTATGATAAGTCGGGAAATGTGCCGACATATGCTTATTATAGTACGAAGATGTCTCTGGATGAGGCGAAGGCGGCTTTTGAGAGGGTGAAGGAGCTTTCCATTAAGCTGTCTATGATTGAGAATTCAGCGATTCGGCTGGCTAGTAATATTAAGAAGACTCAGAAGAGGGCGAATGCGCTGAAGAATATTACGATTCCGAAGTTCGAGGCTCTGACCAAGGATATTTCCAATGCTTTGGAGGAGAAAGAGCGTGAGGAATTTACGCGATTAAAAGTTATTAAGAGGATGAAGCAGGGTGCATGAGGCACCCTGTTTTTTTTCTATATGTATGGTCAAGCGGATATTCCAGGTCCGCTTCGCTGCTTGCTCATAACCGAATGCTGCTTCGCAGCTTATGAGACATCAATTCACAGTTTCTTGCGAGATTCCCCATAGAATGAACACATAATGCCCATTTGTTGAACACATTTTGTCTGTATATTATTAGCCATAAGGAACACAAAACAAGGCAAATACAGAAAGGAATTAAATGGGTATGAAACGTAAATATGTGGCAGTTTTAATGGGAATTATGGTAGCAACTACTTCTGTACCGACGATGGTTTATGCTGAGGACAGTAAGACCGAGGCGGCTGCAGATGCAGTAGATACAACAGATGAAAGTGTTGAGGCGGATGCTTCGGGTGAGAGTAGTGACGAGAGTCAGGAGAATCAGGAGAGTCAGGAGAATGTGGTACTTGGTGAGGTTAAGTCGGTTTCAGTTTCCGATTCTGAGATTACCATTGCAGTTGGGACTATGAAGGAGATGGGACAGCCTGGTGATGATGGTCAGAACGGCGGAGAACCGAATAGTCAGGGTGGCGAAGCGCCGAGTGACCAGGACGGAGAGGCGCCTGAGAAACCAGAAGGTGACAATCAGGATGGCGAGGCGCCTTATATGTTGGATCTGACTGGTGAGGAGCAGACGATTACGGTTACTGCAGATACTGTGATCACAAAACAGGCGGGCGGCATGCAGCCTGGCGGAGATGGACAGAATAGCGATGCACCGGAGAAGCCGGAAGGAGATGACCAGAGCGCAGATTCTTCTGATGGCGGAGCACCGGAGAAGTCGGAAGGAGATGACCAGAGCGCAGATTCTTCTGATGGCGGAGCACCGGAGAAGTCGGAAGGAGATGACCAGAGCGCAGATTCTTCTGATGGAGAAGCACCGGAGAAACCAGACGGGGATGCTCGGGATGGCGGTGCTCCAGAGGAAAATGGACAGTCTGCAGAGGCTGAGGAAATTTCACTTTCTGATATTCAGGAGGGCGATACCGTTTCTGTCACGTTAGATGAAGATGGAAATGCAGCTTCCATTACAGTAATGTCCATGGAAATGGGTGGCCAGGGAGGTCCTGGTGGTGATGGTCAAGGTGCTCCGGGTCAGGGAGGTCCTGGTGGACAGTCTCAGGGTGTGGACAGCTATACTGCGGTAAATGAGTATATAGAAGATACAACTGTATCAAATGAGACAATTGAGTCAACAGGAACTGACGAGAATGCAGCATTGATTTCTTCCGGAGCAAACGTAACACTTGATAATGATACGATTACAAGAACTTCTGCAGACAGCCAGGGCGGAGACAATTCCAGCTTCTATGGCGTAGGCGCAGCAGTTCTGGCAACAGACGGTACTGCTTATGTGAAAGATGGCAGTGTGACTACAGATGCAGCTGGCGGTGCAGGGCTTTTTGCATATGGAGATGGAACTGTATATGCATCTGATACAACTGTAAAAACTGCCCAGGATACATCAGGCGGTGTTCATGTAGCTGGCGGCGGTACTCTTTACGGATGGAATCTGGATGTGGAGACAAATGGTGAGTCGTCTGCAGCAATCCGAAGTGACAGAGGCGGCGGAACAATGGTGATTGATGGCGGAAACTATGTTTCCAATGGCGTTGGTTCCCCGGCTATTTACAGTACAGCTGATATTGCGGTAAGCAATGCAACTCTGACAGCAAATGGTTCAGAGGCTGTTTGTATCGAAGGTCTGAATTCTATTCACCTTTATGATTGTGACTTGACAGGAAATATGAGTGATCTGGATCAGAATGATAATACCTGGACTGTAATCCTTTACCAGAGCATGTCTGGTGATTCTGAGGTCGGAAACAGTACTTTTCAGATGGATGGAGGCAGCCTGACTTCTGAGAACGGCGGTGTATTCTATACAACCAATACAGAGAGTACAATTACTTTAAATAATGTAGATATTAACTATAACGACGAGAATGAGTTTTTCCTGCAGTGTACAGGTAATACCAACCAGAGAGGATGGGGACAGTCTGGAGCAAACGGAGCTGACTGCCACTTTACCGGTATTAGTCAGGATATGCAAGGAAATGTGATCTGGGATTCTATCAGTGATCTGGATTTTTATCTCACAGATGGCAGCAGCCTGACAGGTGCAGTTGTAGATGATGAGAGTTATGCAGGCGAAGGCGGAGAGGGATACTGTAACGTTTATGTAAGCGCAGATTCCACCTGGACTGTAATTGGCGACAGTACTGTCTCATCTCTGGAAAATGAGGGAACAATTGTAGATAGTAATGGAAAAACTGTAACAATTCAGGGTACAGACGGAACTGTGTATGTACAGGGCGACAGCGAGTACACCATTACAACTGGTTCCTACAGCGACACAGCAGATCTGTCCGGAGCAACGGCGATCCAGGATCAGAGTGTTTATACAATTGAGAAACCGGATCAGCTTTAAAATTGGATAAAGAAACTCTCCAATTTGAAGATTATGGGCTTGATGAGTTATAAGAAAAAACACTGGGCTACACTTTATTGTGGCTCAGTGTTTTTTCGCTAAAAGAAGAGTGAACCTGAATTATAAAAATCCCGGTCAGAAAAGAAGTATCAAGACAGTTCTTTTCTAAAGACCGAGATTTTTTATGTTAAATTTAAAATCAAATTCGAATTCTCCGACGTAAGCAACTTCCGAAAATTCTCCTAAAAGAAGGAGGGCCGGACCTTTTGGCCCGGCAAGTATGAAAAAGAAAAAGTATATTTATAATCTATGTAAAAAAGCTTTCGCTTTATTTGTTTATTAATATACGCGGAATTTGTGATGAATCTGTGAGGACAAATTGAAAAATATATGAGGAAAATCTAAAGAACTTATAAACTGGAACGCACCTGAAGTGACCGGCTTAGGAATATACAGTATGAAAAAGCTGTGCATTTAAACCCAACTTCATGGTGATAAAATCTATCTACGATATATTGAAAATTTTATTCAGCTAAGAAAATTAGTCGTTGTAAAAGTTGTAATACTCATTTATAATGGAAAGAAGATTCAAGGTTATTGTTTACCGGAGATTTTCCAGCGTGAACAGTAACGATTCCAATGAGAATTTATAGGGAAAAACAGGAGGAAAACCTTGAAGAAAGAATTAGTTATTGTAATTGATTTTGGTGGTCAGTACAATCAGCTGGTTGCAAGACGTGTCAGAGAATGTAATGTATATTGTGAAATCTATTCTTACAAGACCGATCTTGAGAAGATCAAAGCCATGAATCCAAAGGGAATCATTCTTACCGGTGGACCGAACAGTTGTTACGAAGCTGATTCACCGACTTACCAGAAAGAATTATTCGAACTTGGTATTCCGGTGCTTGGGCTTTGCTACGGTGCACAGCTTATGATGCATGTTCTCGGCGGTAAAGTTGAGAAAGCAGATGTAAGTGAATACGGCAAAACAGAGCTGCTGGTTGACAAAAAAGACTCCAGAATTTTTGAAGGAGTATCAGAGAAAACAATTGTCTGGATGAGTCATACAGACTATATCTCCCAAGCAGCACCAGGATTTGAGATTTCTGCACATACAGCAGACTGTCCAGTGGCTACAGCCGAGAATGCGGAGAAGAAACTGTATGCGATCCAGTTTCATCCGGAAGTTCTCCATACAGTAGAAGGAAAGAAGATGTTATCCAATTTCGTACTTGGTGTATGCGAATGTGCCGGAGACTGGAAGATGGATGCATTTGTTGAGCATACAATTAAAGAAATCCGTGAGAAAGTGGGCGACGGCAAAGTCCTTCTGGCACTGTCTGGCGGTGTTGATTCTTCTGTAGCAGCAGGACTTCTTTCCAGAGCTATTGGCAAGCAGCTGACATGTGTGTTTGTAGATCATGGCCTTCTTCGTAAAGACGAGGGCGATGAGGTTGAGGGTGTATTTGGTCCTAATGGACAGTTTGACCTGAATTTTATCCGTGTGAATGCACAGCAGAGATATTATGATAAACTTGCGGGAGTTACTGAGCCGGAAGCGAAGCGTAAGATCATTGGTGAGGAATTTATCCGTATCTTTGAAGAAGAGGCTAAGAAGATCGGTGCTGTTGATTTTCTTGCGCAGGGAACCATCTATCCAGATGTGGTAGAGAGTGGTCTTGGCGGAGAGTCTGCAGTGATCAAGTCTCATCACAATGTAGGCGGACTTCCTGATTTCGTAGACTTCAAGGAGATTATTGAGCCGCTTCGTGACCTCTTCAAAGATGAAGTCCGCAAAGCAGGACTGGAGCTTGGAATTCCAGAGAAGCTGGTATTCCGTCAGCCATTTCCGGGACCGGGACTTGGAATCCGTATTATCGGCGAAGTTACTGAAGAGAAAGTTCGCATTGTGCAGGATGCTGATTTCATTTACCGTGAAGAAATTGATAAGGCAGCAGAAGCTTATAAAATTGAGAACGGCAAAGAACCATCCTGGATGCCGAACCAGTACTTTGCAGCTCTTACCAATATGCGAAGCGTAGGCGTTATGGGCGATTTCAGAACATACGATTATGCGGTGGCACTTCGAGCAGTGAAGACGATTGACTTTATGACAGCAGAGTCCGCAGAGATTCCGTATGAAGTACTGAACAGGGTTATGAATCGTGTTATTAATGAAGTTAAGGGAGTTAACCGCGTATTCTACGACCTGACCAGTAAGCCACCGGGAACGATTGAGTTTGAATAGTTGACGCTGGGCTACAAAGCCCGTAACCACGGGGCTTTGCGGCTTTGGGTGTTTGAAATTGCATTATCATTGCATTTTTATATTTCTTTGTGATACATTGCAGTATGCTGATTACTGGTATAATTAGCAATACTTTGAGAAGCTGACTGGTAGCTGAGAACCCCGGTCAGCTTCTTTGCAATCTCAATATTGGTGTTTGGATACAGATGACCATAAGTTCCTAGTGTCGTCTGTATTTTTTCATGTCCAAGACGCTCTTTAATCAGCAGTGGATTTTCGCCCATGCTGATAAGCAGGGAAGCATGCGAATGTCTCAGGGCATGAATTTTGATTCTGTGGACACCAGCTAAATTTGCCAATTTCTCTAATGCTCTTGGAAGCGTTGTTTTGCTGGTGGGTGTACTGTTATAACTCAGTACGAATCCACAATTTGGTAAAACCTTTGCCTGGACCGCCTTCCATTCTTGTAATTCCTTGATGGTATCAGCATCAATATAAATGGTACGGTTGCTTGCCTGCGTCTTAGGTTCAACGAATTTGTAGTCATTCATTGTTTTATAGTACAGTGTTTTACTAATAATCAGCATACCTGTTTCAAAATCAATATCATCCCACTGTAAGGCGGCAGCCTCTCCAATACGCATTCCAGTCATAAATAAAAGCCAGAACGAGATGAAGAGATAGTGCTCGTAGTAGTCACCTTTGTACAGCAGGGATATTACCTTCTGAAACTCCTCCAAAGTCCAGAAGTCGATCTTTACTTTTTTAGATTTGATATTGCCGATCATGCGGGCAGGATTCTTCTTTGCAAGTCCGAGGATAATCGCCCGGTCAAAAGCTAAACATAACATTCCCTGAACAATGCGTACATAGTTTGGACTGAATTGTTTTGCCAACTTGAGCTGCCAGGTCTGTACATTTATCGCTTCTATTTCGGACACTTTCTTCTTGTAGAAATAGGCAAAGTGTTTTTGAATGGTCGAGTAACGATTCTTGTAGGTACTTTCTTTCACCTGAGTTTTGTACCACGGAAGATAGATTTCTTCAATAAACTTTTTGAAGGTAATGTCTTCCTTCTTATCAGCTAATTCTTCCGTTGATGCAAGAATCAATTTGGAATACTCGGCACGGGCTTCTTTTTTTGTTGAGAATCCGCTGCGGTATTTTTGAATCTGTTTTCCGGTTACAGGATGATATCCGAGGTTGGCTCGAAAATAATAAGTGCCGTTTTCTGCTTTTTTAATTGGATCTTTTGCCATGATTTCACTCCTTACTAAAATGCAAAAAGCACGATCATTCTTGCTTATCGGGCAAAGTAATCCCTAATAATTCTTCAACGGCTTCTTTTGGAACCCTGTCTAATTTTCTGGATTGATAATAGGTATGCCCCTTTTCTACCATAAGTTCCTTTGCTTTTTTGATAATATCAGCAGCAAAGGAAGGACCGTAGCCTAATTCAATCAAATCCCTTTTTGTTACAGTTATCATGAATCTCCTTTCCACAGACAGGGAATCAACTTGATACCTGTCTATTATTATATCAAATTTTGAGTAAAAGTTCTCTAATAAAAGCGCTATAAGCTAAAATCCCAAAAGTCTATGTTATTCTTTCAGAAGCCAGTTCCTATGCCCGTTCCGGCCACGTAAAACGGTGTTACTTTGTAACTATTAAGCTGCAGGCGTGCGAAGATGCAAACTATCTGCAGTCACCTATATCAATCTCCCGAAAGATTTCTTTTGTTTTCAAGGTACGGCGAATGGATATATTACCCATTCAATTAAGGAATAGGGGGCTTTTCTTTAAGATTGAAAAATTTTAAGAAAAAATGATAAAAATAAAAGCTGCCTTGATTTGGCAGCCACGGAAATCTATTTGCGTTTTAGAGCCAGACGATTCAGCATGGAAATGAGCGCAAGCATATCCTCGTCATCGAGTTGTTTCATCAGATCAGTTGCTTTGTCAATCAGAGGAAGATTGTGCAGCTCTGAATCGAAGAACTGTTGAGGAGTGACTTCCAGATAGTCACAGATATCCAGAAAGCTCTGCATGGTAGGCAGAGAACGTCCGGAAGTGAGGGACTGGATGTAGCTTTTATTTTTGCCAAGATCCAGACTCATCTGATATTCAGATACATTTTTCTTTAAACGCAGTTCGCTGATGCGTTCTCCAATAAAGTTTTTATCCATACATTTACACCTCTCTTCCACATTTTAAACTATTTACTTACAGCAAATTACGGAATAAAATAGAGATATATTTGAAATATAGTGATTATTCCGTAATATAACCGTAATTTACTAAAATGATACAAAAAAAGAAATTATGGATGATAGAAAATGGATTTTGGGGTATGATGATAGCAAAGGAAGTGGATGTCTGTGCGGATTATAGGAAATGAGCAGGAAATTGAATGGGCGAAGGAAGCACTGCGGAATCAATGTAACGATTGTCCCTACTTGGACTGCTGTAATGAAAAGGCGAAAGAGGAGTCAAAGCAGTGTGGAACGGTTCGGTTTGGCTGCCGGGAGTATCTGAAAGAGAAGATTGAATTCGTAGTAGAAAAATAGATGTAGTATTTTGAACAAATATAAACACCATATATAGTATAAGCCTGAATTGACATGAGGAATATCTTGTGCTAGTATACTGATATAGTTTATTTTATGCACACCCTTTTTGGGGAGTTTCGGGATTCATAAGAATCTCCAAACTTACAGGAAACAGCAGGAGCTGATTCCTGGCATAAGTAGTTTATGTTTGTAGTGAGTGTCACGGTATGCCTTTTTTGGCTGCGTGGCACTTTTGTTTTTTCAGGAAGAAACCAGACTTTTAAGAATGAACAGAGAAAAGACTCTCTTTTCATTCTTTTTTTGTGCTTACATTTAGGTTTCGGCATAGTTGCATGCCACAACCAGCTTCGGCTGTTGATGGATAAATATTATTTTAAGAAAGGTGGAATAAGAACATGAATGAAGCAAGAGTGTATGCAGATGGATTTGAGAGATCCTTTGCAGAAGTAAAAGATCTGCTGGAGTTTCTGGCAGAGAGAGGAAGAAATGCCAAATGGATCAGAAAGCCAACGAATACGTTACGGCTGGCACCACTGGAAAAGGAGGCTCAAAATCTGGATGCGGCAGATGCATCCATGGAAGAAATTTTGGAGGATACAGAGAAGAATACGCAGCTTGTACTGAAAATGAGAGGAGAATCCTATCCGGTACGTGACTGTGCCATCCGCACCATTTTAAGCCGCGCAGGTGTCAATGGAGACGGGCTTCGCAAGCTGGATAAGGCAACATATGCGAAGGTAGTCAATTACTGCCTGCGGGTTGCAAAAGGGGATGCCCTGATTAAGATTGCGGACGGAAAGGTTTCCGCAGTACATGGCGGGGATAAACATGATTATTGCATCCTTGATATGAAAGCCATGTTTGAGACAACCTGCGAATATCTGAATCTGAATTTCAAAGGCAGTGTTTACATGGAGGGCTCTGGTATCTATGACCATTCCATTGTATCTGCCATGTGGAAGCTCGGAGGAAGTCAGGAACTTCTGGATACTTACCGAAAAGCACTGGATGCACACGGAATGGATGAGAAGATCCTGTCACCGGCACTTCGTTTTACCACATCTGACGTGGCAGCGAGCGGTGCAAATCTGTATCCGATGCTTTTGACAGACGGACCAAACGGCGTTATCAGTCTGGGAAGTCCAATCAAGCTGGCTCACGATAAAGGGGCAACGATTCTGGACTTCCGGAAAAATCTGGAGCAGGTATGCGCCCGCTATGTGGATGCGATGAAGAATCTTACTCAGCTTATGGACATTGAGATCCGTAATCCGGTGAACTGCCTGAAGCTGCTGATGAAGGAACTTGGCATTAAACAGAAGATCCGGAATGAGGTGGTGGAGCTATTTGTATCCCAGAACGGGGAAGGTGCCTGTACGGCACATGATCTTTATTATGCCATGAATGAAGCCTCCTTTTTTGCAGCCTGTGAAGGAATGTCCGGACAGGGCATCCTGAAGCTGGAGGAGGATATTACGAAGGCGCTTATAAAAGACTGGAAAAAATATGACGTTTATGGAGCAGTCAAATGTTAGGAGGAATTGGAATGAATAACAAAGCAGAGTATACACCGGAAAAGGTTGTGGATATCAGTAACCTGTCAAGAGAAGACTGGTTGGAATACCGCAAAAAAGGAATCGGCGGCAGTGATGTAGCGGCAATCATGGGGATCTCTCCATTTGCCACTATCCGGGATCTGTTTTACAACAAAACAGGTGTGCAGCCGGTCATTCAGGAGGAAGAGGAAAGCAACTGGGTTGCCAAGGAAGTCGGACACCGGCTGGAAGATCTGGTGGCAGAAATCTTTTCCAAAAAGACCGGACTGGAAGTATTTCCGGTACGTGTCATGTTCCGGCATCCATTATATCCGTTCATGCTTGCAGATGTGGATTTTTTTGTTCGTATGCCGGATGGGACATTTGCGATTCTGGAATGTAAAACCTGCAATTATAATGCGAAAGATAAGTGGGCTGATGAGGGTATTCCAGCTCATTATGTGCTGCAGGTAAGGCATTATCTGTCTGTGATGAATATGCAGAAAGCCTTTATCGCATGCCTGTATGGAAATAACGAGAATGAGTTTGTGTATCGCACCATTGAGCGTGATCTGATTGAGGAAGAAGACATCATTGATCAGGAAACGTATTTCTGGCAGGAACATGTATTGAAAAATGTAGTACCGCCGCATAACGGGAATTCCGATCTGGTTCTGGCAAATATCCGTAATTATGGTGGTTTTGCAGACAAATCTATTCCGGAAATTGTGCTTTCCGGTCTGGAATCAAAAAATCTTGAGAAGTATCTTACCCTTTCGGAGGAAAAGTCACAGTTGGAAAAACGGAAAAAGGAAATCGAAGCAGAACAGCGGGCAATCAGTGTTCCTTTTGTGGAACAGCTGGGGCAGGGCTGCAAGGCAGTGCTGGAGGACGGTACGAACCGTTACCGTATTACCTATAATCCGACCAGACGTACTTCGGTTGGGAAAGACCAGATGGAGAAGCTGAAAAACCAGCATCCGGATATCTATGAGGAATATACAAAAACAACGGAGAGCCGTACTTTCCGAATTAAGAAGGAGGCGGCGTAATGAGAAAACCAAATGAACGGATGCGGATAAAAAGCTGGAGGGATATAAACAATGAGGTGCAGATTTAAACATAAGATTTTCCAGAATGAGGAGAATGGGTATACGATTGCCATATTCACCACACAGGATACGTCTGTCCCCCTGTCAGCCAGAGACAAATATCTGGCATCCCGGAATATCATCGGCTTCTCAGCGATTGGATTCGGTCTTCCGCTTACAGACGAGATTGAGCTTGAGATGGAAGGCAGATGGGAGAGCGGAGAGCATGGAACTCAGTATCAGGTGGAAAATTTCATGGAGGTTGTACCACGGACAAAGGAGGGTATCTTAGGATACCTTTCTTCCGGTGCAATCAAAGGTATCGGTCCCAAGATGGCAGATACTATTTTCCGGAAGTTTGGGCTTCAGACACTGGAAATCATGGAAAACAACCCGCAGGAACTCTTGAAGATCCGTGGAATTTCCGAGAAGAAGCTGGCTGCTATTGTGGAGTCCTATGGAAAAAACCAGGTGTTCCGGGAACTGATGACGTTTCTGGCGCCTTTTAAGGTAACACCCA
Source organism: Ruminococcus sp. J1101004sp1_RTP21198st1_B9_RTP21198_201120 (assembly GCF_040924245.1). NCBI lineage: Bacteria > Bacillati > Bacillota > Clostridia > Eubacteriales > Oscillospiraceae > Ruminococcus > Ruminococcus sp. J1101004sp1_RTP21198st1_B9_RTP21198_201120. The sequence goes on along the minus strand of NZ_JBCOMI010000002.1, from coordinate 232,049 downwards.
AAAAAGTGAATATGATTCTGAAGAAATTCGGAAATGAATCGGTGGATATTATCCGGCACCGCCCTTACATGCTGAGTGCAGTCAAAGGCTTCGGGTTTCTGACTGTGGATGCGATCGGAAGACAGTGCTGCTGTGCACTCAATGATCCCATGCGGATATCCGGGTGCATCGGACATATCATGAATCAGGCAATGAAAGAAGGACATCTGTTTAAGCAGCGTCAGGAGGTTATCAGGGAAGCACTGGAAATGCTGAACCGGGATCTGCAGGTCATGGCAGTATCGGAGCAGGATGTCAGTCAGGTGCTTTACCGGCTGGTGCTGCAAAAAAGCATTGTTGTGGAGGAAGAACGGATCTATTCTATCCGGCAGTATGAAGAAGAAACACAGACCGCTTCCATGATAGCCAGACGGCTTTTGGAGAAGCCGGTTTTGCTGTCCATTGAACCGGAGCTGGAAAAGGCACAGAAGACACTGGGGATCACGCTGTCAGAAACACAGAAACAGGCAGTGCGGATGGTGTTTGCACATCCCATCAGTATTATTACCGGAGGTCCCGGAACCGGAAAGACAACGGTTCTCAAGGTGATTCTCTATATCCATCAGGCGTTATGCAGGTCAGAGGTACAGCTTATGGCTCCGACCGGACGTGCGGCAAGACGTATGGTGGAGAGTACCGGCTGTGAAAATGCATCCACGATGCATCTGGCCCTGGGGCTTTTGGGAGATGATACGGATTTTGAACCGGATTTTGAGTACCTGTCTGCCGGATTTCTAAATGTAGATGAGGTGTCCATGGTGGACATGCATCTTGCCTATGAATTTTTCCGGCGGGTTAGCAGACATGCCAGAGTCCTTTTAGTCGGGGATAAGAACCAGCTTCCATCCGTAGGAGCCGGGGATGTGTTCCGGCAACTGATTGCCTGCGGGCTGATTCCGGTCACGGTACTGGATCTGGTTTACCGGCAGGGCGCTTTGAGCAGCATACCTTATAATGCAAAACTGATGCAGGAGAATAAGACTAATCTGAGCTTTGGGGAGGATTTTCAGTTCATTGCCTGTAAAGGAGCAGATGAAGCGGCAGAGATTGTCCGGAGGATTTATCTGGACGAGATTGCAAAAAACGGCATGGATCAGGTACAGATCCTGACTCCGTATCGGAAACGCAGTGCTGCCGGAGTGGATGAATTGAACAAATCTCTGGAGGATTTTGTAAATCCGCCAATCGCAGGGAAGAAGGAACTGCATATCGGCAGTCAGGTGTTCCGGGTTGGCGATAAGATTTTACAGAATAAAAATACCGAGATGGCGAGTAACGGCGATCTGGGCAGGATACTGGACTGTATCACGGATGAGGATGGAAATGCCAGGGCAGTGATCGGATTCCCGGATGGGCGGCAGGTGCAATATGAAGCTGACCAGATGGAAATGATCGAACATGCTAACGCAACAACCATCCATAAGGCACAGGGTTCCGAATGTCCGGTTGTCATCATCCCTTGGGTAAAAGCCTTTTATATGATGCTGAAGCGCAATATTCTCTATACCGGAGTGACCAGAGCGAAAAGCAAGGTTTATCTGGTAGGGGAATGGGCTGCAGTCTGTCAGGCAATCCATACGGATGACAGCGGGACAAGGAACACCATTCTGAGTGAGCGGATCGTACAGTATTACGATCAGTATCAGAGTGAACAGAAACCGGAAATGGAGCAGTTAAAACTTGTTGTTTAAAAATATTTTTCAATTTTTGAAATAAGCGGACTATTACTCTTATATAGGGGAACGTCTGCTTTTCTAAATGAAAGGAGCAGAGAATGAAAGAATTATTGTATAAGAAATCAGAGGCAGTTGCCGCTTTGAACCGTGTGGATGGCTTCCATCCGATGGAACTGGCAAGAAAGATTGGAGAAGAAGGGCAGGAGGAGCAGCTTTATCTGGATGTGAAATACCGGAAGCTATGGTTTCGTCTGGTCAATCCGGCAGGAAAGATCATCAGCCGGATTATCACTTTCACAGAGAACATGGCAGTTGTGGAAGCACGTATCTATCTGGATAAATGTGATCAGGAAGACAATTATGTAGCCAATTCCTTTTCGCAGAAATTCCGGAGCGATGACCCGAAGTTTGGAGACAAATTTCTGGAAATGGCAGAAACAGCAGCCGTAGGAAGGGCATTATCGGATGCCGGATATGGTGTGCAGTTTGCGGATGTGGGAGAGGAAAATGATCCTGCACAGGTAGATGCCGGAATTCCATATCAGAATCCACAGATGCCGGATTCAGGTGCCATGGAAAATGCAGCCATGCCGGATTCGGGTGTCATGCCAAATGCCCCTATGCCAACTTATGGAGAGATGCCAGGTCAGCCGGAATATGCAGGCCAGCAGATGATGAATCAGTTCTATCAGCAGGCACAGGCGGCGGGAAGCACCATTTACCATGGCAGTGGACAAATGCCTGGCTACGGTTCCGCTCCGGCTGCCTCTACGCCGCCAAAGACCGGACAGATGCTGCAGGGAGCATTACAGAATCTGGATACGTCCCTTCCGGTAGAAGAACTGATGAAACACATGAACTATGAAATGGCAGTCGGGACTGTGATTCCGGGAAAGGGAAAATACGGCGGAAAGACCATGGGACAGGTGGCAGTTGAAAGCCCGTCAACGATCCAGTGGTTTGCCGAGCAATATTCCGGACCGAACAATCTGGTTCCGGCGGCAGCAAAGGTAATTTTACAAAAAGCAATGCCGATGGCTGGTTAAGGAAGAACCCCGCAGAGAGCTTTTTTCTGCGGGGGAAAGGAGGAAGAGACCGGGATGTATTATGATATGTCTGGGTTTGATTATGGAATACTGGATGTGGTGCAGGTGCTGCATCTCAGAAAGCGGCGGGGAAACTATTATGACTGCCCGTTTTGTGGAGAGACGCATGGAAAACTGAATATCAATGTGGAAAAGAATGTATTCCGGTGCAACCGCTGTGATGCGTCCGGGGGGATGCTGAAGCTTTATGCGGATTTGCACAATGTTACACTCTCCGAAGCAAATCAGCAGATCCGGGAAGCATTAGGAAAAGGAGAATACCGGACGGATTATATCAAAGCAACGCCGGTACAGGAAGAAAAGGCAACGGCAGAGCTTGCACCCATAGAGGAAATCCACCGGACGTATCAGAGAATGCTGTCCATGCTCACGCTTAACAGGAAGCATCAGGAGGATCTGCAAAGACGAGGATTAAAACCGGAACAGATCGAAGCACAGCGTTACCGGAGTGTCCCGCTGTTTGGAATGAAGAAGCTGGTCAAAAGGCTGGCAGAAGAAGGATATATGGTGAAAGGCGTGCCGGGATTCTACCGGGATACAGACGGAAACTGGACGATTAACTTCAAAGCAGAAAACTCAGGAATCCTGATTCCCATAGTTTCTTTGGACGGGTTCATCCAGGGTTTTCAGATCCGGGTAGATCATGTGACTGACACGAAAAAATATATCTGGCTGTCCAGTGTCAATTATGACCAGGGAGTTTCCTCCGGAAGTCCGGTACATGTGATCGGTGATCTTGCCGCAGAACGTGTCTATCTGACCGAAGGAGCCTTAAAAGGGACCATAGCCCATTATCTGTCCGGCGCTACCTTTGTGTGCGTTGCCGGAGTGAACCAGTACCGGAATCTGAAACCGGTGCTGGAGCGGATGAAAGGATATGGGATGAAACAGCTTTTGGAGGCGTATGACATGGATAAGAAGATGAAAGTAGCCTGCAATAAGCATGACAGTAAGTGTGCGGTCTGTTTTGAGCGTTCCCCTGTTATCTGCCAGCATAAGGCGGAGAAACGGAGGATTATCCAGAACGGCTGCAATAAGGTCTATGAAATCTGCCGGGAGCTTTCCCTGCCGATGAACCGGATGGTCTGGGATATGGACGAGAGCGGGGAGTGGAACGGGAAACACAAGGGGATTGATGACTATTTAGCCGCCATCAAACAGAAGGAAGGAACCGGGGCACAGACTTCGGCTCTTCCGAAAGGAGAACAATCATGAGAAAAAAAGGAAATACGGTTCTTGCAGGACTCATTATCTGCCTGTTGCTTGTTTTTCTCGCAGCGGCAGGAAAACTCTTTGGTGCTTATCTGAAGTATCAGAAAGGGGACGTAAGTTACGAGAAACTGCAGGAATATGTTCAGGAACCAGAGGAAGAAGAATCACCGGAGTCTGAGAAAGAAAAGGAGGAACCTAAGAATAGGTATCTAGAAATTGATTTTGCAGGTTTAAAAGCGGTTAATCCGGATGTCATAGCGTGGATTCAGATTCCGGCACTGGATATTAGTTATCCGGTGGTACAGGGGAAAGATAATGCATATTATCTTCATCACCTTTTTTCGGGAGAATCCAATATCAACGGGAGCATCTTTGTGGACTGCCATAATCAGCCGGACTTTACGGATCAGAATACGATCGTGTACGGGCATAATATGAAAAACGGGAGCATGTTCGGAACTCTGGATAAGTACCAAGACAAAGAGCTATTTGAACAACATCCGGAGTTTTATCTCTATTTGCCGGACAAGATCCTCAAGTATCGTATCTTTTCCTGCTATGCGGGAAGAACCGGAAGTGAGGGATATAGGTATCATTTCCCGGAAGCGGAAGATTTTCAGACGTTTCTGGATACGGTGTCTTCTTATAGGGATTATGATACCGGCACCGAGCTGTCGGCAACGGATCGGATAGTTACGCTGTCTACCTGTGTCAATTCCAGACGGAATTATCGCTATCTGGTACATGGAAAATTAAGCAGTGAGATCATCACAGAGGAATAAAAGAATCGTGCTGGTGTGAGAAGAAATTTCTTATGCCAGCTTTTATTATGGGAGGAAATGTAATGGGAACAGCATTGGTTATGGAACATGCAAACGCACTGGCACAGATGATAGTCAGTGAAAAGGACAAGTTATTTGATGAAAGAGTGGAGGCTCTTGTAAAACTTTATAGAAGGGCGGAATTTTATCTGAAGCAGGGATTTCTGGAGAGCATCGTCTGCGAGTTCCATCGGAAGAAAGTGGAAATGATTATGCAGGCGGAAACAAAAGGAGAGATTACGGAAATACTGAAGTTATCAAAACCGCATTTTGACGGGAAAAAATTTGTCTATACCTCTCCGTATGCTGTGGAAGAGGAAGAGCTTCTCCTTTGGTCTCTGACATCACTGCAAGGTCCACTCCGGGATGAAGGGTATCGAAGATATCGGGAATTATTTGAGAAGTGCCTGCCGGAGATGGCAGAAAAGATTCCGGCGTAGAACAATGGCATAACAAAGGAACGAAAAAACTATCTTTTATTTTACTGTAATTTCACTCTTTATTGAATCTGCAATACTTTACAAAGTTTTTTACGGAAAAATGCTTCGGATTAATATACTTAACACCAGTATCTATCAGCTTAAATTTTGAATAACCAAACACCAGTGTTTCATTATTCACAAAAATCGTCATCTATCCAGAAAGCAGGTAAAATATGTTCACAATAATCAGAGTATTTTCTGCATTCAATACATTCTTCATCTAAAGAATCTACGCCGACATAATGAATATGATAATCTACAGTATCGTTTACAAATCTTTCAAGGAAGATGTTCAAAACAAAGGCTACTCTATCATCACAATAAACATAACCAATTAAATTCTTATGAATGATACAGTAAACGAGATAAACACAGCGTGTATCAACGATGCAGTTGAAATTGTATCCAGATTAAAGCCTATTTATACTTTAAAGCATGCACGGAGACAGCAAGAAGACCTATTCCTGTACGGAAGAGGTCTTCCTGTCCTTATACTAAAGTTAATTGGTATGCTGAAGTCCCGCAAAAGCAACATTTAATTTACCTCCAGATTACCGCTTTTAAGAGATAGATAATCGGAACTTCCGCTAAGCAGATAGAAAAAATATTCCCCTTTTTCATCTGGTGAGAAACTATATTTTCCACTCAGTTCATCGAACACTTCTCCTTCATACATTATCCCGTCTTTTACATAACCGATAATCAAATCTTGGGATACTGTAATGTCTGATTTATATTTATCAAACGAAATGACTATATTATCTTTATCAGTTAGTTCCCATCCCTTTCCATTGTCTTGTGTAAGTACACAAAGTGAATTGTTGATTAGAATTATTTCTGGAATGATATACATTTCATCTGATTTATCAGTAGGAATCTCTACTATTGATGATGGTATGAAATTAGGCATCAGACTGCTTTTAACAATTCTGCTTTCAGGAAATTCTGATGAAGATTTGGCTAATTCCTCAATATCAACAACTTTCCCCTTTTCATTGGTATATACACCGTCTTTTAATATGATGTAGCTTCTATCATTGGTTTCTGTCCCGATTAAATGTCGATTGCTGTCATCAATTAAAGCCGATGTTAACAGATGACTGATTGCAGCATATACAGGCATACACAAAAACACTGAAACCACAGTTACAATAATTGCAGTTCTATAAGTGAACTTTAAAGGCTTATGTTTTGAAGCTGTTTTACAAAATACATTTTGACGTATCTTTTGTTTGGAATATTTTTTCAGTATTTTATTGCAATCATGAAAATACACTTCCTCAATAAAAGATTCATCAATTTCACTCATTAACTCATTCAAAGAAAATTTTACAGTCTTCATATCTAAATCCCTTCTTTTCCATTTTTAGTTTTAATTTTTTACGTCCGCGTAACAGTTTGGATTTTACTGTAGATTCTTTTAATCCGGTTTCTTCTGCTATTACAGCGATTGTCTTAGTGTAATAGTAGTACGAGATAAAACATTTTCTTTCGTCAACTGATAGTTCATATATGCTTTCTTTTAAGCATTTGATTACTTCTTCTTTTAACGGCCCGTATTCAATATGTTCGTTCGTTCCAACCTGAAACGCATCTTCGTAATTTTCAAAATGCATCTTAGAGGTTTTTCGTAATGCGTTTTTTGCCATGTTTCTTGCGATTGTTCCTAAATAGGGTTTGAATGTGCTGTAGTTATCTGTATCTAAATCTGTACTGTAATTCCATAGAGCTACAAAAACATTAGACACGACCGCCTCCTTGTCTTCATATGGCAAAGCACTTCCAATAATATTCTCGACTATGTATACAACATATCTGTAGTATTTGTTCATACATATTTTTAAAGCGCGCTCATCTTTATTTTTTAGTTCGAGCATCAGTTGTTTCTCATCTATGTTAAATAACATGCTTCTACCTCATAAATTCAGTGAATACTATAGCAGTGGTTTAATAATGGGAATGTGTATTTTCAAAAAAGGGAACCGAGAAACCAAGTTAAAAAGCTTCAATTAAAATCAGGATAAGTACTCACCAGCACTTGAAATATTTTCCACTATTAAAATGTAATAGAAAATGATTTGATTGTAAAGGCATCAGAGGACAGATTAGTTACCATGCCGTAATAGTAATCTGTTGCCTGTGTCGTAAATCCTGAACGCAAACCACTTGCTGTAATCTCACGCACAAATTCTGATGAAGGTCCAGCTACGTATGCGCGTACTCTTGAACGATGAAAAGCAGAACGGCTCAAAGTGTAATTTATAGTTATGTATCTGCCGCTATTACAATAAAGTCCCATACTGTTATTTGATGGTGTTAATATGGCGACTTCGCCATTTTTCAATGTGATTCCGCGCCAAGTATATCGGGCATATGCATTTGGAATAACACCTTCTTCAACAACTTTCTGCAGGCTTTCGTTAGCAAACACAGTGTACTTCCATTCAATCATATTAGGGTCATCTGTAAGCGGCTCTGCTGCAAAAACATTAACACTTAGCGACAGCATCATAACGAGTGTTAGGATAAAACTGATTATTTTTTTATAAGCCTTCATATATGTACACGACTCCTTTCCAAGGTTCCCTTTGTAATAAGATACACAGTAAATATTGTAACGGTTGCATTTATTTAAAAAATTAAAAAAGATAATTTTTAATTTTTGTTTTTTGAATTTTTTGATTGGTAAAATAAGAAAATGGATTATAAAGAGTTGCACTCTAGGTACCTCCTACGTACAGAATAAGTATCAAATACAAAGGAGTGAAATCATTATGATTAAAAAATTAAGAGTAGCCGTGGATCACGGGAACCGGAACATGAAAACCTGTCATTTTATCTTTACCACAGGACTGACGGAACAGGATAAAAAGCCTGCCAGGGGAGAGAAGTATCTGAAATATCAGGGAAAGTATTATACCCTTAGTGAGAAGCGGATTCCGTACCAGAGGGACAAGACGCAGGACAGCCGGAACCGATTCTGGATTCTGACTTTATTTGCCATTGCAATGGAGCTGGAGCAGAAAAGCCAGATCCAGCCGGAGGATGTCATTCAGGTGGAACTTCCGATTGGGCTTCCGCCGAAGCATTTTGCAGAGCTTTGTGAGAGATATGAACGCTATTTCAAAGGGGACGGGAAGGTGCAGGAACTGTGCTTCAACGATAAAGTCTATCACCTCTGTATACAGAATGTAATGGCGTTTCCGCAGGATTATGCAGCCATGATGACGAGGATGATGGAAATCCGTGAGATTCCGAAAGTCGTAGGGATTGATATTGGCGGATTTACTTCTGATTATCTTCTGATGAGAAGTGGCAGACCGGATATGGATTATTGTGATTCTCTGGAAAAAGGTGTGATTACCATGTATAACGATATCATTTCCAGTATTAACAGTGAATATGACATGCTTCTGGAGGAGGCAGATATCGACAGTATCATCAAGGGAAAAACGCAGTATTATGAGGAAGCTGTTGTACAGGCAGTAGAAACCATGGTTCAGAATTTTGTTACCGATCTTCTGAACAGCATCCGAGAGCGGGGCATTGATACAAAATCTACTTATACGGTGTTTATCGGCGGCGGAGCAGTGCTTCTGGAACGATTTCTGGAGCAGGCAGACCGGTTGGGAAAACATACCTTTATCCGGGATATGAAAGCAAATGCCGATGGATATGATCTTTTGTATCGCATGACACAGGCTGGAGTGTGATTTTATGGGAAAGAAAAATCCGTTTGTATTCACTATTGGTTTTGATAAGTCGGATCCAGATCACGTGTATGTGACAGAACTTCTGAATACGACAGAGAAAAAAGCAAAACTGATCGTTGCGGCAATTCTGGCATATACGGGAAGAACGGATGAGACAGGTAATGGCAGTATAAGCATGGAACCGGATATGCTCCGGCCAATGATGCAGCAAATCATCCGGGAAGAAGTAAGAAAGGTATTGGAAGGGCAGGACGTTTCTAAGATAAATAGAGAAATGCCCACAGAAGTTGATTTGATGGAAGAAGAACCGCTGCGGATGGATCAGACTATGAGACAGAATGTAGTGGATGCTATCAGTGCATTTCGCAGGGCATAAAAAAGCAGGAGAGATACACATGCTTATGGCAGTGTACTCTCCTGTTCTTTGTATCAGAATGGGAATAGACAGAAAACTCACAGACTATTCACAGATTACTCACAGATTGTCTTTGTATAATGTGTAGATGATGAAGGATACGGGAGAGCCTTAACTTAGGTTCTTGAATCCATCCAGAAGTCCACGCAGTGTAGAAAGGGCAAGCTGTTTCTGCTCCTCCGGGCAGGAATTTAGTTCTGCCATGATTTGCTGCATGGTAGAATCCGGGTTCGTTTTCTGGTTAGAAAATATAGCATCTATGGAAATATGTAAGTAAGTTGCCAAGGCATAAAGTGTTTCCAACTGTGGATTGCCAATATAGTTTTCAATATCAGAGACAGTCCGTAAAGAAATCTTTGCCTGTTCCGCAAGGCTGTTTTGCGAAAGATTGCGGCGGAGACGTTCTTCCCTGACTGCATCTCCCAATAATTTTTTCACCATCTATATCACCTCACTTAATGCATATATTTTATCGTAGATTAACACTATACGAAATGCGTTAAAGTGCGTTATGATAAGCAGGATAACACATGCACAAATAGAGAAACATGGAAGTAAGTACGACAGACATGAATGGACAGCATAAGATAAAAGCCAAAGAGGAACTGAATCTGTTAAAAAAATCTTATCCATACAATGTGTCGGAGAGAAGTTAGAATATGCAGTATATGAGATACTATCATCGCATATCCTACACAATTACATAGAAAGAGAAGTATCGGCTGGACTACGAATAGAGTGGTCCAGCCTTTCTTTTTTTCGAAAAAATGAAGGCAGTGTCACGTTTTGTTGCCGCTCACCGCCATCCTCGGAATTTTTTGGAACGTGATAAAAAATTTCGGAGGATAAAACAAATGAACAAAAAAACATATACAGGATCAAAGATACAAAATCACTTTACAGCATATCTGATACAGTTTGTCCGTGGAAAACGACATGATTATCTGGAGAAGAAAATCCAGATGGCTGATGCAGAAGAACTGTTGGAGGATATTGGACAGATGGAGGCAAGAATTGTAATCGAAGAATTGCTGGAGAACCAAACGAGGGAGCAGCTTTTATTGCAGGAGGCACAGGGGAAATATCCAGAATGGAATAAGATGTCAGATGAAAGACTGATGAAAGCGCTTCATACGCTGCGGGATGAAGAACGGAAGCTGATTTACCAGCATGTGTTTGAAGAACGTACTTTTGAGGAAATGAGCAGGCTAAACGGGTTATCAGAGGAGCGATGCAAGGGTATTTATTATTATGCAATCCGGAAGATCCGCAAGGTGATGGGAGGTGAAAACTAATGAATTTTGAACGATTACTTTTAAAGGCAAAAGAAGGAAATGCAGATGCGGTACTGAAGATTTTAGAGATATATAAGCCGCTTTTAATTAAGAATGCGATTGTGAATGGCAGATTTGATGAAGATCTGTATCAGGAACTGGTAAGTACATTGCTTCAGTGTATCCAGAGATTCCAGATAATTGAGTAAGTTATCTTAAACAAAGGCTGCAATCACTCTCAGGGGAGTAACATCCTCTGGGAGTGATTGTTTTTTGAAGGGTGATATTGCCTCAGTTCGAAGCGGCAGACGGTGTTGATCTATTATGTTGCCTGATGCTTTAATGCTCTTTTGTTGTTGCCAGTTCTTTATGAAGATATAGAGCCATAAACACAGTAACAATAGCAGAAATTACATCGGCAATCGGTTGTGCATATAGTATTCCATTTATGCCCCAGAATGATGGGAGCAACAGAATGATCGGAACAAAGCAAATACCTTGTCGGCAAGCCCCAAGAACGAATCCGGCGGTGCCTTTTCCAAGTGCAAGAAACAGAGAAGAATACACTGTGTAAAATCCAAATACGAAGAAGGAAAATCCATTTGCCATTAGCGATTTTTGACCTACAGAAATCATCTCTGTATTGCCTTCTGTAAATTGCGAAATAATCTGTGTGGAAAATAGGGCTATTGTCAATCCCACAACTACACAAAATATTGTTGACCATAAGATAGAAGTTTTAATTGCTTCCCTGAGCCGATCAAACTTTTTGGCACCATAGCTAAAGCCGGCAATTGGTTGGAAACCTTTTAAGAAGCCGAACACAACCAGAGTTCCCATTGAAGTGATTCTTGTAACAGCGCCCATTCCGGCGATAACAGCATCTCCATAGATATTAGCTTCCCGGTTTATGAATGCGATAGAAAGGCTTGTAAGAAGCTGGAAAGTCAATGTGGGTATACCGATTTTCAGAATTTCAGTTATGATCTGCTTAGAAGGACAAAATTCCTTAATGGAAAATGTAAAAGCGCTTTTTTTCTGTAATGCATAAATTAAATATACAAGAGTAGAAGCCATTTGAGAAATTGCTGTAGCGATTGCCGCACCAGCAACCCCCATGTCGAGAGTATAGATGAAAATAGGATCTAAACCAATATTCAATACAGCTCCTAATAATAATGCACACATAGTTGTTTTTGCGGCGCCTTCACTTGCAACGATATTGTTCATCGTTACATTAAATACATTGAAAATACATGAAATAACATAGATTCTTCCATAAGAAAGGGCGTATGGCATAATCGTGTCTGTTGCACCTAACATGGTTAAAATAGGTTTCAAAAAAATTGCAGTTCCGATAATAATAACTGCGCCAATACAAACACTGCTGTATAATGCAGTACTGGCGACTTTACTTGCAGCTTCCCTATCTCCTCGCCCTAAAAGTCTTGATAAGTAGGAGGCGGCACCATTGCCAAACATCAGACCTAAACCAACAACTACTTGTCCTAAAGGAAACGCAATGGAAATTGCACCCATTTGACTCTCGCCAAGTCCTCCTATGAAATAAGCATCCACCAAATTGTAGAGAGCGTTAATAAGCATACCAATCATTATCGGTATACCAAGAGCCATTAGTGCTTGGGGAACAGGTGCATTTCCTAATAAATCCATTTTGTTGTTATTCTTGTTCATTTCAAATACTCCTTTCAATTAAGAATATAAATTATAGTAGTATAAATTATAGTATACTACGTGAGAGAATACTACTATAATTTATAGTAGTTGTCAAGCGTGTATCCTGCAATTTCCTTGACAAGAGGTATAAAATCAAATACTATAAATTACAGTATATATAACCGTAAGTATTTTATAGCTTTCGTGGATATAGAAAGTGGGTGAACTATGGCTACAATAGATTTAATTGTGTTAGGAATATTGAAAAAGGAACCGATGGGAGCCTATGATATTCAAAAATTAGTGGAATATCGTAATATATCAAAATGGGTAAAAATCAGTACACCATCCATTTACAAAAAAGCAATTCAGTTGGAGGAAAAAGGCTTCATTAAAGGAGAAATTGTGAAAGAAGGTAAGATGCCTGAAAAAGCAGTTTATTCATTAACAGATGAAGGCGAAAAAGAATTTGTAAAGCTTATGATGGAAACAGCCTCTAAACCCATTCACTTTTTTTTAGATTTTAATGCAGTAATTGTAAATTTGGATAAGTTACCGCCTGAAAGTCAACAATCATGTATTGCCAGTATTGAGGAAAATATTGAAATATTAAAAACTTATCTGGAGGAAAATCTTCGAGAGAAAGAGAATGATCCGGAAATCCCTAAGACTGGTATGGCAGTATTGCAACAGCAGATAGTTTTGGCGGATGCTATTGAAAAATGGATTATTTCTCTAAAAAAAGACTTTTGATGAAGAAGTCACTAGCTGATTTCTTATTAGGTCTGCAGGATTGGGAAGAAACAGGGATGGATGCCGACCTATGTTCCGGCTTTGTAGCCAGAACATAGAAATTTTCTTAGTGGGGAATCTCCCTCAAACCCGGTGCTCCTTATATCCTGCAGATTAAACTTCAAATTTATACCCATATCCAACTACTGTTTTTATGTAATTCTTGTCGCTGGAATACTTTTTTATCTTCTTGCGTATTTGAAAAATAGTGTTTTCCACGGCGTGGAAATAACCATTTGCTTTTTCATGCCAAACTGCTTCATAAATCTGTTGTTTAGTAAAAGCCATCCCTGGATTAGAATATAGCATATAAAGTACATCAAATTCTTTTACAGAAAAGTTAATGTCTTTTCGTACTATTAAGCCGTAGGTCGTAAAGGTCTGCGACTTTAACTTTACCCGGAAAGGAGCTGCCACATATATAGGCAGTGCTGTAATTTTAACAGTAACGGTCACCAATCTATGGGGATGGCTTGTATATCCGGCTGAAATGCTAAAAAATCAGTGGTTCTTATTTATCACTTCACTCTGCCCCGGTAATTATGTGTTTGCCGTTTCTGGCTCTTGCAGCTATTGCGATTCTACTGGTCTATTACCAGACTATTTGCAGGTAAAGCATTGCTCTGGTTTTGAATTTGAGTTTTGGCAGTCTAATAATAGCATTTTAGATTAGCTGTGATAAGGTGAAACAGATTAGGAGGAAAGTAAATTGCATTACAAAGACAAAAACCTACAGATAGATATTCGCTGTCATACTGTTTTTATGAATGATCAAAAGATTGAATTGAGTCTGAAAGAATTTACGGTACTAAAATATCTAACAGAACATCCTGGCTGGGTATTCTCTCACGAGGAGATTTATCGTAATGTCTGGAAGGAAGAACCGATTGACTGTGCTAATGCGGTTATGTGCTGCATTAGCCAGCTTCGTAAAAAGTTAAAAGTAGATTCACGGAACTGGAATTACATCCGCACCGTCCGAGGTGTGGGCTATAAGTTTCAACCACTCTCAGGGGAGTAACATCCTCTGGGAGTTTTTTGTCATATTTGTTGCACTTTTCGGCTCTGGTACGTACAGAAATAGAAAAGAAACATATCCCAAAATGTATACATTTTAGAAGTACGTTCCGGAAAGAGGGATTATATTTCAAAAAGGTTACACACACAGTTTTGAAATATACCAATAAAAGTGTGGATATTTTGGGACATGGAAAGGAGAAATGTGGATGCAGATATATGGATATCACCGTACCAGTACAAAGGAGCAGCATCTTGACCGTGGCATACAGGAAATTGAGCGGTACTGTAACGAGCATGAGATGGCACTTACGAATATTTTTACGGATCAGGAGACAGGGAAGAATTTTAATCGTCCGAGATATACCGTTTTAGTGGAGGATGTCCTGCGGCCGGGAGATATTTTGATTGTTACAGAATTGGACAGACTGGGAAGAAACAAGTATGACACCATGCAACAGATCCAGCGGATTAAGAACATGGGAGTGCGGCTTATGGTTCTGGAACTGCCGACTACGCTTATGGATTTATCTGTGATGGATAATGCGATGGCAAGGATGATGCTGGAAACAATCAATAACATGATGCTGGAGCTTTATGCTTCTATGGCGCAGGCAGAGCTGGAGAAAAAGGAGAAGCGACAGCGGGAAGGGATAGAAGCGAAGAAATTGCGGGGCGAATGGGATGATTATGGAAGACCAAGTGTGATGAAGCAGGAAACTTTTGATGAGAACTTTCAAAGCGTAGTTTCTGGAGAAACGACACCTACACAGCTTCGTAAAAATTTGGGAATGACGCACTCAACTTTTTATCGCTATCGAAAAACTTTTTATGAAAAATACCCGGAACTTTCAAATTCTGCAAATTAAAGTCCTATTACTTATATAGACCAAAGAATTTCAGGAGGAAAGAAATATGAGTGAAAAGAGAATAGGTACTTTAATTTATGATCCATCAATGGGAAGATTTGATATCCGGTTTGGGATTGAATCTTATTATGGAGGTCTTCATTGCGGAGAATGTTTTGATGTGAAGGTAAAGGATGCATGGATTCCGGTTCGGATTGAAATGGATGAAGACTGGTATCTGGTAGGGCTTCCTAAGACGAGTCTCAGTGGACTGACGGTTCGAATGTAGGAGGAGCATATGATGGAAGCTAAAAAGAAATATGAAAAGCCGGCATTCCGATTGGTGACAGATTTGGGGAGTATTTTGGAATGTCTGTATGAGGTATATGGAACGGATGGAACGATGTTGATTGCTGGGAACAAGTTATCGGATACGGTAATCTATCCGTTTATCCGCATGATTAAAAAGAAATGCAAAGCAGTGGATGCGGAAAAGCTGAATCTGATGCTCTGGAAGATTTATATGGTAAGTTCGAGAAAAGAAGAATTTGTGACGGCTGCTAAGAAAGAGCTGCAGCCTTATTTGACCAAGAAAGATGAAAAACAGATTGACACCACATATGACACCACATATACTATAGATAGGAGGCATTAAAGATGTCGAAATGGGATAAACTATTGACAAGAATTTGCTCATTATCGAAAGACCTTCGTTTTGATGAATTAAGAAAAGTATTAGAAAGTTATGGATATGAGATAAATGCTCCGAGAAGTGGGAGCAGCCATTATACATTCCGTAAAGCGGGATGCCAGCCGATAACAATACCGAAACACGAACCAATCAAGAAAATTTATGTTGAAATGGTAAAGCAGATTGTAGAAAGTGAGGCGAAAAACGATGAAGACACTGAATGATTATTTGGCAATGTCCTATCGCATGGAAATTGTGGAAGATAAGGATGAAGGTGGATTTGTGGTTTCTTATCCGGAACTGCCGGGATGCATCACCTGTGGAGAGACGATAGAAAGGGCAGTTGAAAATGCAGCGGATGCAAAAAAAGCATGGTTAGAAGCTGCACTGGAAGAAGGGATTGAGATTCACGAACCGGGAAGCCTGGAAGAGTATTCGGGACAGTTTAAAATAAGGATGCCACGCAGCTTACACCGGGATCTGGCGGAACACTCAAAAAAAGAAGGCATCAGTATGAATCAATACTGTATATATCTTCTTTCAAAGAATGATGCGCTGTTAGTAAAATAAATATACAAGAATATAGATGAAAAGAGCCGTCCGGATGGGCGGCTCGAAGTATTCTTTCTTTGATTAAAAATGATATTGTTCTAGCAGATAGATAGGAAGTGTTTGTACGTTTCCAACGGTTCCGCCTTTGGTATCACCTTTCAGATATAGTAGTTTATTGGCCTTCCCCTGTTCCAATGCCTTCAAGGCAGTAGATGCAGTTCCCTTACCGGCTTTAACTTCAATCAGATAGCGGATGTGAGTTTTCAATGTCTGAGCTACAAAATCAATTTCACCACCTTTATAAGTAGCAAAAGCCGGTGTCTCAAAGATAATTTCTTCCGGGAATTCCTGGCGTTTGGACAAGTTAATGTAAACATAGTTTTCGTTCAATGAGCCATCCATAGTTGATACAGTAGCACCAGTTCTGGAGAGATAATAATATGCAACTCCAAGATCCATGAAGAAGCAGCGGCTTCCCGGTTTGAAATTCAAGATGTCCAGTTCTGTGATTTTGCCACAGAAACCGATGATTCCAGAATGGTAAAGCCAGTTGATAGCACGATAGCAGGTTGCTTTAGAAAGATTACTGGAGTAATTCTTTGTAACGAGCTTTTGCAGTTCTTCACTTATACTGTCCTCATCTAATCCTTTCTTTTCACGAAGCAGAATACGGCAGATGCTTAAAAAGATGTTGGTAAAAACACTAATATCTGTGATGTCATCAAAGTACCGCATAGATTCGTTTAAGAAAATGCGGATGATTCTAACAAGCTCTTTTTGAGCTGCTTCCACGTCTTTTGTGTTAAGGTATGTTTCCACAACCTTTGGATAGCCGCCAATCTGTCTATAGATGTCGTAAACATTCTTTAATTCGTCATATAGTTCCGGTACGGTGTCATCTGCATGATCCAGTGGAAGTGATAGATACTTCTGAAAAAGCTGGTCATCCAATGCTTCCAAAAACTCTTTAAAGGAAAGGGTATAAATACGGATACTGGTAATATCTCCACTGGAGAATTTGAATTCCGGTTCCAGTACACGTCCCAGATAACTTCCAGTTACAATGAAATGCGCTTGAAAATAGCGGGTAAATTCTCGGATACGGTTGAATATCTCTGAGGATTCCTGAATTTCATCAATAATGATGACTGTATCGTTGGTATCTTCAAAATCCGGATCGAAGAGTTTAAAAGCATCGTGAAGCGGCTGCTCCGGTCGTTTTGTACCGGGAGTCCAGTCTGTGGCTTTTTTGTAACATTCCATAAATTGTTTGCCGGACAAATCAAACAGGTTAATGTAGATCTTGTGCCTGAAGTTCTCATCCGCAAATTTATTGATAATATATGTTTTTCCGACCTGTCTGGCACCATTCACTTCCAAGGTGCTGTGGACGGTATCGTTTTTCCAATCCAGAAGCTGATCGTAAACTTTTCTTTTCAGATACATGGGAAATGCTCCTTTCTTTCAACTGTTCCTATTATATCAAAATATGAATGGATAATATAGAGGGTAATTTCTGATAAATGATGAATTGTCTAGTCTGAGCAGTTCTTCACGGGTATTCCGGTTTCTGTCATTACTTTTTCGTACTGAAGAAGCTGTTCCCAGGTCAGCCATTCCGGTTTCTGATCTGTGGGAAAACCATTCCATAATTCTTTCATACGGGCAATATGGTTTTGAACGCTATGATTGCATAGGATAGACGGACTGCGATTTCCGTAGCCCAGATAGTATTCACAGTCAGACTGTAATTTACTTAACATCCGGTACTCGAATTCATAGGAACTTCTTTGATACGGAGCCGGATGAAATGTGTACTCCTGCTGTATGGGATGGGAAGGTTCTCCATCAATATGGTTAAAAGATAAAGAATAAAGATTCGGTTCAGGCTCTTTGCCAAGGTCAATATCCTTCCACAACTTTCCGAATTGGTCCTTATATACCGGACAGGAAAAATCATCCATGCCAGTATACTCAAGCACTAATTTTGTTTTTGCATTTTCATTCATTCTATTAGACCATCCTTTCCTTTATTGCAGACATTGAGGTATATTATTGGGCGCTGTTTCTGCATTCCACTGCAGCTTCGCACGTACATCCATCAGGATGATTCCTAACTGGTTTTCTCCGCAGTTATTGACTTTGCCCCAGAAATAGTCACCCCAGTTGTTTCCTTCAATAAGTGTGGACTCTCCGGTTGCAAGAAGTTTATCCCGGAGTTCCGGGTTCTGCATGAATTTGCACATGCAGATTTCATACATGAGCCGGACTTTCACTTTTTCCCAGTCCGGGCGTAATGTAAGATCTCTGCCGAGTTTCTTTGCATCAGAAGGATTATGCATCCGAAAAATACAGAATTTGCGTTGCTCTCTCGCAGAGAGTGTTTTCTGCGCTTGAAAAGCAGCTTCATTATTTGCATAGGTTTGTCCCATGTAAGAGACCGGTGCCGGATAGAAATTGCTTAGAAAAGCATAATCTCCCCGAAATTCATTGATCTGTGTAGGTATGCGCTTGCTTGTATTTGTTTGATTCATTATAAATTCCTCCTTTGTAAAAGAGGTGCGGCCTTTCAGCCACACCTCAAAATAATTCTCATCTATTGCAGAGATGGTTATGCAATCATCTCCAAAAATTCAGCTTCTGTAAGAATTGGAATACCAAGGCTCTGGGCTTTTGCCAGTTTGCTGCCGGCTTTTTCCCCGCAGATCAGGTAATCGGTTTTCTTTGTTACAGAGCTGCCAGGTTTGGCACCAAGCTCCAGAATCTTATCGTTGATACCGTCTCTGGTAAAATGCTCCAGTTTCCCTGTTGCTACGATGGTACATCCTGTAAATTTGTTTTCTTTTGTCATAATGGTCTCTTCCTTTCTTTGTTCAAATGTGAATTCGTTCTGTAAGTTTTTCCATAAATCAAGATTTGCTTCATCTGCAAACCAGGAATGGATGTTGTGATTTAAGATTTCGCCAAAATCCTCTAACTGAGTGAAGTCGTAATCTCCGACAGCCGCCTGTTCAAATGCAGTTAAATTTCCGGAAAATACGGTGTCCAGAATCCGGCTTTTGGTTCTGCCGATCATAGGAATATCCATGGAAACCAGATAGCGGACAAAGCTGGTCCTCCGGCTGGCGTTGATGGATTCCCACAAGCGGTCGAAAGATTTCTCACCATATCCGTCCAGTGCCACAATATCTTCCCGGTGTTCCTCCAGATGATAGATGTCCTGAAAAGAGTGCAGATAGCCCAGATTCAGGAATTTTTCTAAAGTGGCTTCTGACAGTCCTTCGATGTTCATTGCCTTCTTGCTGGCAAAATGGACAAACCTTCTTGTGATCTGGCTGTCGCACTGCGGATTATCACAATGCAGAGTTTCTACGGTGCGACCGTCGCTGGTCTTACGGCTGTAGGTTCTGGTTTTGGAACCACAGCAAGGGCAGACCGGAGGCGTGATGTCGGTATACCTTCCACGATCCAGATTATCCTCTATATGTGGGATGATCATGTTTCGTTTGGAAACAAGAATCCGGCATCCGGGTACAAGCTCCAGATTTTTGATAAAGGTCAGATTATGAAGGGAAGCTCTGGAAACATCACAGCCGTCAATCTCCACGGTATCGAAGATGCCGACCGGAGCAATCTCTCCGAATCTGGTCGGTGTCCATTCAATTTCACGCAAGAAAGTTTCGTAGGTATCATCCTCAAACTTATAGGCGAGGCCGTCCTTATAGTGGTGTCCGGTTTTTCCGCAGCTTTTGGAGTAGCTGAGACTGTCAAAAATCATGACAATGCCATCGATAGGAAGATGTAAATTTGCTGCTGTGGATACCAATTCCTGAATGAATTTCTCCGCATATTCTTTTGAAAGTCCGGTTCCTGAAATTGAGAAAAACGGGCAGTAACCAAAGCCCAGGTGTGTTAAACCTTCTAATTTGCAGGCTCTGCTGTCCGGGAAGGGAACATCCTCCATTCCTTCTAATACATTGAACGGAAGAAAGCGAACACAACGTCCGATACAGTTCTTCGGATCAAGACTTCGTACTGATCCGGAAGCAAAATTACGTCCGTTTTTATAAGGTTTTCCATTTCCATCACGCAGAGTATCTTTCAGACGTTCAAAATCATTGGTTGGTATAAAAGACTCACCGGTAATGACCAGACGTTCTTTGTGTGGAATGGTAAGCGGTACATTTAAAAATGCCGGGATATTGTGTGTAATATCTTCCCCCACTTCACCATCTCCACGGGTAGAAGCCTGAATCAGTCTGCCATCTTCGTAAATGAGTTTGGTAGTCAAACCGTCCAGTTTCAGCATAAAGAGAACTTCCTGTCCTTTCATGAAATCTAAAAGCTCTGAAATCAGTTTTGTTTTCTCAAGCGAGAGCAGTGGAATCGGATGGGTGACTTTGGCAAGTTCACTGACCGGATAATATCCAACCGTCTGTGTCGGAGAATTTGACAGGATGAAACCAGTCTGTTCCTCCAGTTCCTTCAGTTCGTCAAAGAGTCGGTCATACTCGGCATCAGATACCAGAGGGGCATCCTGATTGTAGTAGGCATGACGGTATTCATTGAGTTGTTTTACAAGATTCTTAATTCTTTTGACTGACATAGAGTCTCCTTTCTTTTGTGGCGTGCCAGTTCCGGAATCATTTGTTTCCGTAATCCTCCTTTCCCTGCGTTCAGGCATAAAAAAAGAGAATGACGCTTATGTTCATTCTCAAAATAGATGCAGTTTCCTGCAAAATAAAAAAAGCCAGAAGTCCCTGCTGCTTGTTGGGCATAGGAAAACTCCTGACTACGTTTCAAACCTAAACTGCGTGTGATAAATCCTTTCCGGATTGACACAAATAATTGATATAAGAACAGTATAACACTAGATGTAGTATATGTCAAATGAAATAGATTCCTCAATGAAGCTTTTGCCTTATGTTGATGACAAATTTGTCGGCTACAGGAATAAAAGCGTTCAGGATTTCAGATTTGCCCTAAGCGAAGGAATTCGTAGCCAGGTATTTTTTGCCACTTTCGTGGAGAAAGTCGAAAACCAGATAAAATCAATCTCTGTCATAAATGCCTCTAAACTGTTTTTACATCGTAGTGGTTATGCAAGTTCTAAATTTAAAAATAATTTTCACGAATAACTAACTTTTCTATATGCTGAATTGTCATAAAATATAGATTATTAAATTTGAAAGCAGATTGAAGGTGATAAACATGAGAAGTTATAAACGGTATACCAGGCGAAAGAGACTTTTGAAGCAAATCGCTGTGGTTGCTTTATCTCCTAATCGGGTATTCACGAAAGAACAGATCTATCAGCATATCTATGAGGAAGCGGAGTCAGAAGTGAATAACCGAATTTACGGTCTGATTAAGAACTTGAGAAAGAAAATAGAAGAAAATCCGGAAACACCGCACTACATAGAAACGATACGTGGTGTTGGTTATCGCTTTCGGGCATAAAAGGAGCCGTCCGGCAATGGGCGGCTCGAAGTGTTTCTCTTGTTGTTTATTTATTGTTTTTTTCGTTGTATACTGATAAAACGAGGTGATAAAAGTGGCATATAGAATTTTGATCGTGGATGATGACATCGAATTATTAAAGATGTTAAAGAACTATTTTGAAATCAAACGATATGATGTAATGATGGCAGAAGATGGCACAGATGCTTTGGAAAAAATCCATAAGAAACCGGATATTATCTTGCTGGACATCAATATGCCTAAAATAGACGGATTAGAAGTATGCAGACGTATCCGGGGCAAAGTAACTTGTCCCATTATCTTCCTGACGGCAAAAGTGGAGGAGCAGGACAGGGTAAACGGGCTTTTATCCGGTGGGGATGACTATATACTGAAGCCGTTTAGTCTGAAAGAACTGGATGCTCGTATTATTGCACATTTGAAGCGTGAGGAGCGTCATAAAGGGAAGTCTGAATACAGATTCCACGGAGACCTCAGTATTGATTATGGAGCAAAGAGGGTTCAGATCGGTGAAAATGATTTGGAGCTTACGAAGCTGGAATATGCAATCATTGAGTTTTTGTCCATGAATCCAGGACAGGTTTTTGACAGGGAGCGGATATACGAAAAGGTGTGTGGTTATGATGCGGAAGGTGACAGCCGTGTTGTTACGGAACTGATCCGGAGAGTGAGAAAGAAACTGGCGGAATATACGCAGACAGAATACATTGAGACAGTATGGGGGATGGGGTATCGATGGAAAAGATAAGAAATTTATCCTTGAAAAAGACAATGGTTTTATATACGATACTCAGCTTGATTGTCACTTTTTTTCTTTCTGTGTCAATTATTGAGATTGCCGGGCAGATACAGGAGGAGGTCTGGTGGAAGTACGAGGATCAGGACGAGTATTATCAGGCAATGAATGACCGCAATGAAAATTTTGAGGTAGTGGTACCGAGACCGAATCAGAGTAAAATGAGCAGAATGGACTGGCATATTTCAGAAACCTGTGATTTCCTTCAGACGTACGGAGTATTGCTTTTTTCTTTTGCCGGATGTGGAATTGCGGTCAGCCTGTTTTACAAAAATAAATTAAAGAGACCGATTCAGGAACTGAAGATGGCATCACAGATGATTGCGGAGGAAGATCTGGATTTTCATATGGCTTATGAGAACGAGGACGAGATGGGGATGCTGTGCAGGGAATTTGAAAGGATGCGTGGGCAGTTGGAAGAAAATAACCGTAGACTTTGGCAGATGATCGAAGATGAGCGGGTACTGCGTGCAGCGATTGCCCATGATATCCGCTCGCCGCTTGCAATCATGCGGGGATATCAGGAAATGCTTTTGGAATTTGTTCCGGAAGATATGCTTGATCAAGAGAAAATGATGGAGATGTTAAGGGGCGGTATGCTTCAGATTGAACGGATGAACCATTTTATTGATAGTATGAGGAAGATGACGAAATTGGAAGAACGGGAATTAAACTGTTCCGTGGTAGATATCCGGCAGTTGATAAACCAGATAGAAGCTCTGGCAGAAGTCGTGGTGGAAAAATCAGAAAAGAATTTTACAGTGACGACAGTGAGAGAATCTGAAATACTGACTGCGGATGAGGAAATCATCATGGAAGTAGCGGATAATCTGTTGGCTAACGCATTCCGCTATGCCAATCAGGAAGTTAGGCTGAAGCTGACAGTGACACCCCAATATCTGAAAATGAGTATCAGGGATGACGGAATTGGATTTCAGGAAAATATCGACAGGGTGACACAGGCGTTTTATCATGAGAATCCACAGGATGACTTAAAGCATTTTGGAATGGGTATGTATATCAGCCGTATCTACTGCGAACGGCATGGTGGGAAACTGCTGATAAAAAATGTAGCAGATGGCGGTGCGGAAGTTGAGGCAGTGTTTAAAAATTATGTATTAGAAGAACAACAGCAGAAATAAATGGCTGTTGTTTTTTTGTTGTGATTTGTAGGCTATGCTGTTTGTAGAAAAAAGAAAGGCGGGATGACTTATGAAAGCAATCATAAAAAGGAATCTGAAAAATTATCTTAAAAATCCGATATTCTGGATCGGTTTGATTGTTGTTTTAATCAGTATGTACCAGACACTTGCACCCTATCTGTCCATTCATTACGTGAAGTCGGATGAAACCTTCAGGAAGGTAAAAATGGCCTCCGATGGGGATGTTATGGAGGGATGTATTCCGGCAACACCGGATAAGGAGAGAGAACTGTGGGAGAAAGAGATTGTAAAGATACTTCAGGACACAGAGAATGGGTTTGGCATGTCGGAAGTAGAGGCGGAGGCAGTGATATCTGAGATGAAACAGATGAAGATTACGGAGGCGTGTCAGTATCTGAAAACGGAATACCACTTTAATGGTGCCAATTATGTGTATGAGGACGTTTCATGGTATCAGGGAAGCCCGGAGGAAGTCAACCGGTATATCAGAGAAAATCTTGAGAAACATCCATTCTCCTATTATTTCGGAAGAAAATTTACAGATTTTGCAAGCCTGCATATGGCATTCTTTGCAACGGTTCTGCTGGCGTTTTTATTTTTCCAGGATATGAGGAAAAATACTTATGAATTGCTGCACACCAAACCGATGACGGCTTTTCAATATATTGCCGGGAAAATAAGCAGTGGATTTCTCATTATGACGGCGGCACTGGTCATTATGAATATCGTATTTATCATTTTGTGTTACGCCACGGCAGTAAAATCAGGATTTGCTATGAACATACTGGATTTTGTTCAGAATTCGATCCTGTATGTCCTGCCGAACATCCTGATGATCTGCTGTGTGTATGCGGTTACAGCGCTGCTGTTTAAGAATCCGCTTCCAGCGGTTCCGGCGCTGGTTCTTTATATCATTTATTCTAATATGCTGACATGGGATAGCAAAGGACAGTGTCATGCAAGACCATTCTCTATTATGGTTCGATTTCCGGGGAATTTTTTTGAAACGGAATTGCCACATCAGGTATATCTCAATCAACTGCTTCTTGTGGCAGCATCCATACTGCTCATGTTTATAGCGGTGTGGATGTGGAAAAGGAGGAGAGTATATTGAAGAAAGAAGTAAAAATATGTATGCCATATTATAAAATTGCATATTCAATCGCTTTTGTTGTGATATTGAGTGCAATCCAGCCTGTTGTATATGCGAATGAAATCGGGCAGGCAGTAGAAAGAGCTGTTTCGCTTCTGGCAGTCGTTTTCTGTGCAGATACTTATCTGGTGGAAGTGCAGAGCAAACGCTCGGAAGTATTCTGCCTTTATAATCTAAAAAAGCAGGCAGGGGTAGTTTATAAAAGACTATTTGTGCAGGTAGCTTATCTGATTGGAATCAGTTTGTTGGCATATGGACTCTTTTATTGGCAGAAACCGGTGAATCTGACAGAAGAATTAGATGGCGGTGCCTTGTTTGGAATTTATTGTATTGCGATTCCCGGAACTGTTTTGTTTTGGAGTGTGCTTTCCGTAACTGTCAGCAATCTGGTTCGAAACAGATGGATTGGTATGGGTGTCGTGCTGCTTTTCTGGTTTTTCTCTATTTCCGGAAAGGCAACTCAGTTTTTGAAAAACTGGGGACCATTTTCCTACGGAACTTGTGATTTCGGTAAGCTGACAGAGTGGAGATGGCTTGGCGGGAAGGTGCTGTGCGTGGTATTTGCGGGGATGATGCTTGCATTTGTTCCTAAGATATTAAAGAAGAGAGGGTAAGATTATGAGTATAAGAATAGACGATTTAACAGTAACATTTAAAAATGGAGTGACAGCGGTAGATCATGTGGATCTGGAAATCCCACATGGGATATTTGGTCTGTTAGGTGAAAATGGTGCAGGAAAAACAACGTTGATGCGGGTGCTTACAACGGTGCTTGCACCCACAAGTGGAAAAGTTCTGTTAGATGGTACGCTATATTGCGAAGCAAATTACGAAAAGATACAGAAAAAGATTGGGTATCTGCCACAGGAAATTGATCTGTATCCGTCTTTGACTGTTCGAGAATGTCTGGAGTATATGGGAGATCTGGCTGGAATTGAGAAAAGAGAAAGCAAGAAAAGGATTGATTACTATCTGGAGAAGACCAGTCTTGCAGACCATCAGAAAAAGAAAATGCGGCAGCTTTCAGGTGGAATGAAGCGAAGAGTTGGATTAGTGCAGGCATTACTCCATGAGCCGGATTTTTTAATTGTGGATGAACCAACAACAGGGCTCGATCCGGAGGAACGCATCCGTATCCGTAATTTACTGGTAGATTTTGCAGAAGAACGCACCGTATTATTTTCAACGCATGTGGTGGAGGATCTGATGGCAACCTGTAATCAGCTTGCGGTTATGAAAAAAGGTAGATTCCTTTATACAGGAACAATGAGGGAATTATTGAATAAGGCAAGAGGGCATGTATGGGAATGCTGTACAGAGGACGAAAGCCTTGCAAGAGAATTAGAAAGAAAATATCATATTTCCAGTAAGCAGTATACGGAGGAAGGAATTAGATTAAGACTGTTAGGGGAGAATATGCCGTCAGAAAGTGGATGTATAGCTTGTGACGTAACTTTGGAAGATGCATATATCTATGTAACCAATCGATAAACATTGTTAATGAGGAGTGAAAGCTAAATGCTAAGAAAAGCAGGTGATGTTATGGGAAAGTGATGATTCTTACCATTTCTGATTCCGAAGAGGGAATCCTGAATAAAATTAAATCAGTTCTAGCCTGCGAAAGTACGTTAGAAGTTATGGAGATTACAAATTCTGAAAAGTTGACATTCCAAGGTTTGGAAATAGACCAGCTTCAGCGGAGCGTAATCAAAGATGGTAAGGTTGTGGAACTTACCAGACATGAATATGACCTGCTTTTTTATCTGGCCTTATCCCCCAATCGGGTATTTACAAAAGAACAGATTTACCAGCATATTTATGAGGATGTGGAGTCAGAAGTGGATAACCGTGTCTATGGGTTAGTCAAGAATCTGAGAAAGAAAATAGAAGAAAATCCGGAAGAACCGCACTACATAGAAACGATACGTGGTGTAGGCTACCGTTTTCGGGCATAAAAAGAGCCGTCCGATTGGGCGGCTCGAAGTATTTAAACAGCAGTTTTCTTCACTGCCTGTTTATAGTTACCGGTAGCATCGTAATCTCCAGAGAGGAGCAGATTCTGGCGAAATTGCTCCAGTTTGATCTTGAAGCGTTTCCCATCCTCAACAGTCGTAAGCATGGTAAGAGCTTCTAGCATTCCCTGAATATATCCGGTTAGCAGGTAATATCTGCAGGGTTCTTCCGATGGTGAGATATTGGACAGGGTTTCTTCCAGATGTTCCTGACGTTCCCTGAGCCATGCATCCCAGACATCCAGTTCCAAATCAGTCATGGTGTTCCTCCTTTAAATCTGATGATAATCGTCTTTGGTGTGGAGGGGAGAAGTTTCATGCACAAGCATTTTTCTGCTCCAGATCCAAATATGGATTTGTAAATTCAAAAATAATAAGTTCATCCGCATCGAACATGAGCTCCAACTCTTTTAGTGTAGCTGCTGGATATCCGCAATCTCTGAATCGTTCTAATACGTCTGTTTCCGTTTCAAATGGTTCACCGTCTTCCAGCTTTTCTCCGATTATTAAGCCACATGGAGTCAATAGGCTTTCTTCATATAAGCGGACACAATATCGGTCAGGGAAAAATAGGTGTGCTTCATCCGTGTTATAATAAATTCGTTCTCCAGGTTCTATGCTTTGCATCACAAAGGGAACATGATATGCAGCGGCTATCGCCTGATATGCTTCATAAAGTGGAGTCCATGCTGTCTCTAAAGAAAGTAGAATATACGTATCATTCCATTCCATGTAGCTGACATTTCCACGAAGAGATATTCCGGTGGAATCTATTTTCTTGTGGGAAAATAAATTGCCAATCCAGCATAAATCAGGATTCTGGTTCAGAATGATGTAGGTTTCCAGGTCCTCCCACAAGTCATATAGTCCTTCCGGATTTCCTTCTGTATAAAAGATCACATCATCACAGCAGATATTTGCCATTACACATCCACCTCCGTTCCAAAAGTTTCACCCATATTCTGGTTGGAAACCGTAAGGTTTACAGGGGATAAGGTGCCAGAGGCAAGCCATTGTTCGATTGCATCAATTACCTGCTCCAGCGTGTCGTTATAAGCCACATTGCAGTCTTCCAGTCGGAGAAACTGCAGGTATGCTTCATGAAGAAGGCTTGGATCATCACGCAGCGTTTCATATGGAAGGTTGCAGAGTCCGATTCTTTCCTCCAGACGTTCCATGGAGCGGCGGATGAAGTCGCAGGAAATAAATTGTTCCCGGTAGATGTTATAAGCAGCTTCAAGCTGGTCATAGGTCAAAATAAATGAGACTTTCTCGCAAGGATTAGATGGTTGTTCTTTCATGGTAAATTCCTCCATTCATACTATGATTGGCTGGTGGTACGGATTCTCTTTGTTCGGGAGTAAGATGTACCAGTAGTTTCCAGCGCAGGTCGATTTCTCGGTGAATCCAGGTATCATTTTCATAAACTTCATGTGTCAAAAAATTGTAAATTGTCGGTTCTTTTTCTATATCATCCAGATCTGCGACCAGACAAGTTGCCTGATTCACATAGGGCCAGAGTGCCTGTTCGACCATATGGCGTAGTTCCAGTATCAGAGGATATATCTGTCCTACATCATAGGTTTTGGACATGCAGGAGCTGATTTTCTTCAGCATCCCGGAAGTTTGTATCATCTGGTTGATGACGGTACATTGTTCCTCCACATCTGCATCCGGATTCAGGACCAGCCGGTGGAGCAGCACAGATTTTGCATAGGCAGAAGCGGTCAGGTTGATGTTTCTGACCAGTTCTTCATACGGCTGCTTATACTGTGTCTTCAGCACTTCCAGAGGCACATGTTCCCGGTTCTTCTTTAAGGTGGAGAGGAGCCCCGAAAGGCAGCTCTCCAGTTCTTCCATTCTTGTCAAGCACACATCGCCTCCAGCTCCATCGGAACACGGGTGTAGCTGAGACGGTAAATACTGTTGCAGGTCTCAAATACCACACCGTTTTCGGATACTTCCAGAATACTCTGCACCGGACTGGTAGCAAAGGTCTGGTTATAACTATAGATCCACGCCCGTTCTCCCAGATGGAGGGGCAGGGACAGGATTCCGGTGAGGACATATTCTTTCTTTTGGGTGGTGTGTAAGGTTATATTTGTATTCTTCATTGATTTCACGCTCCTTTCCTTACTTAATTTTGTTTGCAATTACGGCAGCGACCAGTTTAGCGCATCCCAATTCCATCTCGGATAAATGCTGTCCGGTTCTGGAACAGAGAAGAAGTGCCAGCGGCTCTCTGTCTTCCCTTAAAATCGGGAAAAAAGCACAAACCGGTTGACGGGTGTTGGATACCGGGTAGACAGGGCAGTTCTCAGCAGAGATCAGTTCCTGGCCGTCCGCAACCAATTCGGCGAGTTCTTCTGTAACGGGAGTGCCTTCCGGAAGATAGATGCCCGCAGATACGAGTATGTGAGCCTCACTGCAAATTGCGATACCACAGTGGATGACACTGTAGAGGACGGAAAGATAGGAAGCCATTTCCTCTTTTCCGTTTAAGTGGGTAGGGCATTTGCGTAAAAGCAGCTCCATTCCCACATTTTCCAGTTCCAGTGCATCTCCGTCTGAGAGCTTCATTTGTTTCCGGATTTCTGCAGGGATGACGATACGCCCCTGAGAGTCCATGGTCCGGATGAGTGCAATATTCATAACTAAAGTCTCCTTTCTTAAAAAGAGGAGAAGCAGTAAAGTACCGCTTCTCTTCTGAAAATTTAGGCAGCGTAAGGCGGAGCCTGTGCTGTCTGTTGCATTTGACTGTTCTGCTGGTCTGCCAGCATCCGTTTTCCGTTATTGATCAGTGATGCAGCAATCACCGTTTCCCAGTTGGAAATATAGGAATCCGTCCGCTTCAGAAGCGTGAACAGATCCATGTCGGTAAGCTGGATGGCTGTCGTCTTTTCGGACTGGAAGCTGCGTGGCTGCATGTAGGAACCACCGTTCTTATTCTGTGCTTTGATGCCTTTCCCATTTACAATCTGGATTTTCCATGGGCTTTTCATAGGCTGCCCTTTGGAATCATAGGGATGTCTGGAGATATAAAACATCTGGGCTGTGGAATAACCGTTCTGATCGGGATTGCCGTAGATCTTGCTCTGGCTCCATTCAAATTCCTGAAAACCGGAAGTGATCCGGGTTAAGAGGAACTGGATCTGTTCCGGTGCCAGGTTGAAACGGGTGATGATATTCCGGTCTCCGGTACCGTTGGAATAATCCTGAATGGTGATGCAGATTAAAGAATGTACTTTATGCCCGTTTTCCTGATATTCCCCTTTGGCATGTAGCTGTGCATAGTTGCCGAGTGGTGCGTAGCGGAGCCGGTCATAAAAGGCAATGAGTGCCCGGTCATTCTGGATCTTGCAGATCTGGTCGGTAATCCGGTTTTGATAAGTTTCATTCATGAGTATTCACCTTCCTTTATTTGAGATGCTGTTTGACAAGCTGTGCCATATTCTTTGGAAGCTCTTCCAGTTTCGTGATATCCAGGAATCCGTCCTTGTAAATCCTGCGGATATTTTCCTTATCGTCACCAATGGCAGCCGCAAACAGGATGACATCCCGTTTTTCGTATTCTTTCTTGATGCCCCGCAGATCTGCCTCTGCTTCCGTTCCGCTGTAGCCGTAATCGGCTGGCTGACCGTCAGAAATCAGGATCAGCAGCTTCTGAAGCTCCGGGCGTGTGCACAAATGCTCTGCTACGAAGCGGAGAGCTGCGCCGTCCCGGTTCCCGTTGCGGTCGCACATATCCATCAGCCGGTAACAGTCCTCATTGTCCACAGAATCAAATTCTGCATAGGAGTAAAGAGCAACGCCGCCTGCATCCGTGGAATGCCCGTAAATGGTGATAGGGATACCGAGGCTTTTACAGAAATCATAAAGGACAATGGCAGTCTTTCTTGCATGTGTCATCCGGTCACCCCAACCCATCGAACCACTCTCGTCAATCAGGAGGGCAACAGCCAGACGTTTTTCCTCTCCTGGAAGTCTGGTTCTGGTAAAGATGGTTCCGTCTGTCTTATAGAGAGCATGGGAGTCCAGACGTTTTCCAAACAGGAGATTCTTCTGCTTTCCGCCTTGCTGTTCTTCTTTCAAAAGCGGCAGGATGGTGCTTTGCAGCTTTTTGGAAGCCCGCAGGAGCGGGGGAGCAACTGTCTGGTATTCATTCTTCAGGTAATCGGAAACACTGGTCAGGCGATGGATGGTAACATGGATGCCTGCATGGGCATTGCCGTAATGAATATCATTGGCTGTTTTCTGCAGTTCCTCGGTCAGTTCCGTCTGACAGTCTTCCTGCACCTTTTCTGCAGCCACATCGTTCAAGATCCGGAACAGATCCTCTGCAGCATGCTCATAGCCGCTGCCCTGATACTGACTGACATAAGTGACGCCGGGGTTGTTTTCATCCAGAATGGTATTGGTCTTTGTAAGAGCGATGCGCCCGCCTTCTTCCGAAAGCACCTGTTTGGCTTCCTCTATAGCATCCTCTTTGGTACGTGGACCGGAAGGAGCATTGCCCTCATCATTCCCGCTTCCTTTTGGGGAAGCTGGTTTGATATTCTTTGGAATGGCACCGCTTTTTCCGGTCGGAAGAGGAGCGCCGCTGCTGACTTCATCCCCTAGAAGATCTTCCAGAGCATCGGCAGCGGAATCCTCGCCATGCATTTCCAATTCCTCCCGTGTTTTTTCGATGAGCGGCTGGATATAGTTCCAGGTCAGGGCTAAGAGCGCATTGGAAACCAGCATCCGGTCAGTGCCTTTTTCCGATTCCATTGCCGTATCCAGAAGATCGGTACAATCGGAAATGGTATCCAGATAATCCCCCTGATAGCCGGTGGGATTGTTGATGTTTCCGGTCCGGCAATAGGAAAGGATCAGGTTGGCAATGATGGAAAATGGCTGGTATTCTTTGTCAATTTGTTCCTGTATGGAAGGAATCTGTTCGGACATACGCAGGTTATTGAGTTCAATCCCCTGTCGGAAGGTGCCGTGGAATTCCTCACACATACGGTCTTCAATATGGATGTCTTCCAGAATGTTTTGAAAAGTTGCGGCGCATCGTGCCAGTGTCAGGCATCCGGCTTTGTCCTTTTCTTCTAACACTTCTTTGATCTCCTCCAGTGCTGTCTGATAAGCTGGAAGGGATAGCTCCGGCTCCTTCGGATAGAAGGAACCGTTTTCCAGACTCCTCAGATGAACAGCGTGGGCTGTGAAATCAGAATAGAGTAAGTGCCCCACTTCATGCCCGGTGAGCCCTGTCAGGCTCTGGGAACGTAAGAAACGGGTGGGGAAAGACTGGGTGATCGGGTTCGCTGCGTTGAGATGTACCTTATAATTGTCGGTATATGCAACGCCTGCCTGTTCGGAAATGTCCCAGTCCAGCAGTACCTGCAGTCCATACCGGTAACGTCCGGTAACGGCTCTGGCAAGGGAGGTCTGGTACTTCTGATAGGCAGCGGAGAGGAATAACTCCTCATCCGCAATGGAATCCTCTTTTGCCCGGATTAGTTTCTTTAAATTTCTTTGGCTGTGATTCACGTGATATTCTTCCTTTCTTTTCTTAGATTTTTTGTCAGCAGTTCCTCCATCGTGCAGCCGTAATACACAGCAAGGCGAAGGACGGCATAAGCCATCGGGGAGGAGTTTGCATTTTCATAATTCATAATGGTTTTCGGGGGAAGATTTAAGATTCTGGCAACTGCCTTTTGTGATAACTTCGGTGTTTTGGCTTGCCGGAGATAAGACAGATTATCTGCCAGATGCTTTCGGATCTGGGCTTCTGTGAGTGCTGCTTTTCTCATAGGCGTGTCCTACGCAGCAAGCACAGTATCCAGACAGCTTTCTTCCACTTCCGTACGGTTCTCAGCATCGGCAGAGGCAGAGGCAAGCACCGTGTAACGGGCCGCTTCCCGGATATCCCCGCAGACCATGTAGGACTGCACCCAGGAAATCAGCTCCCTCATGCCACAGCAGCCATCTGTAATGAGATTTTCCCGGCAGTAGACAGCCATGGATTTGACAATGCGTGTCATCAGACGTACCGTTTTTGCATCCTTGCATCCGGTAACAGCCATGGCACGTTCTACCTGTGTATCCTCATCCGGTTCATCCAGATCAATCACAAGGTTCATTCGGGAAATGACAGACTGGTTCATCTGTTTACAGCCTGCATAGTCATTGTTTGTGGTGATTACGATGGTCGTATCCGGATGACGGTGGATGGTTTCTCCGTTTGGAAGATATACGCTGTTACAGCGGTCTAAAAGGGAGTTAAGTCCAACCAGTACACCGGGATTAGCAATGACCGTAGGCTCCTGTATCTCAAGAATATACCCATAGCGGATGGCTTCGACTAGAGGCGTATCCACATACTGGAAGTTCTGTCCGGAGGTGTGTTCCTTATAATAGCTGTGCATTTCATCAAAAATCGTATCGATCAGCTTCTGGTAGGTGTCCTCGGCAGAAATTTCTTCATCATAGTTTCCGGTCAGCTTCTGATAGGCACCGGAGGGATCTAACTGGATTTCCTGAAAAGACGGGTACTGCCGCTGAAGCCGGGTGCGTTTTCCGTCCACATCCGGAAGAATCTGACCTAAAAGGTCGAATACCTCTGTATTTGCGGAACAGGTAATGCAGCGGTAAGGAAGGTGAAGTGCGGAAGCAATGGCTTTGGCTCCTTCGGTCTTTCCGGTACCTGCCGGTCCCCGTAAAAGAAAATTCCGCATCGGCTGTGTGGTATCCGTTGTCAGTTTTGCGTGTTCGCAGATCCGTTTGATTTCCGGAGGGATGATGTACCACTCTGCCAATGTCGGAACAGATACCTCCTCTTCCGGAGACAGCCTTCGGGATGCGGTCAGGATAAATTTCCCAACAAAATCATCTCTGGAAATGGCTGCCTGTGCTTTCTTAAATCCACTTCCTGGACGTAACACCTGAAAGTCTCCATGGAGCACTTCGGTTGGTGCATAGACCCCCTTCTGGATATTTAACGGTTTGATCAGCGACAATACGCCGTTTGCCGGAAGGTCAATCTTAACACCACCGGTCGGGAGACCTGATGCATAGCGGGTTCTCCGGTAAATGTTGTCGCAGAGAACGGCTGCTGTTTCCGCAGCGGCGTCCAGATCGGGATAACCGTTGTCCCGGTGCGCTTTTAATTCCTGATACTTTTCATTACACTCTTCATCTGCCAGAAAAACCGGCATCAGTGCGAACAGCAGAGCCGCACCGGACTGTTTGGAGTCTTTAAATTCGTATTTTTCCGGTGTGCTTTCCACATCCGGCGGAGGAGTATAGCAGCCTCCGTAAAACTTTCCGTTTAGCTGGTTGTAGACAACCACCTGAAGATCACCGGTTTTGCTCGGATATTCCGCCACAACAAAATTGTTGGATTGGGTACCGACCGCCCCAAGCTTTTCCGGCGGGGTACTGCCAACCGGGTTTTCCAGCTCCAGATAAGCAAGGACTGCCCGCAGGGTAGCTGCATGAAGCGTGGATTTTTTCCGTGGCTGAGTACAGTATTTGGATGCAATGTCATCAAAGATTGCATGGTCCGTATAATCCTCAAATGGTTCCGGGAGTTTGCGTTTGAACCCCCAGGTTGCTACGATGTTATTTGCCATGATTCGTTCCTCCTTCTTATGAGATCCAGGACAGTTCCAGTGCCTGCTCGGTCTCTTCTGTGGTCAATTCATCTTCAGTAAAAATCTCCGTCAATTCGCCCCAGTAATCTTTGGGCGGGAAATGTTCCAGCTTTCCCCGGACTTCCGGTTCAGTGCCGTTCAGAATATAGACATCTCCCTGCTCGTTGATAAACAGCTTTTCATAGCCCCTTGCCTGTAAGTCACCGACCAATTCCATCAGTAGCGGTTTCCCAATCAGGGAATACCATGATTTGGGATTAACGGCTGGTCTGGAATCCGGATTTCCTTCTGACGGTTCCTTTTTATGTAAGGATTCAATGGTCATCATCTGAAGCGTCAGACTGCCACGGGCATCCATGAGAATTTCCGCAAAATTATAACTTCCGGTATTCCGTGTGCGAATCCGTAATGGTTCCCCATCCAGTATCTGGGAGAGCGGTGGTTCTTTCACAAAATCCCATGTGGCATCCGGGAAGGCTTCCTTGAGCTTTCCGGTAATCTGGAATTTGATCTGTCTCCAGAGAATGGTTTCCAGATCAGGTGTTCCTTCCAGATGACGAGTTCTTTCTGGGCGTTTTCGTAGCTTATGCTCCCTGTTTTTCAGGCGTTCCGTGAAAAGCGGGAGAAGATAACTGAACAGCGTGACTCCGATACCGATCAGGGCAATGCCTGCAATCAGAAGCCGGTTGGCATCCTGTGGTACGAAAAGTGCTGCAAGAAACAGTACAAGCACGACAAACTGTAAGAATTTTTTTCGATTTGATTTTTTCATGAGCTGATTCCTTTCTGATTCATGATTCTTAGACAAGCCCGGAAGCTGGATGGGAAATCGCCGCTTCCGGACATGAAAAAGAGGAACTGCATCATCACAAAGATGATAAATGCAATTCCTCAACATAGGGTTCCTTGAGAGTTAATAGGGCAACTGGGATGCCATCTGTTCCGGCACATTTTGAAAGCCGTCAGTTGGCTGACTGCCCGGCATACCTCCGTAATTTGGCATTCCGGTATAACTGCCCTGCGGCGGGTAGCTGCTCTGTGGCTGACCGGTTCCGTTTGGCGGAGCCTGATACTGTCCGCCATTTGCAGGAGGCGTGTAGGCACCGTTAGCAGGAGCCATTCCCTGCTGTGGATAGCCGCCAGGCATTGCCTGATTCTGGTAGCTGCCATTGGGATTTCCCTGCATTGGGTAGCTGCCATTGCCGGCTGCACCGGGCGTTGCCGCACCACCATTCGGCTGGCTGTTCTGGTTTGCACCCGGATGTCCGGTATTGCTGTCAGAACGGTTGGATGGTACAAAGTGCCAGTCCTTGACATTGATCCTCGGACCGGCATTTGCCTGCCCCGCATTCTTTCCTTTCTGATAAATGAACGGATGAAGCTCCAGATCACCATAGATCATCAGCCCGGTTCCTTTCTTTACGCCTGCTTTTGCTAAGCGTTCTGCAAGGAACTTGTTAAAATAGCACTGATAGTAAATGGTTTCTTCCTTTCCATCCTGGCCTCGCTGTGAAACTGCAATGTCCAGAGAAACATATTCCGTACCGGAATTTTTTCCTTGCTGCATCTCAGGATCTCTTGTGGCCCTCCCTAAAATTGTTAAAATTGCTGACATAAAAATTCTCCTTTCTGCCTCTTTGGGCGTTAAAATAGATTAAAATAAAAAAAGTGCCATTATAGCACCGTATAAAACGGCAGTATAATGACACGATTTTCCAAACTTAAACTGCATATGCTTCTGGATGAATGGTCCAGACTCCCATGACGGGACAGCACAAAAACTTAAATACAAGATTATATTAACACAAGATATAGCATATGTCAAAAGAATTAGAACTATATATAGCATATGTAGACGAGGTGGAAGGATAATATCAAAAGAATTTTGGACATAGTTATAAAAGTGCAATATAATATTGTTTAAATCGGAAAATGGAAGGATGAGAAAAATGGAGCAGAAAAACAGAATTCTGATTGTAGAAGACGATACGGATATCAATAATCTTTTATATACGGCATTACAGAAAGCAGGGTATGAGACGGTACAGGCTTTTTCCGGGACGGAAGCGAGGATGCTGTTCCAGATGGATAAGGCGGGCTTTTCTTTGATTCTATTGGATCTGATGCTTCCGGGAATTTCAGGAGAAGAGGTGCTTGCCCAGATTCGGAAACAGGGCAATACGCCGGTTATTGTCCTGACAGCCAAAGACGGATTGGATGAAAAAATCGGGCTTCTTACCAGTGGGGCAGATGATTACATTACAAAACCGTTTGAGATACAGGAGGTGCTTGCCCGGATTCAGGTTCAGCTCCGCCATATGCAGCAGGAGCCGGAACATAAAAGCGTGTCATATAAAAACCTGGAACTGGACCGTGAGCGCTTTGAAGTCCGAATTGCCGGAGTGCTGCTTCCCAAAATTACAAAGCAGGAATTTGCAATTCTGGAGCTTTTACTGGAGCATCCGAAACAGGTCTTCAGCAAAGAAGAGATTTTTGAATATGCGTGGGATGAACACTATATGGGAGAGACAAAGACACTGGATGTACATATCAGCAATATCCGGAAAAAGATAAAAGCAGTAACGCAGGAGGAATATATTGATACCGTATGGGGAATCGGCTACCGTCTGCATTCTTAATCTTTACTCTTTTTTTACTATTTATTTGCGTTTGATTAGGATTTATCCGATATGATAACAGCAGATAAGAAAAGGAGATGAAAGCATTGAGTGAATTGTTATTAAGTACAAATGGATTGACGAAGCAGTATGGTCATCATAAGGCAGTGGATAAAGTAAACCTTCACATAAAAAAGGGTGCTATCTATGGATTTATCGGACGGAACGGTGCGGGAAAGACGACTTGCCTGAAGATGATCAGTGGACTTGCAAGACCGACAGCCGGAGAGATTGAGATGTTCGGGTGTAAAGGAAAAGAACTGGAGAGGATTCGTTCTCGTGTGGGGTGTCTGATTGAAGCACCGGGGCTGTATGGCAACATGAATGCATATACAAACCTGAAAATAAAATGTGAATTGTTTGGTATTCGGAAAAAGGGATACATCGAAGATATCTTAGAGACGGTCGGACTGGAAGGTGTCGGAAAGAAAAAAACGAAACATTTTTCCCTTGGAATGAAGCAGCGTCTCGGAATCGGGCTGGCACTGGTCGGGGAGCCGGATCTCCTGGTCCTTGATGAACCGATCAATGGGCTTGATCCCCAGGGAATTGCAGAGGTGCGTGATACCATACAGAGACTGCGAGATGAACGGAATATGACGATTTTGATATCCAGTCATATTTTAGAGGAATTATCTAAGATTGCAACGGATTATGGAATTATCCATAATGGAAGTCTTCTGCAGGAGCTGACAAGCGAAGAACTGATGAAACGCTGCAGTGAACGGATTGAAATAGAGTTAATCCATCCGGAGCAGGCAGTCCCGATTCTGGACAGAATGGGATTTACCAACTATCAGGTTACAGATAAGAGCCATATCCATATATTTGAACGATTGAATGAAAGCGCCAATGTCAATATGGAACTGGCAAAAGCAGGAATTTTGGTCAATGGAATTTCCATTACCAGTGAAGAACTGGAAACCTATTTCTTGAATCTGACAGGAGGGAATCAAAATGCTTAATATGATAAAAATGGATCTGTACCGGATGGTCCGGACAAAAAGTATGTATGTGGTATGGATTGTGATGGCGGCAGCTATATTCTTCTCCACATCCATGTCGAAATTGGATATTGATACGATGAACAAGGAAGCGGAACAACAGCAGACAGAAAACATTGCAGAAACAGTGAAACCAGAAACCATCAATATGGGAATGTCCGTATTCCTGCCGACACAGCCGGGAGAAAAAGTAACGGTCTTTGATCAGGTATATGCAAACCTGCAGGCGAAGTTTGTGGCGTTGTTTCTGGTGATTTTTACAGTGCTGTTTTCCAGTGCAGATATAGGAAGCGGTTATATTAAAAATATCGGCGGGCAGGTAAGGAGCCGGAGAAACCTGATCTTTTCCAAAGCTTCCGTGTTGTTTGTGTATACGACTGTTACCATGCTGCTTTATTTCATCATTCAGATTATTGCACAGCAGATGTACTTCGGATATCTGGAGTGGGGGAATGGAAGCGAGTTGCTGAGATACTTTGGTATTCAGATTTTGCTTCATTATGCACTGGTACTAATCAGTATGGCGATTGCGGTGGTTTTGAACAGCAACGTGTTCAGCATGACGATTGTTATCTGCCTGTGCATGAATACCATGATTGTCTTATACGGAGTGATCAATCATTTGATCCAGAAGGCAGGTGTGGAGAATTTCCAGATTTTGAAATATACAGTGACAGGAAAGATTGCACTTTTATCCATGTCACCGACCAATAAGGAATGCCTGACGGCAGTTGTGATTGCGGCGGCGTTCGGAATCGTGGTTACATTACTGACAGCATGGGTATTCAGAAAGAGAGATATCTAAATGATAAAACTAGGGTTCGTGCTATTGATAGCAGTGATACTGGTACAAGGAATGTTATTTTGGAAATACCAGCGGCAGGTGAAAGACATCTGCCGCCAGTTGTCGTTTCTGATGAAGCACGACAGCAACATGCTGATTACCAGAGAAATGGATTTTGGAGGCATTGGTGAGTTGGCAGATGTTTTAAACGAATGGCTGGAACTGAAGCGAAGGGAAAAGAAGGAATACTTGAAGAAAGAGGAGATGATTTCGGATACATATACAAATCTCTCACATGATATCCGTACTCCTTTGACATCCCTTGACGGATATTTTCAGTTAATGGAAACCTGTGAAGACCAGGAAGAGCAGAGACGGTATATGAAGATCATACAGGAGAGAATCGGCAGCCTGAAAGAAATGCTGGAAGAATTATTTACTTTTACAAAACTTAAAAACGATTCTTTTCATCTGGAAATGTCATCCTGCTGTATCAACAAGATTTTGAAAGATACCATATTTTCCTACTACGATGAATGGACGGGCAGAGGAATTGAACCGGAGATACAGATTACAGATAAACTGCTGTTTATGAACGGAAATGAACAGGGAATCCAGAGAATTTTTCAGAATATCATAAAAAACGGACTGGATCACGGGGAGAAGAAAATCAGTATTTCACTGGAAGAAGTTGAAAACAACATCCGGATACAGATAAAAAATCAAGTATGTCATGTGGAAAAAATAAATGTAGATCAGGTGTTTGAACGGTTTTATAAAGCGGATGAAGCACGCAGTAAGACTTCCAGCGGTCTCGGCTTATCAATTGCGAAAGAGCTGGTACTTCGTATGGATGGGAAAATCAGCGCCCGGATAGAAGGGAATGAGTTCTGTGTGGAGATTGTGTTTCCAAAATAAAAGGAAAAATTTATATTAAAGCAAGTGAAAATGGGGAATGACTTTATATAGGTTTCATGGTAGAATTACAGTAGAAAGAGAAGAGTCACTCAGTCATTTGTTGTATGAAAGGATGAGTATAATGTATAAAGTAGAACTTAAATTTGATACAAGCAAGCTCGCTCCGGAAACGGTAAATCAGATGTGTGAACAGGCAGATCAGATTTTTGAGCAGGAGGATTTAAGCTGTGCAGTCAAAGCCCTTGGAAGCAGGATTTATCTTGACCGGGGACGCAAGCAGGACTATGGAAGATTCTGGGCAGCAATCTTTCAGTTGAAAAACTCCGTAGGAATTGCAGAGAATTTGTTAGAGTGTTTCTGGTATAACGGAACAGAAAAGGAGAACCTGATTACAGACTTTATAAGGAACTAACAGATGGACAGCTTACAGAGGAAAGGCATCAATTTTGACCTGAATACACAAGCACTAAAGGAATATTATCCGAAAGGTGACTGGCATAATGCATATGCGGATGTAAGGGACTTTTTTGAAGCAAACGGATTTGAGCATATTCAGGGATCGGGATATCATTCGGTGGAAGCAATGTCAGAAGCAAAAGCCATGGCAGTTATTTATCAGATGACAAAAGAATTTCCATGGCTCAATTATTGTGTGAATGTGTGTACCATATCAGATGTACCGGAACTGTTTGATATCTCGCATGTATTTGCCAGAGAAGCGGAACGGTTGGAAAAGAAAAATGCATGATTTGACAAATTATTTCCAATATGTTATATTCATCTCAAGCAAAAAAGGGAGTAGCTGAACGCCTTGAAAGAGGTGGTTTTGTAACCGACAACCGGTATCGAGAGATACCCGTAGCAAATGAGATAGCAAGACTTTTATTGTGGCAGAGGTCATGATAGGAGTCTTTTTTTATTATGAAATATAGAAAATCTGCCGCAATAGTCTGCTAAAAAGAAAGAGAGGATAAACGATGAGTAACGAAATGATGAAACGGGAAATGCAGGAAGCAGTACAGGCAGGGGAGCGGGCGCTTCAGAGCCTTTACGCAGCAAGGGATAAGTTGGGAAGTGCGAGAAACTGGGGCATTTTTGATATGCTTGGAGGAGGCTTTATCAGTGACTTTGTGAAGCATTCTAAAATGAATGACGCAGCTGCGTTGATGGAACAGGCGAAAAGCGATATTCAGCGTTTTCAGAGAGAATTAAGAGATGTGCAGGTTTCCTTGGATCTGCGCATGGAAATCGGCAGCTTCCTTTCCTTTGCGGATTTCTTTCTGGACGGGCTGGTGGCAGATTATATGGTGCAGAGCAAGATTGCAGATGCAAGAGAACAGGTGGATGATGCCATCAACCGGATAGAAAAGATACTTGCTGATGTGAAAAATCGGATGAATGGGGAGGTGTAGCATATGGGATGCCTGGGAAATGTGTTGTGGTTTGTGTTTGGCGGCGCAGTCAGTGGGCTGAGCTGGTGTCTGGCAGGTTGTCTCTGGTGTATTACCGTTGTGGGGATTCCGGTGGGGATGCAGTGTTTTAAATTTGCGGCGCTTAGTTTTTTCCCCTTTGGAAAAGAGGTGCAGTATGGTGGCGGAGCTAGTTCGTTCCTTTTGAATATCATCTGGCTGATTGTATCCGGTCTGCCTCTTGCACTGGAGCATCTGGCGTTGGGTACAGCTTTATGTGTGACGATTATCGGAATCCCGTTTGGTTTACAGCAGTTTAAACTGGCGAAACTGGCATTGATGCCGTTTGGTGCGGAGGTGTATTAAGATGCGATTATTTGATAAAAGGACACCGCTTCAGAAGGAGTGGGAAAAGCTGGAAGTACAGGAGCAGAGATTCCTTCAGAAGCGTTCAGAGAAAAGGGAGAGCATTCTGAATCAGAAACTGGAGGAAAAGATACCGCCGAAACTTCAGAAAACATTGGATACCGCTTTTGCGAAGGCATTTGCTCTGATTTTCGAGAAAGGAACCGGGGTTATTGAAAAGACGTATCAGCGGACAAAACTGGAGCAGGATTATCAGGTGCGGCAGTATATGGCGGATGTAAAGCAGAATTCCAAATCCCTCCGCTCTTTTTCTAAAAAGGCAAGAGATACGGGAACAAAGAATTTACTGCTATCCGGTGTGTCTGGAATCGGGATGGGCGTATTGGGAATCGGTCTGCCGGATATTCCGGTATTTACAGGGATGATTTTAAAGAATATTTATGAGACTGCTCTGCAGTATGGATACAGCTATGAAAGCAGGGAAGAAAAATATTTTATCTTATTATTGATCCGGGGAGCAGTATCCTATGGGGATACACTTTGTGAGATTGACGGGAAAGTAAATGAATTTATCAGAAACGGAATACTGCCGGAAGAGTATCAGGATAAGGAGCAGATCGAACAAACGGCGGGAGCTTTGTCAAAAGAGCTTCTGTATATGAAGTTCTTACAGGGAATTCCGGTGGTTGGTGCTGTAGGCGGAGCTTATGATGCAGTCTACATGAAACGGATCACAGAGTATGCAGAGCTGAAATACCGGCACAGGTATCTGGCGGGGCGGAAAAAGGCAGAGAATGGACAATTATGTAAAAGGTGTAAAAGTTATAGAGATATATGATGCCGCAAATAAGGAATTGCTGGTAAAGTATGATGATAAGCATAATATAGACAAGGTTATTTCTGCTTTAAATATAAAATCATGGAAAGAGACAGAAAAAAGCATAGGTATGAACCCTAAATATACCATAAAATTTTATTGCGATACTACGAACCAAGATGAAGAAAAAGATATAAAAGAAATTACCCTTTATGAAAATGGGGAATATGCTACGATTTTTATTACTTCTCCTGGCGGAGTAAAACAAAACTATAAAACGAGCATTGATATTTCTGAATTGGTTATCTAATAATATTTGTGTAATGAGAATGAAAATCTAATTCTTTCAAGTTTAACTAAGACATTCCCGGAGCAAATGCTCATGGCATTGAAGCGGATACAAACACTATTGTTTGATAGAAATAAGAGAGGTTATTTATAATAAAATGAGCCGCCAGAACTGTAGGGGTGATGCAGTACGGGCGGCTCATTTTCTATCTAAACGGATGTATCCGGAAGTTCCGGCAGTTGATCGGTGAGTTCTTCATATCCGAGAATATCTCCGGCACATGGCATCGATTGCCCTGTTCCCTGCTGTGGTTTCCGGAAGTACAGCCGATACCGATGTCCCTCTAGGAGTTTGATATTCTTTTCCAGTGAGAAGGCGTATTCCTTTCCGTTATCACTGGCAAACCAATATTGCTGGTTTTTCCCGAAGAGTGTCTGTTCCCGTTTCGTGCAGCTTACGTCCAGTGACAGATAAGCATGTGTATGGATCAGGTGGTAGAAACTGAGTGCACGCAAGATGCTGCAGATTCCGATGAGGAGGCTCATGAGGATAAAGAGCCGGTCATGGGTGGCGATCCCGAAGATGCACCCAAAAAGTACACAGAAAAAGCCGATTGCACTGATGGCAACCAGCTTTGTGAAAAATGGTTTTGGCATAAGGTTCCTTCCTTTAACATGTATGAAATGTGATTTGTTTATTCAGGTACAAATTAGCAATAGCCTGCAGCACTGGATACTGGGTATGGTGAATCTGGACATCATCCACAAGTGTTTGGTAAGTTGTCTCCGGTTCTGTGTATAACTCATCCATAATATCCGATTCGTTGTGGATTACTTTTTCCTGCTCCATACTTGTGACAAGCTCAGCGGTCGTGAGGGATACCTTATCAGCCAGCTTCAGAATGGTATCTTCCATCGGTGAAGAGGGTTTCTTCTTTAAATATCTGCCAAACTCTTTTGCACCAATAGTTCCTTCCAGATAAAGCTGAACGCAGCCAAAGAGCCGGATGGGAAAGGTATCCTTCAAGGGAATAATGGTCAGACTGCCGAGAAGGCGATATAAGGCATCCACCCCTGTCAGTCCAATTCCGCTTACAACCAGACCGCGTAAGGAAAGTCGGTTCAGATAGTGTTGGAAGGATAAGCCTTTCGGACCTTCTTTCTGTATCTGGCGCAGGGTATAGGCATCCTGGAGTTCATGGAGCGTCAGAATCTGGAAGGCAAGACAGCTCCAGAGCAGCAGCTCGTCATCCGATAGTCCATATTCTTGTCCATCGTTGATTACAAGAGGAATGGATTT
Source organism: Ruminococcus sp. J1101004sp1_RTP21198st1_B9_RTP21198_201120 (assembly GCF_040924245.1). Lineage (NCBI taxonomy): Bacteria > Bacillati > Bacillota > Clostridia > Eubacteriales > Oscillospiraceae > Ruminococcus > Ruminococcus sp. J1101004sp1_RTP21198st1_B9_RTP21198_201120. Next base: position 187,925 of record NZ_JBCOMI010000002.1, on the reverse strand, counting down.
TCCGCCTGTCGTTTTTTGAAATTTTAAGGTTCCGACAGCAGTATAAAGTGTCAGCATAAAAGTTCCCTCCTTCAAGGTTAAGTCAGAAGTGCATAGAGTGCATCATCCTGCTGTAATAGTTTCCGTGCTTTGCTCTGCCATGCCCGTACACGATTGGCTGGTACTTGGTAGTGTTTTGCCAAGTCAAAGCTGGTATATCCCTGCTGTTGCAGATAGAGGGCTACAATTCCCTTCTGAATAGTTGAGGACTGTCCGGTGCCAAGCTGGGTTAAATGCTCAAGAAGCAAGGTCTGGTTTGTGTCCTTTTCCGGGTGAGTTGTTTGTGTATCCTCGTAGGAAAACAAATCACGATAATGGAGATGTTCATCTTCAGATGATGCTTCGTCCAGAGAACAGAGCATGGAGCGGTCACGGGCAATTTTCCGCCAGTAGTCAAAGATGGCATGACGGATGATAGTTTTGGCATAAGGCTGGAATGATCTTCCTTCCTCAAATCCGACAGCCGACCGGCACAAAGCCAGATATCCAATCTGACATAATTCCTGTTGTTCTTCCTCAGTTACATAGGCAGCGGTGCGGGTCATGGAACGAATCATGATCGGAACCAGATCCATGGATTTTTCCACCAGTTGTTTTTGCTTTTTATTTAGTGGTAAGGTCATCATCAATCACCGCCTTTCAGCTGGCTGCCCGGAGGCGGAAGGGAATATGGTTGTTCTTTAAAACATCTGCGGATTCCCGAATGAGCTGGTCGCACATATAGTTGCTGAACTGTCCGATGTGAGCCTGCTTATCTGTCAGACAGAACTTATCTGCCACCCAGCGATATGCTTCCGGTTTGGAAAGGATGCCCTGTTGCCAGATCTGATCGAAAATTCGATGTGCCTGAATCCGCTTTTGACGAAGCTCCCGGTTGGCGAGCGTTCCTTTTGGTATCTTGGTTCCCGAATGTACCCCGACATAGGAATTGCAGGATGGATAGTGGGAGCAGACATAAACCTGTCCGCCATGAGAATGCGTTCCATATACAAAGGATGCATCTCTTAATATTGCTGTTCCGCCGCAGTAAGGGCAGCGGATGATTTTTGGTTTCTTCATCTGTTTTCACCTCGCTTGTACATACACGATACGTAACGTGTACGTGAATAACCAGTACGTACTGTATACTTATATTGTAAGTAAGCAGGTGATGAATTCCCATAGGACGCAAGCGGATACTGATCCCAGATTCGGACTAAATGGCACGAATCCCCATTTTTCAGATGCCGGGATAGAAAATTGCTCGGATGAGCGGGAATAAGCCGCTGTCTGTGAAACGTGGATAATTAACCGGTGTAAAGATGAACTTCTCACAGAAAATCCGTAGCAGGAATAAGCTGATCAGTACCAGACAGAGCAGGTAAGTGTTCCTGCGCCTTCTGGTCCATGGCTTTTTCGGACGGAATTTCACATACAGGACAAAAATCATGGGAATAAATATCAGGTTCGTAAAGACCTGATCGATACATTGGATGATTGAAATTACGTTTAACATAGGCAGTGCCTCCTTTCTTTACATATCCTGTACGTATAAGAGCCTGAAAGTGCAACTTTTTGTTACCAGTCATATTGCTGGTTCTCCTGAAGCCGGAGCAGTGCCGGAATGGGACATGGCTTTAAAGGCAGCTTCTGAGCGGCCAGATAGGGCAGATAAAGCTCTGTAAAAGCAGCAATGCTCATGCTTCCGGTACATTCGGTTGGCTCCGGTATCCGGGGAAACAAAAGCGCTGCATCTGAAAGAGGGAGGATGCAGGGGCTTCCCGTTTCATCCGGATGGAATAAAAAGCCAGAGTTCTCACAGCTTTCCTGTGCGTTACAAGTGCGGCACCAGACGTAGATACAGGAGTGCCAGTTCCCTTCACAGAGGTTCAGAAAATGACGGATGTGCTTGGCATCTGTCTTGCAGTGGGGGTGTTTCATATTCATCACCTACTAAAGAAGCAGGCAGTTCCATGTGGGAGCTGCCTGCAGGAGTCTTCGTTATGAGTTACTGATGTTTCTTTTTGCGTTTGAAGTAAACGATGCCCAGGACACTTGCACCTGCAAGTGCAGCTATGGCGATTCCGGCATACAGGAGAAGCGGCGTCTCATCGCCGGTCTTTACAGGCGGAGCTACCGGAGGCGTCTCCGGTTCTTTCGAAAGCTCCGTCATGTGTACGGTCTGACCTTCATCCTTCAGATCCTCATGGGAAGCAATCTCATGCTCGGTTTTTCCGTCTGTATAGTAGAGCTTTTCAAAGACAACCACATCCTGTCCGGCAAGAGCAGAAGCGTCGAAGGTAAAGGTAACTTCCACAGAGCCGCCAGCTTTTTCTGCTTTAAATTCTGCCTGAGCGGTAACTGGTTTTCCGTCTTTTAACAAAGCCTCTCCGGTTTCCTTATTCATCAGGGTTCCGATGACTTTGTACTCAGATCCAGGCATCAGACCATGATAAGTGACCGTATCTACGATAGTCGCTTCCTTGGAAGCAGAGACATCCTGATCCCCGTCACTGCCGTCTTTGGCTGTGGTTTTGATTTCCGGGAAGTAGATGGTCTGGTTGGCATCTTTGATGTCCGCATGTACCGCTACTTCGTGATCTTCAAAAGTCATTGTTTCAAATGCCACGAGCGTTTTTCCGGAAAGTGCAGAGGCATCAAAGGTAAAGGAAAGCTCTACGCTGCCGTTAGCTTCTTCCGGAGTGAAACTTGTTTCTGCAGTCACAGCTTTGCCATCCACATCGAAAGGTTTTTCGGTTTCCGAATCCATGAGTGTTCCTGTCAGCTTGTACTCTTTGCCTGGGATCAGGTTTTTGTATTCCACAAGGTCTGTAAGCGTCAGTTCTTTTTCCGGTTTTGCATAGTGTGTGCCGGAAGCAGCATCTGTTGCAGTGGTTTTGATTTCCGGGAAGTAAATAGTCTGTCCTTCATCCGCAATGTCTGTGTGTACGGCAACTTCCTTGTCTTTGTAAGCCAGGGATTCAAAGACAACTACTGTTTTCCCTTTTAAGGAGCTGGCATCAAAGGTAAAGGTAACATCTACCGTACCAGCGGATTCTTTTGGCTTGAAGGATGCTTTTGCTGTCACCGGTTTTCCGTCTGCTTCGACTGGTTTCTTTGTTTCTTTATCTATCAGAGTTCCAGTCACTTCATATTTCTGGTTAGGAACCAGCCCCTTAAAGGAAACCGTATCCACCAGCGTGATTTCTTCCTTTGCACAGGAAATATTGGAGTTCGTGTCCGCATCTTTCGCAGTAGTCTTGATTTCCGGGAAATAGATGGTCTGGTCTTCATCGTTGATGTCGGTATGGACTGCAAGCTGCATCTCATCCTGATATAATTCCTCGAAGACAACGGTTGTTTTTCCCTTTAAGGAAGTTGCATCAAAGGTAAAGGTTACTTTGACGGAGCCGGAGGATTTCTTTGCAGTAAATTCAGTTTCAGAAATCACCGGTTTTTCATCCACAAGGATTGGTTCCCCGGTTTTTTTATCCATTAAGGTTCCAGTCAGTTTGTATTTCTGGCCCTTTTTCAGTCCTTCGTATTCCACAACGTCTTCAATGGTCACTTCTTTTGCCGGCTGGCTCATGTGTGTACCGGTCTCGGCATCCAGAGCAGTCGTGCCGATCTCAATGGCATCATCGGTCAGAGTTCCAACCTGTATCAGAACAGAATCCTTATAAACCTTGACTTCAAAGGTTAAAAGATCCATGCCTTTGTTGGAATCACAACGCTGTTCCGCCAGAGTGTAAGTATCGTAAATGAGAGCGCCTTTGGAATCATCCGGTTTGGAGGTGCCGAACCAGATGCCGTCTTCCGAAGACTCACCCCGGTTGGTATTTGCGGTATGTTTGTTCCATTTGGAGGAAGTGCTGGCATAACCGTTGGCATCTGTCACAATCACATGGCTTTCGCCTGTTGTTTTGGAAGTGATCTTAAATGGCACATTTGCCAGACGGTTCTGGCTGCCGTCAGCAATCTTGACAAATTCCAGATCCCCGCGGATGACCTGATTGGAGATGGAATTGTCTTTTGCAGTCAGTTCCACGATTTTTCCCTGTTCTGTGATGTCAAATTCTACAGAGATCTTTCCGCTGTTCAGATAACCGGAAGGTGCAGTTGTTTCATCCACACGGTAATGTCCGAATGGGAGAGCATCTTTTGCAGTTGCAGCAGAACCGGATTTATCGGCAGTAAGTGTAAGGACAACCTGATCTTTCGTGTAGGATGTTCCGTCTACTAATACCGGATTTTCATTTAACGTAGTGATCGCAAAGACAGTACCTTCCAAAGTGGCAGAACCCTGCGGTTTTGCTTCTCCGGTCTCGCTGTCACGTTTCTGGATCTTCACTCCGCCACGGATGACAGATTCTTCTATGGTAGAAGACTGGTATACCGAAACCATTTCCTGCTTACCGTCACCTGTAATTTTCTGTACGAAGACAGTTGGATTGAGCTGGTATCCGGCAGGGGCTTTGCTTTCCTGTACCGTTATGGTACCGAGCGGAAGACAGACGGTCTTGCCATCACTGGTATAGTAAAAGGCATCGCCGCTTACAAAGGAATCTTTGGTAAAATGCATCTTTCCGGAAACATCTGTTTTTAATACCCAGGTACGTGCCGGTTTCTTTCCAGCTTCCGCAGGATCACTGTCAGACTGCTCGGTATAGAACTTGACTGTAAATTCTGCGTTTGCAAGGGAAGCTGCTCCCTGTGGGGAGGCTTTCTTTGTTTCGGCATCCAGCTTTTCAAGCACCAGATTCATGGGATTATTCTGCGGAATATCTGTTACGTTTGCAGCAGAAGTCTGTTCTGCTTTTACGGTGACTTTGTGAGCTTTGGTGTCTACAATGTAGCCTTTGGAAGCAGAGAGCTCTTTTATGGTATAATCGCCTTCCTCCAGTTCGCCGGATCTGGCATACCCGTTTTCATCAGTGGTCAGTTTCTGGATGAGCTTCTCACCCTGATAGATCCCATACACAGCACCCTTTAAGCTGTAATTCGGATTCCCGTCCGATACGCTTCCGTTGGCAGAAGATTTTTTCAGTTCGATCCAGCCGTTTGGAACCTGATACCAGCTTCCGGCAATGGTCTGGCTGCCCTGTCCCGGAACGATGAATGCCCGGAAGCCTTCCGGCGGGTTCGGAAGTCCCTGAATGGCACTGGCTACTTCCAGTGCTTTATCAATATAGGACTGCGGGGCGCCATGGAAAGCTCCGGTGTCAGCGGAATTACCGGCATAGATGTAAGCGACAACCAGATGTCCGATGACATAGCTGTTATCATCACTCCAGCCACTGAAATATTTATCCTTGACGACTTTATCGTAGCCGTAACCGCCGTTTAAGTAGTAGAGCGCTTTTCTGAGCGGGGAGTTCTGGCTTAAAAGGTCATAGGAATAGGAACCAGAGGAAGGTGTTTTCTTCAGTGGTTCCACGCAGTAGGCAGTATTGCTCCCGTCAAAGCTCATGCGGGAGGTAAAATAGCTGCCGTAAGGGATATTGGCACCTGCCTTATAGCTGATGGTGCCGTCGGCTGCATGAACCGGAAAACTGCCGGAAAACAATGCGCCGACTGCGACAAGGACTGCCAGCAGCATAGCCAGCGTCCGTCTGGTATAGGATTTGTATGTCTGTAACATAAGTCTCCTCCTTCTTGAAGTTCAAATGAAAAGGGCAGCGTCAGTGCTGCCAAAAGTTACACAGCCTGTTTCTTCTGTTTCGCAAGGATTTCCAGAAGCTCCTGCCGATCTGTGGTAATCAGCTCCTTTTCCAGATTGGAAGCCTTAAATTCCACAGTGATGTTATTGTTGTTGGTTGAGATCAGACCGTTGCCCCGCTGGAAATGGGTGATGTTCATTACTTCTGTTTCCGATAGATGCAGGATAGTCTTCACCCGCTGTGCCTCTTCATCCTCCATGTTCAGGATAATCTTGGTCTTGCAGTTATTGATGATACCCTTGCCGTACTTCCCGTCATCCAGAGCAAAGAAGTCGTTTAAATCCTGTGTGGCAAAGATGCCGGCTCCGGAGTAAGCACGGATGATCTTGGCAATCTCCAGTACGAATTCCGCTGCAAGCCGGTTGCTGGATGCACCGATGAGCTGCCAGACCTCATCGACAAAGATGGCTTTCTCTTCGGTACGGTTTTCCTTCGCTTTATCCCAGACATAATCCAGGGCAACGAACATGCCGACCGTTAAAAGATCGCTGGAACCGGTCAGTTCGGAGATATCCAGTACCGTATATTTATTGGTCAGGTCCACATTGGTCTGCTGGTTAAAGGAAGAAGCAGAACCGTGAACCAGGCGGTTCAGGATATGAGCCAGACGTTTGGTATCCTCGCTTTCCAGCAGGACATTGTAGACATCCTCCAGAATGGGCATCTTTTTGTACTGCTCCGGATGCTGCGGATCTGTCAGGGATTCATTTTTATGTGTAATCCCTTTTCTGGCATAGGTTTTGATTAGGGCTTCATCCAGAAGCTGCTTCTCCTCATGGGACATATCCGGGATCAGCAGACTGAAGAAGATGTGAAGCCTTTGGATCTTGCCTGCCAGTGCGGAGGCATCCAGTGTCGGTCCGTCAAGCAGTTCATTTACAGAATTGTCTACCTTCCGGATTTCCATGATGTTGATACAGTTCTTACTGGCAGGAGAGATCTGGATAAATTCTCCGCCGACATTCCTTGCAGCCCGGTAAAATTCGTGTCCCTTTAGCGGAGCGATGATGAACACCTGGATGCCTTTTCTTCGCATCCTTAGTGCCATGGTCTGCATGGTGAAGGTCTTTCCTGCTCCCGAACAGCCTAAGATACAGATGTTGCTGTTCTTGTACTGCCTGGAATCAAAGATATCCGCAATGACCAGGGAATTGTTATGCTTGTTTACCCCAAAGAGGATTCCGTTATCATCGCAGATACTGTAGCTGACGAAGGGATAGCAGCTTGCCGCCCCGGAAGTCAGTACGTTCCGCTTGGACAGCTTAAAAAGCTTCTTGTCCAGATTTGCCAGCGGCAGAGAGGATAAAAATCCCTGCTCCTGTAAAAAGTAGCAGGAGTGTAAGTTCATATCCTGCGAGATCAGGAGCTTTTTCATTTCCTGAATCCGCCACTGCAGTTCTTCCAACGTGGAAGCAGTAATGGTGATGAGAAGATTCATGTAATAGAAATCTTCGTTGTTGGCAAGTCCCTGCTTCAGAAAATATCCGGAGCGGATGGCAGAATCCAGATCGTCATAATCAGTGTTGGTATCGGACGCATCCTTTAATTTGGAACGGTTGATACGGATCTGCTGACCGAGACGCTGCTGAATCTTGTCCTTTGGCTGTTTCTGGAGAAAGAAATCAATATCAATCCCTTCCCCGGCATTGACAAGGAGTGACAGCCATCCGGGAGTTACCCGGTTTTTGTAGCCGTCAGACGGCACAAGCAGGTAGGAATGGTAAAGCCCATTGATCTGCACATAATGGGAGTGCTTGAAATCCACACTTTCCGGTGCGAGAAACTCGTTGATCCGGATGTGATCCAGTTCCTCCATGCGATTTTCCTTTGTATAGGCGGACAGTACAGTGCTGATCCGGTTCGAAAGCGGAACCTCCGTACAAAGGGTACGGTTTAAAAGGGTGTAGAGAACATCCGTAGTAAATTCATCCTCATTGTCATGGGAGACCACTTCATTCCCGCACTGGTATAGAAAGGTTTTGGCGGTCTGGGAGGCTGTCTCAAGAGCAGCAAGGATTTCCCGTTCCTCTTCCTTTCGGTTTGCGTTGAATGGTTCATATTCAAAGATCAGAAAGAACCGTCTGGATACTGCTTCTCTGGAACTTAAGTTCTGGACAAACTGGATGTAGTCACGCTGCAGTTCCTGACAGTGGGGATCGGTTTCCCGCTCCAGCTCCAGCTGGGACTGCTCCAGATGCTTATTGATGTCTGCTTTTTTGGAGATCATCTTGATCTGGAGTTTGACAGGGCTGATCTTTAAGTAACTGATAAAGCTGTAGATAATGCCCTGCTGTTCCCTGGCACTTCGAAGCAGAAAGTTGATTGGTTCAATCTCCAGGATCTTCACGTACCGTCCGTCTGTGGTATAGACGATTCCGTTTGCGATTTTTTCCACCGGAAGATAATCCTCCAAGGTCTGGTCTTTCTTTCGCTTTTTCCGGGAAACGGGTTTTGACGTGGCAGATGAGGTGTCCTCCTTGGAAACCACCTTTTTTTTCTGCTCTTTTTTTGCAGCCCGCTTTTCGGAAACTGCCCGTTTTTCTTCCTCCTTTCGTCTCCGGGCTTCCGTTTTTTTCTGTATTTTTATCTGTTTCGCCGCCTCTTTTTTCTGTCGGCTGGCTTCTTTCTGCTCCCACTTCAGATAACGGATATCTTCCTTTGCCTGTTTTTTGATGCCCCGCTTGGTGGAGGTATCAAACTGCCGGTGTTCTTTTTTTTTACTTTTTGGCGGAGCTGGTGCGTCCGGTTCAGACTGTGGGGGAGCCGATGCCATTACTTTGGAAGGCTCTGCCATTTTTTCTGCTTTCCGGTGTTTCTTTGTCTTTGGCTCTTTGAAACGTGGTTTCCTGCGTGGCTTTCCTTCCGGAAGACTGTCGGACCTCCAGATTACCCTGCGGTTCACTACAAAACGCAGGGCATTCATCAAAAAGGCAGTGATGCTCTCCCCGCCGATTCCAATCAGGGCTACCATTGCCGCTGGAAGTGCGGTCATGCAGAGAATGATGATGCGGGCAGTCAGGGACAGCGGCAGGTGGAAAACAGGGATACCGATTGCCAGGGAAAGAACAATGCTTTCTATGGCATTGCGGATGTCAAAAGTTCCGTTTAGGATCTTGCCTTTCTCAATGAAGTTGGAAGGGATAAAGGAAACCGGTGTTTCTTCTGGCTGTGTCATGGCTGCACCTCCTTTTTCGTATCTTTCGCATCTTCGGAAGGCACAGAGGCACTGCCGGATTCTGTGTCCGGAGCTTCCGGGCTGTCAGAAGTATCCGGATACCCGCCTTCCTGCAGGTGTTCAATGTCCTGCGAAGTCAGGGACGGCAGGGAATCATCGGTTTGCTTTTCGTAAACAGTCGTATCTGCAGAGACCTGTACCCCGTCTTCTCCAAATAAAAACACACCCGTCGGGGTGTGATAGGTAACCGGAAGCGTATCCTGATCGGAAAGTGAAAACATCAGGCAGACGGTTGTTTCGGTAGGGTAGCTGGTTTTTTCCGGCAGGAAGGTGATGCTTGTCTGTTCTTTTTTGACATACTCTTTTAGGTAGACAGGAAACTGCCCTTTGAGAGAAGCAATCTGGCTGTCGGAGAAAAATGCTTTTAAAGCATCAAAATCCAGATATTCCGGCATGGGGGTATCAGAATTTGTTTCTGTTGTTTCCTTTGCCGGTTCCTTGCCTTTGTTTCCGGAAGCTTCTTTTTTCTGGCTTTTCCAGAAACTGGGGAGAACCAGTCCGGCAAGCAGCAGAAACAGCATCAGAAAAATGGAAAGAATCACTTTTGTTCTGTTCATAATGGCTCCTTTATTTTTTGTCGAAGATCCAGTAGGCATTTGCCGTAGCATGGATTTCCGACATCATATCAAATTCACGGTTAATATAGTTCTTTGCGTCACTGTCATTGGGATCATTGACCAGTACCTTGCCGTTTGCCGTAACACCTCGGAGTACGATGAAGTGTCCGCCGCTGGTGAAAAGTCCTGCCCGCTGAGAGGAGATGACCGGACAGCCTTCGGAGAGTGCCTGAAGTACCGTATTGGCATTGCTGGTCTGTGTGACGCTGCCACAGCCGAAATGACTGGCTGCAGCCTGAAAGTAGCTCCAGTAGGTTCCAACTCCCGGCTTGTAATAGGAATTCCCGCACCATGCCACCGCATCCGGAGGGGTAATGGTATTCCCGGTCAGGTAGCTGGCGATCATGGCAAAGCTGGTAGGCCCGCAGCCGGAAGATGCGATGGAGCCGCCGCCATAAGGAATGTTCCCGTAATCGGTCTGGAGATAGTGCGGAATCTGCATTCCGTTTGCCGGATAGCTTCCGCCGGTATTGGTAATCTGATAATACCGGAGAACATGCTCCACATATTCCTTGTCCCCATACCGGTCATAATGCCAGTTCGGACGGGCACACATCATATCCGAATAAGCAATGGCGTTTTCTTTGGTATAACCGCCGTCACGTTCCATTGCCCAGTCGATATAGCCGGAGCCGTAATTGTAACCCTGAAGCGCCAGCTTGATGCGGTCCAGGTCGGTAGGTCCGGTACATCCTGCTTTATCCAGTGCATACTTTAATTCCTGAATCCCACATTCGATGGAATAAGCAGGATCGGTGATGCCGTTGGGGACATGGGGGTATTTCTTATTAAAGCCGCCTTCTGCCGCCTGCATGGGATCGCTTCCACGCCCGCCGCTTTCCTGCATCATGACTGCCATGAGGAGTTCCACATAAGCTTTCATGCCGTATTTCTGTGCGACCTGCTGGATGGTAGCCCGGTAAGCCAGCACCTCATCGCTGACACCTACCGCCATGGCAAGACCGGAAGCGGAGCCGCCAAAGAACATGGTCAGGTTTTCCACATAACTGTCTGCCGTTTTTTTCTGCTTATCGGTCAGATGAAAGACGTGATCTGCAAAGTAGGCATCTCCGGCATAGCTGACCGTGTAGGTATGGCGGGTAAAAGTAACCTTTCTGGGTGGTGCATTTTCCTCTTCCGCCGGAACTTCCACCGTGGCCGTTTCTGAAGTAACGTCATAAGAAAAAAGCCCGTCCTCGTTTTCCCGGATCAGGCTTTTGAGTTTGCTGATATTTATATTTTTATAGTCATCCTGGCTGGCACAAAACTGTGCGATGAGCTGGTTCGCATTTACGATGATACTGGAAGCGTAAGGATCGCTGATAGAGGCAGTATCTCCTTCCGGGAGTCTGGCAATTTCCGCATTGATCTTAGCAAGCAGTGCATCATGGCTTTCCTGAAGCACCTCCACGATTGCCTGATTGGAAGCCCGGATATTTTCACTGATTACCGTGTTGCTGGTCAGTGCTCCGGTATTTTCAGAGAGGTCTCCGAAGACGAGTCCCGGAAGCATGACAAGGAACAGAATGGGAAGCATCAGTACACCGCCGACGGCTGCTCCAGTTTTCGCAAGGGTGCGCCTGTGCCGGAATACTGTACCGATGACAGCAAGAGGACTGCCCATCAAGGCTGTTTTTGGCATGTTACATACGCTCCTTTCGCTGTGGGGCTGGCGGCAGTTTCTGGACAATGGATTCATTGTAGGCTACTTTGCCGCTGCCGGAAGTATATGGTGTTTTTTCGACCGTATCCTGTGCATACTGCTTGTACCAGGTGGAACCATCCACGGACTGTACCGTAGAGTAGGAGCCCTGAGTAGGAGCTGCATACTGGTCGGCATGGTACAGGGCAAAATCCCGGTTTCCGGAGCTTCCGGTTTCGGTACCGGTGATCCTTCCGCCACCGATTTCTACATTATCATAGGAAGAACCGCCGCCCGGATTGATGCCCATATAGGAAGTAAAGGCTTTCTGTGCGTCTGCTCCCTTGATGGAACCTACCTGACCGTAATTTCCCTGTGCAATGTTGCTGATGACCTGATTGGCAAAGTCTCCGCCTTTGTTCAGGGATGACTGGTAGAGCATGTTTCCGATACTGCTGTGTTCGGTATAACCGGTTGCGGAATTGACCGCTTCTCTTTGTACCTGTCTTCCCACTGCCCCGGCAAGCCCGCCGGATAGGAAGCTTCCTGCGACAGCCGCACTTCCGGGAGAAGAGGCTTTGTGGTAGCCGCCACCACCATGGGAACGCATGGAACCGGTCAGGCTCCGTCCTGCAATCAGAAGTTCAGCCATCATGTTTCCTCCGGTATTGCCGACATTGATGCCAAGCGATGCCAGAAAAGAATCAATTTTCTGGGATACCTTTAAAAAGGCAATGGCACACAGGAACCAGACGAAGACATTTCCGGTTACCGCTTCCTTTCCCTGACTGGCAACTGCCGCTTCCACGTCTGCTTCCGTAAGCTCCGCTGCAAAGACCGGCATGGAGCAAAACAGTACCAGACAGGCAGTTAGTACCAGGAATGGTATGAGTTTCTTTCTAAGTTTCATTTTGGTCCTCCTTTCTTATAGGGATAACGGATTGGCAAGGAAGGTGCCGACCATAGAAGTAAACAGCCGCAGGCACCACGCATTCATCAGAAGCAAAAAGAACTGGCCGCCAAGCATCCGGCACCAGCTTTTGAAGATATTTCCGGTTGACTGGCTGGCACCCATGGAAAAAGCTGCCGGGGCTGTGTAGACCAGTACCCCCAGAAGAATATAGCGTTCTGCCGCTTCAAAGAGCAGTTTGATGTAGTTCCACGCCAGAATCAGTACCAGAATCAGTGCAATGATGGCTACCGCCCCATTTGCACAGACTCCCAGGATGACTGTGACTACGGAGTTAAAATCCGCAAATTTTAAAGGCGGCAGGTCTTCCGTCAGAATCCAGTTGTACGGTGTTCCTGAAATCTTCAGGAGCAGATCCACAATATCTTTCGCATAGAAGGTGAGAAAGATAAAGAGGAAGGAACGGATGGACAGCTTAATGGGATCTTCCGCTTCGATACCGGCTCCCATAAAGTAATTTTTAAAGAGCTGCCATACCCAGTTTAAGAGGATCAGCCCGATGCCCAGTGCCAGAAAGACCTGATACATGGTCTCGGCAGCAGGAAAGTAGCGAAGAAACGTATCCATGGAACAGCCCAGAGCACCGAGGACTGAAGTGGTGATCAGATCCAGAATGTTCATGACCTGTTCGGCAATCCATTCCACGATTCCGTCAAGTATTCCCATAGTGGCATCTCCTTTCGTCTATCCGTTCCATTTTCCGCCTGCAAAGAACGGGGTGATGTAAGCCATGATAAAGCCAAGCCCGTTTAAGATCGCCCAGGTAATGACGATACGCTTGAGCCATGCACGTGATTCGTCCACGGTTTTTCCGCTTTTGGAAAAATTCATCATCAGAAGGGCAACCGATGCCGTTACGACTGCAGCAATGGTGGAAATGAGGATAATCTGGTTATAGACATCCTTCATGATCTCATTGGCTTTGGTCCAGATGGTAGCGGCAAAAACCGGCTGTGTGTATCCGCAGAGGACTGTGACAGCCAGAAATGCAGCATACAGGCATCTGCCATAATTGACATGCCGTTTTGTGTCCGGCGGAGCGTTTTTCAGTTTGTGTTTCACGTAAAAGTACCTCCTTTTTATAAGAGCGGCAGGAGAATTACCTCCCCTGCCTTTGCTTATGGTTTTCCTGCCTCAAGAAAGGACGCAGCCCGGTCAATGCAGGCTGCGTCCTAAATCAAAGTATGAAATTGTAAAGATCCTCCTATCTTACAGAAAAAACGCAGCTTATTTGCCGCAGGAGAGGCTTCCCATACGGCAGTGCTGCGTTTCGTTCTGCATATAATTTTGACAATATCAATTTTAACATGGGTAAATTACCGCTACAATCGCAGGACTGTGCCAGTTACAGACGATGGAGTGCCAAAAATGTGACCAACGCTAAAAGCGTTATAAATGCAATCCTTATGGATACTGTAAGCGTGATTTGCAACCAATTATACTGGATTTACATGACTAATGCTTTAAGCGTTAGTGAATACTGGAAGGAGGAGGTGTGCGTGTGAAAGGAATGGGAAAGGCAATCCGCAGGTACAGGGAAGAGGCAGGAATTACGCAGGAGAGACTGGCTGAACTGGTGGATATCAGTACCAACCATCTGGGTGCGATTGAGCGGGAAGTGAAAACACCTACGATGGAAACATTTGTAAAGCTGTTGAATGTATTAGGTGCGGAACCGAATGAAGTGCTGAAGGAAGTGATTCCTCTTACCAGAATGGAACATACTTCTGTAGTGGAAGGAAAGCTGGAAAGGCTCACACCGAAGAAGCAGGAAAGCGTGCTTCGGATGCTGGATGTGATAATTGAAGAGATGATGAAATAGAAGCTGTCTGCGAAATTGCCGCAGGCAGTTTTTTTGAAAGCTGTATATGCAATAAAACACATAAAAATATGCGATTTATGATGAAAGTGATTGCAAGATTTGATATAGTAATCCTAAAAGCATTATAAAACTAATTCTTAAAGGATGACTATAATATGAAAAAGGGATATGTGGGATTATTGGCATGTGCGTCAGGAATTCTGATCGGACTGGGAATCAGCCGGCTGGATCTGACAGGTTATCTTGAAAAAACACAGGAGCAGGAATATCACCCGGTAGAAAGAAAGGTGCCTGAATCAGTAGAAAGCAAGCTGAAAGATCCAAAACAGTGCTGGCTGTGTGGAAGCGATGAACGGAGTATGATGGATTATTTCCGGAAGTTTGACGATCTGGGAGTGATCTGTACCAATCACTGGTATGTGATGGATATGCATATCCGGAATCATGATGAGGACGGGAATCTTACCGGCCCGCAGGGAAACGGGCATATGGGTTATACCGGGACAGGAGAAGGCGGCTGCTTTTTCCATACGGAGCAGATGTCGGATTACGGGATTTCCGAAGTATCGGTGGATTACGGGGAAGATAGTATCTTCGATGTGAAAAAAGTACAGAACCATCTGTGTCAGGAATGCCTGGATAAGCTGGTGGAAAGCATGGAGGTATTCTGTGAGGAAACGCAAAAACCCAAGCCCCGTGATCTGGTACTGGTGGATTTTCAGACATTGGAGCTGTACGCCATTCAGGAGCATAATGCGGGATACTTTATCCGGGATTATTATGTGGAAATTGAGTCGGAGGAAGATGGGGTGGAAGTAAAGGCATTTTACTGCCCGAAGCTTAATAACGGGAAAAAGGATGGAGAATAAATTGAGGTTTGCATTGGTGAGGAGTATAATGTAAGTACGTGTTATGTATTGGAAAAACTTGAATTTAGCAGAAAGAAGGATTGTTATGAAATTTATCAATACTAGAAAATTCACATGGATAATTTGTATAATAGGATTTTTGCTTGCTCTTGTAAGTATATTTTTCTTACCGAGTATTATTCCAGTACATTTTGCAAATGGGATTGCGGATGATTATGGAAGAAAAATACAAATATTTTTATTTCCTATATTACAAGTGCTTATCACTTTTTTGACTGGACGAGAAAAAGTAAAATATTGCCTGACACATTCAAAAACTTTCTTAACGGACATTCAGTTTAATTGGATGATAGATGGTGTACTTTTATTGGTAATGTTTGCAGAAATATGGGTTATCTATGCTTCATTTGCATAGAAATACTTGCATAACAATTTACATTTGATTGAGCAGATAAAAATGATTTGAGGTGGTAGCAATGAAAAAGCGATTGGGAATCATAGCCGGAATTTTAGGAATTGTATTGGCAGTCATTGGCATTGTACTGAAGCAGAAAGAAAACACAGCCGTTTCTGTTATTGGTGGTGCGGATGGCCCGACTTCTATTTTCATAGCAGGGAAGTTAAATGGTGATAATTTTATTTTTATGATTGTAGTTGGAATTATTTTATTGATTTTGGCAGGAGTTATTTTTTACAAACGTAAGCATTAAGTTACAGTTTTTTAGACTGTGTATGGCGGAAGAACCGGGAAAGTGTAGATATATCATGGGGATTTTGGAAAAAAATAAAAAAAGTAAGGGTACAGCGTTTGTCTATGATGAGAATAATGATTACTATAAGATGGAAATAAACGGGATTGAATTTGTCTGTGACAGTATACATTCCGATTATGAGAAGCATGCAGTTGAACTGGCACAGGCGTATGAGAAAAGGCTGCCGGATATCGTGGATTATCTTATGCCGGATATAAAGGAGATGTTTGGAATTACAAATCCAGATGTAATAGCAAACTCACTAGGAAAGCCGAGTATAGATTTGGATAGAGGAACACTGACTTATCTGGAGCACACAATGGACAGCCTACATATTATTGAAATGGAATTTGACGGTATCTTCACGGCATTCTATAACTCCTGTATTGATGGATAGGACTTTAGTAACATAGAGCTGCAGTTGTCTACAGCTTTTATCCAGACTTCGGATGTTACAGAGAAGCAATCAGAAATGGATTGATCGATTTCTGAAGCAGTATCCGGTGAAATCCTTGAACATATGAAGGAAAAGTATGTATGTTAATTTTATTTTTATTGTAGACAAAAGATAGGACTGATATGATAAAAGAACAGGTTATTACAAATAGAGGTGGAGTATTTGATGCAGAAAATATTATTACTGGAGGATGACTTGAATCTAAATCGGGGAATTGCCCTGTTACTTTCACGGGAAGGGTATGAGGTTCGTCAGGTTTATACAATAAAGGAAGCAAAAGAAGCATTTCAAAAAGGAGATTATGCTCTTGTTATCAGCGATATTACATTGCCGGATGGTACAGGACTGGATTTTGGAAGGATGGTACGTGCAGGTGGAGATACATATCTTATCTATCTTACGGCTTTGGATCAGGAAATAGATATTGTAAATGGTTATGATACAGGGGCAGATGATTATATTACCAAACCATTTTCACTGATGGCTTTGGTGTCGAAGGTGAACGCATTGATGAGACGGCTTTCTAAGGTACAGGCACAGATTATGTCTTCCGGAGAGATTACGGTGCATATGAAAACGATGCAGGTGTATAAAGGGGATGAACCAGTTACTTTAAGTAAGAAAGAATTCTCTCTGTTGCTGTATCTCTGGGAGAATGCAGGACAGATTGTTTCAAAAGAAAGTATCCTGGAGCATGTATGGGATATAGACGGTCAATTTGTCGATGATAATACGGTTACTGTCAATATAAGCAGACTGAAGAATAAACTTGGAACAGAAGAGATAGCGAATGTGAGAGGACTGGGATATATATGGACCGGAAAGGTAAACAAAAATTAAAACGGTATTTTATCGTATATGTAATCTTTGCAGTATTTTTTACAGTAGGAATGTATCTGATAACAAAGTATGAGGAAAATGCGAAAGCAACGCAGATAGCACTGCTCCTTGCAGAACATCCTGAACTGGAAGGGGAAATAGTTGCAATCTGGGAAAAGTCAGGAACAGTAGATTTTATAAGAGACCGGGACGATCAGAAGATAGAAAGAGTCGTACAGATGCTGGAAGAAACTTATGGTTATCACTCAGGGAGTGGATCTTCAGATGTGGTTATAAGGATTATCTGGGGAATTGGATTACTAGTGGGAGTCATAGTATGTAGCCTGTTCTTGTACCTGGACCGAAGAAAAAACTGGAGCAGATACGGTGATGAGGAACAATTACAGCAATTATATGAATGTCTGCAGGAATTCAGAAAAGGAAAATTCCAAACATATCCTGAAGAAACATCAGAATCGGAACAATGGTTAAAGGTGTGGGAATCTGTAAAGGAGCTGGGGCAATATTTCGAAGATTTGAAGGAACGTCTGGAGCAGGAAGAAAATGGTACGAAGAGTCTGATTACAGATATTTCCCATCAGTTGAAGACTCCGCTTGCATCACTCCGGATGAGTCATGAGCTGGTGGCAGAAAATCGGGTTACAGGAGAAGAACAGAGGGAGTTTCTGGAGCAGGAATCACAGGAACTTACCAAACTGGAACAGCTCTTGAATGAACTGGTAAATCTTTCAAGGCTGGAAACACATATGATCCAGATACATTCGCTTCATGAAAGCCTGAAGAAAACGCTAACAGAGGCTGTCAGTCAGATTTATATGAAGGCAAGAGGAAAAGATATTTCCATTCAGGTGGAGATGGATGATGATATAGTTGTGAACCATGATTCAAAATGGACGGTAGAAGCATTAACGAATATCCTTGAGAATGCAGTCAAATATTCACCGGAACATACAACGATTACAGTGAGGACGCAGGAGCTAGCAAGCAATGTGCTTATTGAAGTAGAAGATGAAGGAATGGGCATTCCTGCGGAGGAACTGCATAAGATCTATCAGAGATTTTACCGGGGAAGGAAAGCAAAGGAACAGGTAAAAGACGGAGCGGGTGTCGGTCTGTATCTTGCCAGAAAGATCATAGAAGAACAGGGGGGGACAATAGCAGCCAAAAGAAAGGCTGAGAAAGGTATGATATTTAAAGTGACACTGCCGCTCATAATAGGAGAATAGTCGGAACCCTTACAAAACTGTTATGGTTGTTGTAAGGGTTTTGTAATGCAGGAATGTTATAGTAGGGGTATGAAATGGAAAGGGGACTTGAAGATATGAGTAGTATTTTAAAAGTAGAAGATCTAGTAAAGTATTATGGAGAAGGCGAGAATCAGGTGAGAGCCGTGGATCATACAAGTTTACAGATAGAGAGAGGCAAGTTTACAGCTATCGTAGGACGTTCCGGCTCCGGAAAATCTACACTTCTGCATCTGATTGGAGGGCTTGACAGACCGGATTCCGGCAAAGTATGGATTGATGGAACCGATATCTATTCTCGAAAAGATGATAAACTGGCACAGTTTCGAAGAAAGAAGATAGGATTTATCTTTCAGGATTTTAATCTGATTCCATCGCTGAATGTGTGGGAGAATATCGTTCTTCCGCTGGGACTTGATAATCGCAAGGTAAAGCCGCGGGAAGTGGAAGATATTCTCAAAAAAATCGGACTGCAGGATAAGAAAGATGCGATGCCGTCTGCTTTGTCTTGTGGACAGAAACAGAGAACTGCGATAGCCAGGGCATTGGTGACAAGACCGGCGATAATTTTGGCGGATGAGCCGACGGGAAACCTTGATTCCCAGACTGAGCTAGAGGTTATGAGCCTATTGAAAAGCTGCGTGTCGGATTTCGGGCAGACGCTTATCATGATTACCCATGATGAAACGATTGCCCAGATGGCGGATGAAATGATTATCATTGAAGATGGCAAGGCGGTGAGAAGATAATGAAGATGACGACCAGAGTTGCATATTGCAATATGCGGCATTATAAGAGCAAAAACATACTGATTGGAATTGCCATTATCCTGACAACATTACTGCTGTTCGTAATCCCATCAATCGGAAAAGATATGGTGGAAGTGAACTTTGCGGTAATCAATAAGATTTATCCAACATGGCATGCCCTTTATCGGAACGTGGACGAGAGTACAGTTATGAAACTGGCGGCACATCATGATGTGAAAACTTACGGACTCCGCAGTGATGCGGGGTACATGAATCTGGAAGATGCGACGGTTTCCATGATGTATATGGACAGAACAGGGATGGAACTTTATAAAGTGAAGCTGAAAGAGGGGCAACTTCCGCAGAAAGAAAATGATATTGTGGTTTCAAAAGGAATACTGGAAGCATTAGGACAGAATGGGAAAATCGGTGACACTATCACAGTACCTTATCAGATTCTGAAAGATGACGGACTGGATTATACGAAGGAGAAAGACTTTCGAATCTGTGGTTTTTTAGCAGATAATGAGAGCAGCAAAGAACAAAAACAATATACATCATTGGTTTCAGAGGCCTTTCTGAAAGCGGAGATACCGGTAGAACAGGTGAAATATCGGTTTTTACTTCAGGTGAATGGACAGAAAGGAAATACGACTGCAGATTATACAGAGACGATACAGAATATTGCCAGACAGTTCGGGATTTCCGAGGATGACATGAATATTAATAAAGAGTATCTTGCAGCAAATTATGTGGATCCGGCTACAATTCCGGTGATTGTAGGAATCATGCTTATTGTTGTATTGGCGGGCATTATCACAATTTATAGTGTTTATTATGTATCTATGAACCAGAGGGTTCGGGAATTTGGAAAGTTAAAGGCAATCGGGGCTACGAAACGGCAGCTTAGACAAATCGTACTAAGAGAGGGAATGGGAGTGGCGTTGTTTGCCATTCCGATAGGACTTTTGATCGGAACAGTTGCTGTGAAAGTTGTACTTCTCCAGTTTGTAGAACATGCAAAGGATTCAAACGTACTTATAACAGAGGCATACAAGGTTGTAGCTAAAGGAGAAGTCCAACTTTATTATTGGTGGATTTATCTGTTGGCAATTGCAGTGACTCTGTGTACAGTGTATCTGTCACTGATGAAGCCTATGCGTATGGCGGCGAAGGTATCAGAAATAGAAGCTATGCGTTACCAGGGAGGCAGTAAGCGACAGAAAAGCAGCAGGAAGGGATATCAATTTCTGAATATCGGACGACTGACCAAGAGAAATCTTGCAGAGAATAAAAAGAAGAGTACTATCACGATTGTATCTATGGCCGTTACCGGAATATTTGTCATGATGGTAGCAACGGTGCTGTCTTGTGCAAATCCGATGGAAAGTGCAAAGAGTTCGATTGTGGGGCAATATGAGATTTCTCCAATTGTGGAATCCGGGAATAAAGAGCATCCTGAATATGAATGGGCGGAGGTTCAAAAGAATAATCCATTAAATGAAGGACTAAAGCAGCAGATAGAGGAGCTTGACGGTGTTGAGCGGGTAGATGTGTTTACCGCGTTGAAGGTATCAGGAGGACCTTTTGAAGAAAAAATTGGAACCGAATTTATCAATGGAGTGCCGGAAGAATACGCAGAAGAGCTGAAAAAAGGAATCACTGAAGGCAATGTCACATACGAGGAATTGAAATCCGGGGATAAAGTGATTCTGGACCGCGCGCTACTTCACTGGTATCCAGATATTAAAGTGGGAGATAAGCTGAAACTCAATATTCATGATGGAGATAATACCTTTCAAAAAGAGATTGAAGTGGCAGCAATTGGTGAATATGGAACAGGTCTGACAAACTATAACTGTCTTATCATGGCAAAAGAAGGGGCAGAGAAACTTACCATAAATAATTCTTCCAGCTATTTTCAGGTGATTGCAGATAAGGATTATGATGAGGCACTGGAAGCATCTCTACAGGCTATTGTGGATGGATCAGGCAGACTGCAGATGCGTACCTGGAAGAATGAGTACGATACATGGGAAAATGCCATACAGATGACTAGAGGTGCATGTTATGCATTTATCATCATTCTGGCAGCAATCAGCATTATGAACTTGATTAACACAATGATCAATAGTGTCCATGTGCGAAAAAAGGAGCTTGGCATGATGCAGGCAATCGGAATGTCGGACCGTCAGTTGATGAAGATGCTCCAGTTGGAAGGTATATTCTATACAGTAGGCACTCTTATTATCAGTATCGGAGTGGGAAGTCTTGCAGGATATCCGTTGTTTTTATATGCAAAGCGTACAGGAATGTTTGATATCAGCACATACCATTATCCGGTAACAGCAGCTATTATTATAATTTTAACATTGTTTGTGATACAGATGTTATTGGCAATATTCATTGCAAAGTCAGTAAGGAAAGATTCATTGATAGAGAGAATTCGTTTCAGTGAGTAAGAATATAAATTTCTGATGTTTAATGCAGATACTAATCAATGTCATAATAAAAAGGGGGACTTGATTTCTCAAATCCCCCAGTGTATAATGAACTCAAGAAAGGTATTCAGATGCAAAATCTGATGCCCTCAGTTAAATTTTATATTCTATGTATAAGTCATAGCATCCAAAACTTTCCTAGGGTCGTGGATGCTATTTCTTATTATGTCGATCTATATAAGTCAAAGCCGCAAAAATTACCAATAGTAAAGTCAATACTTCCATTGTATTCATGGGCATCACCCTCCTTGGATACTAGAGGGCAAAATCGAAATGCATCCGTCTTTCCGGTTCAGTAATACCGAATCAGTATAACACGTTACCGTTTTCAGTACAATAAGGTAATGGTCTGAAAAATACTTTATTCTGTCACCTTATGTAGCTGTATCGTGAGTATTTGCTGGACTAATTGGTGCTGTATATGAAAAAAAGCTATTTAAAAATAAGGTGGAAGCCTTATATGGTCTGCTTGATGATGCGGGTGATGATGCCGAGGGCAACATTACGCTCTTCATCAATATGCGTCACCACAAAGGATACCTGATCCTTTTTCCCGACTGTCCGGCTGTCATAGCAGGAGTGGGCAATGGCATTGACACCGATGGAGAGCCGGACAAAGACGGTGCCTTTATGGATGTCTTCCACAGTTCCGGCGTATTTTCCCTGAATCTTACATTTTTTCATGTTTTCCTTGCTGGTGTTGCCTTCCACACTTTTGACATCTGCGTGGACAATGACCTGCTCCGGTGAGTCTGCCCGCACATCCAGGATGCGTACCAGGATGTGATCGCCTACCTGGAAGCGTTCTCTGGCATCACCCATCCAGTCGAAGGACAGGTCTCTGGCAAGAATGGAGGTTTCCACACCGAAAATTTCTGCCCGGACTACCTTTTCCGCAACAGCAATGACTCTTGCCTGCACGATACGGTCTTCATAAACTTTCGGCATTCCGGAAGCATCTTTATCCAGATAGAAGATCTGGCGTTTCTTCAGCATCGCTTCTTTCCGGCTGGCGACAATGCTGCGTGTCTTCGGATCTAATCCCTTAATCAGAAAATCAATCTCACATCCAAGCATATTGTTGAGGATTTTGTTCTGCCGCAGAGCAAGCTCCCCATAATCGTGTGCTTCATCCTGCATGAGATGGATCATCATCTCAGTTACTGGGATGACAGTACGGAAATCCTTGTAGTAAACCACGGCAATGAGGCTGCCGTTTTCTGTTTTCTCGATACCGCCAAGCATTCCGGTTAAGATCCGGCGGGTACGGTAGGCATTCTGGATCTCATGCCAGGTAAGGTCTGAAATGGACTGGGCTGTTTCCAGCTTCGCATCGGAATCCAGAGTTAAAATAGGTGTGTTGGTTGTTTCGTTTGGCATCATAGTGTCTCCTTTCAAATTATGACATGATAGAATCTTTATCTAAAGGAACCATGTCTGTGTGATCCGAATAGTTATCTGCTGAGAAGTCATCCGGGAAATCGTGATAGCCAGGTTCCTGATAAACGCTTTGCTGGTCAAAGTGCGGTTCAGCTTTTTTCTTTTTCTGCTTTCCATAAGAAGCGGTTTTTTTCGGGTGGGAAGCAGGAATAGTTGGAGTGTACGTATATTCTTCACTACATGCTCCTTTTCTCCATTCCGGAATATGTTCGGAAGCCTTCCGGGGAATGAGTTTTTGGGCATCCGGGTGCAGGGTGTAATCGTATTTTTCTACCTGCAGTACCTTCTGACCACGCAGGATAATCAGTGCAGTATCCAGCGGGAGCCGCAGGATCTCATCCGGAGTTAAGAGCTTTCGTTTCCCGATGGATCTGGTCTGGCGGTATTCCGGTGTATAATCGGATACCCTCCAGCTATTTAATTGTTTGGCTTCGCTGCTGACACCAACGGTCACATCACCGGAGCGGTTAGAGATAAATGTAGCAGTTACCTCATCCGTACAGCCTAAAAATAGCTGAGTGTCGCAGTTCCCGATGATTTCCTGCCATTGGTTTAAGGGATACCGGTTCTGCATCTGAGGCAGGTTTTGGAAAATGCAGGAAATACTGAGGTTTCGACTTCGGATCACGGAAATCTTTTTGTTGAGCGATAGGATTGCTCCCGTATTCGCCAGCTCATCAGCCAGGATATGTACCGGAACCGGCAGTTTTCCATCTTCCCCATAGGTGTCTGCATAACGGACCAGTTTGATAAATACGAAGGTCATAAACAGGGAAGAAAGAAAATCAAAAGTGCTGTCTTGATCCGAAGTGATGCAGAAGTATGCACATTTTTCTTTTCCCGGCAGCGTCAGGTTGATCTCATCATAGGAAGTGATCTGGCGGATCAGCTTGTTCTGGAATACCTGAAGTCTGGAACCGAGTCCGATGATGACGCCGGAACGTACCGTGTCACTTGCCTGCTTATAGATGCAGTAGGGGACTTTTGCCGGATGGGAGACCGGAAGCAGGTCAAAGAGGCTGTTCAGTTCTTTTTCCGAACTCATGGTCAGGAGTTTGTATACCTGTCCGATATTCTTTGCCTCCGGTGGGAATCCCTGATCCACATAGAGAATCAGAGCTTTTAATAAGTTCATCTCGGCATTGTCCCAGAAGTGATCGCCTTTGGCAGAACCGGTATTCTGGATGATGACATCAGCAAATACCTGTGCCATGGTTTCCTGTCCGCCAATTTCACCCAGACAATTCCAACTATCCGAGTTTTCCGGGTTTACAAGATTAAAGGATTTCACGATATATCCGGCATTCTCAAGGTAAGTGGCTGTACTTTCGTACAATTCCGATTTTGGATCGGTGATGATGAGGCTTTCCCCGCGGGCAACACACTGGAAGATCATGTTGCGTGCAAAGACCCGGCTTTTCATGGAACCGCTGGCACCGTAAACGGCAATATTCCGGTTCATGCGGGTATCCTTCGGGAGACAAACGGCTTTTCCGTTCAGTTTTCCAAGAATGGTTCCCTTGTGTTTCTTGACATCATTCGTAAGCTCCAGTACCTGATGCATTTCCTCCAAAGTCATAAAACCGGAAGTCCCATAGGTTCCCTTTGTGGAATAATTCAGGTTCCGGCCCCGGTCTGTTATTTCCCCGTTTCGGTCAAATCCCATACGCATGAGAAGGAAGGTCAGGAGTCCAAAAGCTGCCAGACATAGAAAAATCCCATACAGATTGTACGGGAAAGCAGTCAGGGCATCCAGACAGGCGAGCGGGTGCGGGGAGGGGATCTGCGGGGCAGTTCCGTTTCCGGCAAAATTGCCGGCAGATTCCCAGGTCTGATAGTTGCGGATAAATTGAGCAACATAGCCTCCTGCATAGAGGGTGCAGAAGGTGATCGGAAGCATATAAATGAGCTTCCACCATTTACGGTTCATGTAAAAACCCCCTTTTGAATTTGCAAAGGTCAATACTGGAGAAATGGATTGTGGCAGTTAAGTATTTTTTCAGGACCGGAATCTGAAAATCGAAACAGATCAGGTTCCCGGATCTGCCGTATACATTTAAGCCGGTATTGAACCGGTTGATTCGCTGCATGTCAAAATCATAAGCAAGAAGGATGGGGTTCCCGGAAGCATCCGTGGCATCATGTTCCAGTGGAATTGAATCGCTGCGGCAGCCCAGATCGGACAGCAGGAGGTTGTCCAGCTTTTCCATGATCTCAGGGTGAACCAGCAGTTTTAAAAGCACTTCCCCTTCCGGAGTATTGGGAAGGTAATGGAAATGCTCGAAGGAGGTGTCCAGCATAAACAGGCTCTTTTTGTAGCCTCCGGTACTGGTAAACAGCCGGAAAGCCATTTCCATGTCGGTTCCGGTCATGATTGCCCGGATCTGTGGATGTCCGTTGTAAGGGTAGCCTTGCAGGTAATGCTGCAGGAAGGCGTTTAAGCGGACTTCCGTTCGATATTCCCATTTCAGGACTCCGTTTCCCGTGTTATAAAGGACATAGACACATTGCGGTGCCATCAGGATGCCCATGCTGCGGGAGTTCCTAATCTTCGTGGTCTCCGGGCCCAATTCCTTAATTTCTCTGGAAGCGTAAAAAAGAGGAAGGCTTCGCATACCGATGGAACCAGCTTCGCGGTGATTACAGAAGATGTCAGGTTTTACATCCGGATAAAAGGGAATCCCGGCATGAAGGAGTGTCAGATACGTTTCGGCTTTCTGATGTAAGCGGATACGTCGGGATACTTCACTTCGGATGAGGTTCGTCTCGGTATTGCCGGTCAGATAGCACTGGAAGCGTAGCGGCGAGACAGATAACAGCATCTCTTTCGCAGCTTTTGTAAGACGGTAGCCTCTGAGAGCATCCCGGTAGTGGGTACGGATGAGGTGTTCCGCCTTCAAATCCGTAATGAGTTTTTCCGCATAGGAGGCACTTGGGATGAGTCTGTTTAGCTGGTCTGCGGGAAATTCCCCGCACATCCCTATCATTTCCAGTAAGCGGTATTTCGTAGTGTCAGGTCTTATCAAATAAGCATCACCTCAATTCAGTTCTTACCCATGCAAGCCTATACTTGGGTAAATCTCCGGTGGTTTGGAGATAAAAAAAGCAAGAAAACAAAGTTCCCTGCGGTGGTTCTTACCGATGTCGGATTTCTGCCTGAGAAGTCAGGAGATTTTCCGACATGCTTTCGTGATGATTTTTCTGGTTCTGCAGCCATTTCGGAAAGTCAGCTTTTTCCATAACCGATACCAGTGTACAGTCCTTTAAGCCAAGCTGTGTCGTGTAGTAGGAATCACAGAAAAAGCCGCTGTCATCTGTCAGAACATAAGTACAAAGTGTATCCAGAATCTGTTTAAACTCCAGATTGTCATAATCCCGGATACGTCTTTGAGGAAGTTCCCTGTCATATATTTGACTGAAACATATCACGCAGTCACGATAGAGGGGCAGGGCATTTTGTTTTACATACTCCCGAAGCATATAATTAAGCGGTTCATGGAGAAATGCAGTGTTTGTGTGGACTCTTCGTTTCGGAAGCAGTCCGGGAAGCGTAATGGTGAGAATCCCCTGCTGTTCTGCAATCCGCATTCCCTGTGCATCTGCCGCTTTGGGAAGATAAGCTGCTTGATTTGGGGAGAGAGCCGGACAGACAAGGTTACGCATCTGGCAGGCAATCCGCTCCGCCCGAAGAGCAGCACTGACGCTCAGTTCCTCAAAATTTTTATCATAATTCTGGATATCAGTGACCTTCAGAGCGTAAACGGTATTCGTCAGTTTTTGCAGCTCCCCTTCCAGTTTTTCAAGCCGCTGGTAAATGGTTGGTGTATTTTGCGTCATAATAACCTACTTTCTCATGTAGTAACTGACAGCACCGGATTCATTTACAAGGCAGTAAGCGGCTACATCATCAATGGTGATTTTGGCAGCCTGGCTTTCGGATTCTAAGACAATCAGGCGTTTGGAACCATGTGATGGGATACTTTCCATCACATGATTGATCAGAGCCTCCTGTTCTTCACCGATATAGATGATTTCGTATTGTTCATCTTGCGAAAAGAAATTGAGCTTGATTGGAAATTCGCCACTGGTGTGGTATACAACACCTTTCTTAAAATCCAGCAGTACCCAGAAGCATGTAATTATAGCATAGTCAGGATTCTCAGCAGACTGCTGGCTGTCACAAAGAAGGTCATGCTCTTTATCGTAAATGATGCGCCCTTGTTTGATGAGGCTGGTAATCAATGACTTGATAGACTGCTCATGTCGGGAGAAAAGTTGTAAAACCTGGTCATACCTCAGAGTATGGTAAGTGGTAATGAACCGTAAGAGCTTGGCTCCCTCTCCTTGATAGATTTCGTTCCTTGTTTTCATGATTGACTCCCTTCTATATATAATAGGAAACTTTATACATATGGCTGTACGTACAGGATACGTTTGGTATTGTAAGTATAGTGTACGTACAAAGTACATAGAACCTGCTGTCAGCGATTGAATTTACAGGTACAAAAAAAGCACCATCTATGGGTGCTGGAAATAAGGAAAACTATAAGCAATACCTATTGTAGCATGGGTAATTTTACGCTTCAATCGCAGAAGCAGGTCATTTCTGTGCCATTTTCACTGGTTGGCATAAAAAAAGCAGGAAACCATTTTGATTCCCTGCATGGTGTATTGTTGTGCTTTTGTGTAGTTCTAATGATTACTTGTCTTTATAAAATGCTTCGAAAGCTTGTGCGAAGAATTCGGCTGTACCATTGCCGTATTTTTCATCTATCATAGGTTTGATTTTTTCATTACGGTAATATTGAGCCTGTGCAACCATCAGACCGTGTTCTTTCTTTATCTGTGAAAGTTGTTTCATAAGAAAACCGTATTCGGAAACAAGTTCTCTTACTTCAGAAGAATCTGGTGAACATACTTTTTTAGCTGCTAATTTGTATAAAAGATTGTCAAATTGTTGGTTGTAACTTTCTGCAGCCTCTTTGCTAATAGGATTGTTGGCAACAGACAGGAATTGCTCTTTTCCTCCATACCACTCAACAACTTTAGCATAGCCTTTCTGCATTTCTTCTGATGAAACTGTCTTAATATAATGCTTTTTCCATTCTTCAATGCTTCCAAACTCTTTTACAGCAAGTTCTTTCATATTGTCAGGCATATGTTCAAACATAGTTTGGAACATTTCTTCAACTTCCGTTTTACTAAAAATCGCAAAATCCATTTTATTCTCTCCTTTCAGGATATCATCAATGCTGGCAATCAGATGTTCCATACGTTCTTTCTTTGCTACCAACATTTTTCTCTGCATTTGCAAGATCTGGTTCCTTTCAAGAGCAGGATTCTCCAGAACAGCTTTGATTTCTTTCAAAGGAATGTCAAACTCACGGAAAAACAGAATCTGCTGTAATATTTCCAATGCCCTATCGTCATAAAGCCGGTATCCCGCATCACTTTTTTGTGTTGGTTTTAAAAGCCCGATTTCATCGTAATAGTGAAGCGTGCGAACGCTGATACCTGTAAGTTCTGATATTTCTTTGACTGTCCTCATAGTTGCTGACCTCCTGTTCCTGATAAGATAACTGTACGCTATGACGTTCCGTGAGAGTCAATATATATTTTGCATTTTTTAGTATAACATTTTTATGATATTACGAAAAGCCGAGGAGATAGGCGATATGTATTACTCTGGAAAGAACTTGTTGAGCGTATCCAATGTCTCTTTTGCAGTAAATCCCCAAAGGATGGTACTGAGTGCTTCAATCGCAGCCCTGCGTTTCCGGTAATAGGTGCGGTAGGAAATATTGGTGATGTGGTGAGCCAGCTTATCCAATATCTCATCTGTATTTTTCATTTCCTGTGGAGAGAGAAAAGCGTAGTAGAGAATCCAGTAATACTGTTCCCCATGCTTGTGATTGTTCCGGAGGAGATCGATGGATGATTCCAAAAGCTTCAGCATCTGGTTGCTTCTGGCAATACTTTTTGCCCGTTGTTCGATGTCGCTTCCGGTAAGATCAGCCCCGGCAGCATAGATGGAGTCCAGAAATTTGTCGATGTCATTGTCGTATTGGAGCTTAAACTGGTGCTCCATCTGGTGTACGACTACCTTCAGGCTGTAGGTTGCATCCCGGTATCTGCGTAAAAACTGATAGGTGTCGTGAAAACGTGGATTTTCTTCGGGTGAAGGAAATCCCTGTGTATTGCGGTTTGCCATGTCTATTCCCCCCCTTTCAGTGCAGAAGGCTCTGCCACGGCAGGCATCTTTTGGGCAGACTCATCCCCTGGACTTACGGACAACTCAAACCGATAAGCGGCATTTCCGTAGGGACAGATAATATTTAGAGTAAATGTATTAAATATATCTTTGCAGGCTGATAATGGAGATAATATATAGCGGGTTTTGGAGCAGTGGCAACATGGAATCCCTTGTGAATCCAATAGTTCTGCGACTTTTTGCACGATAAATTTCATGTGTGAATCTGGAACGCAGGAATCATTTTTTGTAACGGTGATTTGTGAGTCTGTGACAGTTTCTGAAACGCTAACAGAAGCAGAATCCTCAATAGTGATTTCTTCAGGTACATGGATTGGTAATTGCATCTTCATAGCGATCTCCTCCTTGTCAATCATAACGTCGCTGATATTAAACATCACGGACAGGTAATTGTTGAGATAAATTACGCTTCCGTGTTTTCCTGTAAATGAGATAAGTGTAATGTATTCTTTTTCCTCCAGTTTCTTCAAGAGTCGTGATACCGATGCCTTTGACAGACTCCACCTTTCACCCAGTTCATTAAAGCTGGTAAGGGGATTTCCGGTATTATCCCGGTAATAGACAATGGGACCGGAATCAGATCCCAGGACAGAGGAATCGTTGTAAACTGCATGAATCCACAGATCCAGAATAACATCCATTTCCGAGCATTTTCCAATGCCAATTAGTTCGTGAACTTTGGCAATCGGGAAAAAGAAAAACCCTGTATCTTTTTTACAGGGATAGTTGTATTCCAATACGGTATTGTCTTTGGGCCAGTCTGATATTTTGAATTTGACCAGGCGGTTTTTGCCGAGAAGAGAGTAGGTAATGTAATTCTGCTCTTCAAAAAATCGAAGGATGGACAACGCTTGATGTTGGAAACGGCAGCGAAACCATTCCTGAAGATCTGTGACTGTGCAGATCCACTCTCCTGGACCAATGGTATAGGTAATGTGTTCCATCCGGCGGTAGGATGTGCGGTAATTTGCATAGGAGCATAATACCAGATAATAAAAAAGAAAAGAGCCCCCGGTAGTTCGGATGCTCTTGGTAGTGATTAAAGTTTGTATGAAGTCACGGTAAATGCGACAGCGTGGAAATTCCACGATTTGTTTGAGTTCTAATTTGTAATTCATGGTGATCTTCCTTTCAAAGTATATTTAATTGTAATCGGACTTTTCATAGTGTTGGTATCAAGAAGAAGCCGATGGAAGTATAGCAAGTAGTCGTTTCACTCATTGCATTTTTATTGCATTTTTAAAATTTAGATTATGTGGCTATGTTGCTCTTAACTGGTTAAAAAGCCTTTAAAATCGTCTATATGCGTTAATACTCCGTACTGTCTGTCTGGAGTTTGAATAATCCACACAATCACGAGAAACCAGTATTCATGCGAGTTACAAACAAATTTGTTTAGTGATTGGCAACAAAATGGCAACATTTTGTGATTATTCAAGAGATAAAAATTTTATTTCATAACGTATATAAAGAAACCTTACTGATTTTCAGAAGTAAAAAACTGAATATCGGTAAGGTTTTTCTTTTCTCTTATTTTTCTTTTTTAGTCAATTCTTTTACGAGGTAATCACTTAGTTCCTGAGATGGTACCTTGGCACGTTTCTGGTAAGTATCCAGTTCCGGGTACTTATATCTCCATTCATCATATTCTTCCTTGCTGATTTCACCGTTTTCCAATTTGTCAGCCTGTTCCATCCATGAACGAAGCATTTCATCAACAGATGAGCCGGGAGCAGATATGGAAGAGTCAAGGCAGATATGAGGCTGCCCATCTACATTTCTTACTTTCAGACCATACATATCTTCCAGTGCAAATAGTGTATGCATCAGACCTATGTGAGTATCAATATCTGGAACTGTTAAAGCATGAGTATTGACATCGAAGATCTGAGACATTTGTTTTACAAGATCGATTTTAGGAACTCTGGCTTCAGATTCATACTGAGCCATGCGGACATCTGAGGTTTTTCCTTTGAATCCCAGTTGCTCTCCGAGTTGCTTTTGTGTCATGCCTTTGCGGTTGCGAAAAAATTTGATACGTTGTCCGATTGCCATTTTTGTTTGCCTCCTTATAGTGGTCATTCGTGTTGCCATAATTAATTGTGAAGAAAATAAAACAATTCTGTTTAGGTTCAGTATAGCATGAGCAATTTTAGATAGCAAGAAGAACTTAAACAAAAAAATTTAATATTCTTATAAAACTGCTTGACTTAAATTAAAATGTTTAGTATCATGCAAATGTAACGACTTAAACAAATTGCGTTAAGATAGAGAGGGGAGATGCGATGTGACGAACAGAACTTTTATGACAGTAGAAGAAGTTGCAGCGGAACTGGGAGTTTCCAAGTCTTATGCTTATAAGATTGTCAAACAATTAAATGATGAATTACAGAAGCTGGGTTATCTTACGGTAGCTGGCAGAGTAAACACCAATTATTTCCGCAAAAAAGTATGTTACAGCGAAGTGTAAGAGAGAGGAGAATTTGTATGAGTATTTACAAAGATAATGTCACTGGGAAGTGGCGAGTGGTTTATCGGTATACCGACTGGACAGGGAAAACGAAACAGACTTCAAAACGAGGATTTCCTACGAAGCGAGAAGCGCAGATGTGGGAACACGAACAAATGTTAAAGCATGATGCAAAACTG
The DNA here is from genome assembly GCF_040924245.1 of Ruminococcus sp. J1101004sp1_RTP21198st1_B9_RTP21198_201120. Taxonomy (NCBI): domain Bacteria; kingdom Bacillati; phylum Bacillota; class Clostridia; order Eubacteriales; family Oscillospiraceae; genus Ruminococcus; species Ruminococcus sp. J1101004sp1_RTP21198st1_B9_RTP21198_201120. The sequence continues at coordinate 156,129 of NZ_JBCOMI010000002.1, read as the reverse complement.
GATATGACTTTCGCAAGTTTTTATGAAATCTATGTAGAAGATAAAAAGGAACGAATCCGGGATAACACATGGGGAACTAAGAATAATATTGCCAGAACAAAAATTCTTCCATACTTTGGGGAGAGAAAGATTGCAGAAATTGAACCAAAAGATGTGATTGCATGGCAGAATCATTTGCTTGCATTTAAGAGAGCGAATGGAAAAGGGTATTCTGCTTCATATCTGCGGAAAATCCACAGCCAGTTAAGTGCCATTTTCAATCATGCAGTTGATTTTTATCATTTGCCTTCTAATCCGGCACAGAAAGCTGGAAATATAGCAATAGAGGAATATAAGGAAATGTTGTTCTGGACGAAAGAAGAGTATTTGAAATTTGCAGATGTGATGATGGATAAACCAGTTTCTTACTACGCTTTTGAAATGCTTTACTGGTGTGGTATCCGTGAAGGAGAGTTGTTTGCCCTGACACCAGCGGATTTTGACTTTACAACGCATACACTGCGAATTAACAAATCATATCAAAGATTAAACCGGGAAGATGTGATTACCCCACCAAAGACATTTAAAAGTAACAGATTTATCAAGATGCCACAATTTATATGTGATGAGATGCAGGATTATATGGAAATGCTTTACGGTCTGAAGGAAGATGAAAGAATTTTCACAATTTCCAAATCTTATCTGCATCATGAAATGAACAGAGGATCAAAAGTGTCTGGGGTGAAGCGAATCCGTGTGCATGATTTGAGACATTCCCATGTATCGTTATTGATCAATATGGGATTTACGGTATTGGCAATCGCAGACCGAATGGGACATGAGAGCATTGATATCACTTACCGATATGCGCATCTGTTTCCAAGTGAGCAGACACAGATGGCAGAACAGTTGGATATTGAAAGGATGGAAAAATTAAATGGAGAAAAATCTGGACAGTAAAGGAAGATGGAGAAACAAAATCGTAGCATTCCGGGTATCACCGGAAGAAGCAGAGCAGATTGATGCATGTGTCCGATTGTCAGGACTTAGCAAGCAGGACTATATCACAAAACGATTAACTGATCGGGAAATTGTGGTACAGGGAAATCCAAGAGTGTATAAAGCATTGCGAAATCAGATGGCAGAGATTTATGAAGAATTGAAACATCTGGAAAAATGCAGTGAGGAAAACGAAGAGTTGCTGAGTACCCTGAGATTGGTCGCAGAGACATTGTATGGATTGAAAGGGGAAAATGAATGACAGCAAAAGAAAAAATGACTGCTCCGATTGCATCTGTTGGCGCAGATGTGGAACAGTCATCAAGTAATAAATTAACCAACCAAAGTATAGCAGATTTGCCCGGTAAGGGCAATCTGCAAGCCACAAATAATGCGGAAAATACAGCAAAATCAGCAAATAAAAAGAATCTAGATGATCTGGAAACAGTTTCTATGATGGAATTATACGATACTGCATATCCACCAAAATTGCCGATTGTAGATGGACTTCTGTATAACGGAACTTATCTGTTTGTTGGTTCGCCGAAAATTGGAAAATCATTCTTTATGGCACAGATCGGGTATCACATCAGTAAAGGACTTCCATTGTGGGGCTTTTCAGTCAGACAGGGAACGGTTCTGTATCTGGCATTGGAAGATGATTATGCAAGGTTGCAAAAGCGGTTATCACAGATGTTTGGAATGGAAGGCAGTGAGAATTTTTATTTCGCTACAAAATCAAAATCGCTCAATGACGGACTGGAAAAACAGCTTGTAACGTTTGTAACAGAGCATAAAGACGCAAGATTGATTATCATTGATACTCTTCAGAAGGTTCGAGAGGTCGGTGGAGATAAATTCAGTTATGCCAGCGATTACGAAATTGTAACGAAGCTGAAAGCATTCAGCGATAAATATGGTATCTGTTTTCTGGTTGTGCATCATACAAGGAAAATGGAATCTTCAGATAGTTTTGATATGATTTCTGGCACAAATGGATTGCTTGGAGCTGCGGATGGAGCGTTCGTCATGCAGAAAGAAAAACGGACAGATAATAAGGCAGTTCTGGAAGTGGCAGGACGTGACCAGCAGGATCAGAAACTATGGTTGAACTTTAACCGGGAGAGATGTGTCTGGGAACTTATCAAGACAGAGACAGAACTTTGGAAAGAACCAGAAGATCCAGTGTTGGAAAAAATCAAAGAGCTTGTAACAGAAACTACGCCAGAGTGGGCAGGAACAGCAACAGAGCTTGTGGAAGTATTGCAGGTGGAAATGCAGCCGAACGCATTATCACGAAAATTAAATGTCAGCCTTGAACGATTGATTCTGGAATATGGAATCCAGTATAAAGCGGAACGAGGACATGATGGAAGAAAGATCAGATTAGCCTTTGTTGGAAAACAAGTGTGACGATATGTGACGGTTGTGACGGTATTTTATATAGCGTGTCAGTAGTGAAAATATCGTCACTATCGTCACGACCGTCACGGAAAGGAGAAACATGGAAAGAAAATTACAGGTGCAGATACCAAAAGATTTATTACTGGCATTGTTCCAGTATCATCTTGCCGGGAATGAGGAATATCAACCGGAGATAGAAAAAGCATTGATGGAAAAATTAGACAGTATGGTAAGACGTCAGTTATATACAACATTCAAAACAGCACCAACCGAGGAAGAACGGGAAAAGGCAAGACAAGAGTATTTGGATAAGTGTGGAATGCATGAGAACTTTCGTTGGTAAAGATTCTGCTTGATGACCTTATGACAGGAGCGTGCCACGCACCTGTAAATAGCAGACAAAGAGAAGGTTTGTAAGGTGTAGCCGGTAGTTGATTGGCGAAGAAAAAACTTTTCAAAAGGGGGCCCTGATTCAGGGCGTCCCTGCGGAAATGATAAATGAAGGGAGAATGACACCATGAGAGAAGGAAGATTAGGTTACAACAGTTATAACAAAAGATATGGATTATTGTCCTCAGACTTATGGATTGATCCAGGATTTCACTGCGGAGAATGTCTGGAAGTTCTAGTTGATAATCAGTGGGTAAAGACACGAATGGAAATGAATCTGGCGAGAGAATGGTATTTGGTTGGAACACCATATTGTGGAGATCTGGAGTATGTACGGGCAAGGATACAGGAATAAAGCAGACAGAAAGAGAAATAGCCGCTTGGTTGTTAGTGATAAAAAATAAGCCCGGATACGGGCAGAAAAAAGAGGGCGGATACGCCCAAAATGAAAGGAAAAAGCCAAGTTGTGGTAGATGTAAGAAGCATCTCACAAAGCCCTCGGCGTTTGAGAGCGAAATACACCCATCGCACAAACTTCGTTTATGCTCTGTGTATTTCGCCCTGCCGGGAGCTAATATAGCCGGAAACGGCAGTTAGTTCGTAAACGGATGTCGATTCATCCACTCACAAATGAAATGGCGGAATTTATTTTGCCGAAGACAAGGAGGGAGTGCCTATCGGAAGAAATTCATTTATTCAAATGACAAAACTAAGCAATGTAAAAGGCAGAATCACTTATATATCCAGTCATGCAAAACAGGAAAATCTCTATGCAGTTTATGAAACTACAGAACGGAAATTCTGGCGGGAACTTGCAAAATGTAATCAGGAAGAATTTGTAAAAAGCGGGACAGAAGGAAAATGCATTGAGGCAAGAGAATTGATTATTGCTTTGCCAGAGAGTTTCGCAGAATATCAGCCGGATAGATTGCTACAGCTTTTTACAAATCATTTTAAACAGAATTATGGAACAGAGTGTATTGCTGCTTTGCACCACAATAAAAGAAAGACCAATTATCACATTCATTTGATATTTGCAGAACGGAAACTACTGGATGAACCAATCATTAAGACTGCCAACAGAAATATGTTTTATGATGAAAATGGAAAACATGTCCGAACCAAGAAAGAGATATTAGGAGAAGATGGCGAGATCCGAGAAGGCTGCAGTATTGTGAAGAAAGGAGAAGTCTATGAGAAGAAGCTGTTTACTGCGAAAGATGAACGCTTCAAGTGCAATTCATTTCTGGATGAGGTAAAGCATTCTTATACAGATTTAATCAATATTTATGTGCAGGACGAGAAACAGAAACTACAGGTATTTGAGCGTGGCAGTGTTTATCTTGCAACAAAGAAAATCGGAAAAAATAATCCGAAGGCACAGGAAATAGAAGCGGATAATCAAAAACGCCGGGAATGGAACAGAGCTGTTGATATGGCATTGATTAGTGGAGTGCCGGAACCGAAGATAATGGAAGTGAAGCGGAAAGAAATCACGGAGCCAATCAGGGAATCAATTGCCCGGCGTGGAAACAGACCACGATTATTTTCCAGAGTTGTAACAGTGGCTGTTGAGGCATTGGAGTTTTTGATAGCAAGTGTGCTTTTTAAGAAACCCAGGGAAGTGCCAAAACAGACAGAGCAAACGGAAGCAGAACACCCAGAGCATGTTGCTGAAAATAGCACGGCAGCAGTCAAGACAACAAAAGAAGAAAAGGCAGAACCGGAACAACCTAAAATGACGAGGCTTGCATCAAAGTATCCGAAACTATTTAAAGTGAATAAAGAACTGGAAGATCAAAACGGTGCAATTCAACAGAAACAAAAACAGCTTTCTGCAAAGAAGAAAGAACTGTCAGAAGTCACGGGATGGTTTAAAGGAAGAAAGAAAAAAGAATTGCAGAAAGAAATTGATGAACTGAAAAGCCAGATTAGAGATATGAAAGATTATCTTCCAAGGATTGTGCAGAAAATCGGATATAGAAGTGTACAGGAATTTTTAAAGGATTTTAAGGCTTCTCAAACTGAGTATAGTCAGTATCGAACTGCAATAGAAAAATGGAAGAAAGAAACAGGAAAAGAGCCAGTAGCGCATGGTATTAGGGCGAAGCTGGCAGAAAAGAAACAAGAAATACAGAATGAACAGAAAAATAAACAGCATACCCATAGTCAGAATAAAGACCGGGGAGCAAGATAGGAGGACAATCATGGAGAAACACATTATGGGAGAAAATGGAATCAGTTATACTTTAGGAGAGGACGGTCTGTATTATCCAGACCTGTACCTCCCAGAAGAGACAGAGTATCCGATTGGAAAGTATGGAATGTTGAGAAAGATATATTTGCAGGAGCATCGGAAAGGATTATATCTGGAGTTGGTACTTGCCGGGAAGTTAAATGAGCATCTGCATCAGATTGACAAGGAATGTAATCAGATGATGGACAGATTAGTGGAGCAGATGAAAGAAAGGCAAGGCGTGACGGAAGAACTGAAGATGCAGGATCAGATGGCATGGGTCGGAAAAATGAATAATATCCGGGCATGTGCTGAGGAGATTGTGGAAAAAGAGATTGTTTATGCGTAGAGTGTAGGGCGGCTTTTTAGCTGCCCTTTATGGTTTTAATTTACAGAAAAAAACAGAACGTACGTTTGCAAAAGAGCGTTGAAAAAGGTAGTAAGTTATTGTATAATAATAAGAAATAGAAGGCTTGTAGGTAGGTAGAATATGCTAGAAAAAATTATAGAACTTACAAACGAATATATAGAGAATATGCCGAAAAAAGAACGTAAAAAATACGGACAGTTCTTTACCAGTATGGAAACTGCCCGTTTTATGGCGGGATTATATAAGTTGGATGAGAAAACAGGCAGAGTAAGTGTGCTTGATGCAGGGGCTGGTTCAGGTATATTATCATGTGCTTTTATTGAGCGAATGGAAACAATAGATTCTATTCAGGAGATTGAGCTTACCTGCTATGAGAACGATGAAAATGTATTGCCATTGTTGAAACGTAATCTGGAATATTGTAAAGAAGAGACAAGAAAAAAACTTACAGTTAATATCGTTGAAGATAATTATATTTTGAGCCAGTATTTGGATTTTAATCATATGTTGGGAGGAAATGCGGAGCCTAAGAAATATGATTTTGTGATTGGAAATCCGCCGTATATGAAAATTCCGAAAGATGCGCCAGAAGCTACAGCAATGCCAGAGGTATGTTATGGTGCACCGAATTTATATTTCATTTTTGCGTCTATGGGATTATTTAATTTATGTGAAAATGGAGAGATGGTTTACATCATTCCAAGATCATGGACATCAGGGGCGTATTTTAAACGTTTCCGGGAATATTTTCTGACAGAAGGGAAATTGGAACATATTCATCTTTTTGTCAGCAGAAATAAGGTTTTTGACAAAGAAAGTGTGTTGCAGGAAACAATTATTATTAAAGTAAAAAAGACAAGTGAAAAGCCAGAAACCGTTACGATTACATCATCGAAATCAAATAGTGATTTTGGGGAGCTGACATCATTAACAGTTCCGTATGATCTGGTTGTAGCAGGATCAGATTATTATGTTTATCTTGTGACAGATGAAAATGAAGTGGAAGTATTAAAGAAATTGCATAAATTTGATAAGACACTTCCGGCAATAGGAGTAAAAATGAAAACAGGATTGACCGTAGATTTCCGTAATCGTGATATTTTGAGGGATGAAGCGGAAGAGGGGGCAATACCTTTATTTTATTCACAGCATATAAAGCAAGGAAAGGTAGAATTTCCAATCCAGAAAGAACATGAATATGTGGTGACAGAACAAAAGGGATTAATGCAAGATAACAAGAACTATCTATTTGTAAAGCGATTTACAGCAAAGGAAGAACCACGAAGATTACAGTGTGGAGTATATTTAGCTAAAAGATTTCCGCAGTACCAAAAGATAAGTACACAGAATAAAATTAATTTTGTGGACGGTGTATTAACGGAAATGTCAGAATGTCTGGTGTATGGGTTGTATGTATTATTTAATTCTACACTTTATGATGAATATTATCGTATTTTAAATGGGTCTACACAGGTTAATTCAACAGAGATAAATGCAATGCCTGTGCCAGAGTTAGAGGATATTCAGGAAATGGGCAGAAAAGTGCTTAAAAGTAAGGATTATTCGGAGGCAAATTGTAATTTGATATTGGAGGGATACTGTGGATAAGAAAATAGAGGAAACAAGAGAATTTCTGCAAACAATAGGTATGCCTAAAGCACAGCAGGCAGATATATGCTGCTATGTGATACTGGCTATGGCAGGAATAAAGCCGGATATGTCATGGAGTGAAGCAACAAATGAGTGGATTCGTATTCATGATATTATTCAGTTTGTTAACACATTTTATGGTATGAGCTATGCAGAAAACAGCAGAGAAACGTTTAGAAAGCAGGCTCTGCACAGATTCAGGACAGCTGCTTTGATAGAGGATAATGGAAAAGCAACCAACAGTCCGAACTATCGCTACAGATTGACGGAAGAAACAATTAAAATACTGAGAACGATGGAAACACCAGCATGGAAAGAATCTATAAAGCGGTTTCTTTGTTATCATGAAAAGTTAATTGATTTGTACGCTTCTAAAAAGAAGATGACAATGATGCCAGTAAATATAAATGGTGAAAGCTTTAAATTTTCAGCAGGTAAGCATAATGAGCTGCAAAAAGCCATTATCGAGGAATTTGCACCGAGATTTGCACCAAATTCTGAATGTTTGTACGTTGGCGATACAATAGAAAAAGATCTGGTAAAGAATGTAGAAAAATTAAAAGAACTGGGATTTGAAATTACATTGCATGATAAGATGCCTGATGTAGTGTTATATCGTGAGGACAAGAACTGGATCTATTTTGTAGAATCGGTAACATCGGTCGGTCCGATGGATCCAAAACGTATATTGGAAATTACAGAAATGACGAAAGATGTAACAGCAGGAAAAATATTTGTAACAGCATTTCTGGATTTCAAGACATATAAGAAATTTGCGGAAGAACTTGCATGGGAGACAGAGGTTTGGATTGCTGAAATGCCGGAGCATATGATACATCTGAATGGCGATAGGTTTATGGGACCGAGATGATAGTGAGAAAAGTGTAAATGAATTGGGTGGTGAACAATATGGCGACAACAGTAAATAATGCATTTGCAGAATTTATGAAAGAAAAAGTTAATCTTGACCAAGAAAAAACCAAAATAGCTCGTTCAAGTAGGGATAATTTAATTGATAATATAAAGGGATTTAGTGGTGATTCGGATTTCTTTGTGGTATATACAGATAAAATTTTACGCTTTGGTTCGTTTGAACGTGGTACGAAAATAAGACCGATTGATGACATAGATTTGATGTTATGCTTGTCTGGGGAAGGAACACGAACATATATACAATCAGGAGAAGTATTTTATATAAATGGAAGCGATGCTGATTCTAAAAATGGATTAATGACTGACAACACAAATTATCTGAATTCAACAAAAGTGATTAATCGCTTTATCTCTAAATTATCAGATTTGCAAGATTACAGTAAAGCGGAAATGCATAAGAATCATGAAGCGGCGACACTTCAATTAAAATCATATACATGGAACTTTGATATTGTTCCTTGCTTTTATACAGATACCGGTTTCTATTTGATACCGGATGGTTCGGGAAATTGGAAAAAGACTGATCCAAGGATAGATAATGAACGCATTACAGATATAAATCAAAAACATAATGGGAAATTACTCGAATTGATCAGACTTGCTAAATATTGGAATAATAGAAAAGTTACTATTAGAATTGGTTCCTATTTGTTGGAATGCATGATTCTTCAGAAATATGAAAACAAAGAAGCATCTGAAAACTGGTGGATAGATTTAGAGTTCAGAGATTTGTTAAATTATTTATCTTCAGCTATATTATCAGATGTAGATGATCCTAAAGGAATACAAGGAAATTTGAATTCCTTTTGTTGGGATGATAGATGCAAAATAAGTGATGCTTTAACAAATGCATATAATAAGGCTGTAGAAGCTTCAAATATGGAACTCAATGATAAAAATCAAAAAGGTGCTATTACGAAATGGGGAGAAGTGTTGGGAAGTGATTTCCCAGAATATACAGGAGAGTAAGGCACATGAACAAAGGGGAAGAGTAAAAAATGTCAATTAATAGATATTTGGAAGAAACAGCTTCGAAATTGATAATTAAAGGCAATGAAAAAGAATCTATAGATGTGTCTTTAAATACGTTTAAAGATAGGATGAGAGATTATTTTAGCAAGAATGAATCTGTTAATCTGAAAGAAATAAAGGTATTTGGTTCGTATCAACGGGATACGAACCTTCCACAATCAGTTGATTATGGGACAGATGTGGATATTATGCTTGTAATGGATAATGATGGTTCAACTCCTCAAACATATTTGGATAGAGTAAGAAGAGGTGTGGAAGCAAAATATTCAACTTCACAGATACGGCAATCATCGCCTACAGTTGTGCTCCAAATGTTGCATATTAAATTTGAAATTACTCCAGCAATTATGGATAGCGGACTGTATAGAATAAAAAATAATCGCAATGAATGGATATATACATTTTGTGCTACAGATTTTAGCAATCTTACCATAGCAAATAAAAACAACCATTATATGATAAAACCATTACTTAGATTATTAAAGTATTGGAATGTTTCTAAAAACTATAAGGCTTTTAGTTCATATGAATTAGAAAAAATAATGGTTAATTATTATCAGCCAAGTCAATATCAAGGATATGATCTAAAAAAGTATTTATTAACGGGTATGAATGAATTATACAAATTGTCTACATGCAATTATCAGAAAGAAAGATTGGACAAGGCAATATATAACATAAAGGAAGCTATAAAAGATGAAGAAAAATATCCTTCATGTGCAATGAGTGAGATTAAAGAAGTAATAGGAGAATTGTGATGTCTAATGGAATTGCGACGAGACAAAATGAAGATAATTCAATTGCTATGTTAGCTGCACAAAGACAATTGTATAGAGATGCAAAGAAATTTAATACTGTTTTAGTGGCATTATCGGTATGGATACCATTCACATTATCGGTAATTATTTTGCTTATTCCAGAAAACAAAGAGTGGAAATGTATATCATACATATTATCTATAGTTAGTATGATTTTTTCTTTTGTTATTGATAGATACATTGAAGAAAAGAAACAACTAGCAGCGTTTATTCAGCAGAAATTTGATGTATATGTATATACAATGCCTTGGGATAAAAGAATTTTCGGAAAGGATAAAAATATTGATCATGAGATTGCAACTTATTCAAAGAAAATTTTGAAGAATCCGCAGGAAAAGAACAAATTGAAAGATTGGTATACTCCTGGAGTTGATGAAAAAGATATCTTAGATGGAATTTTGGCGTGCCAGAGAGAAAACTTTTGGTGGGATGTTGGTCTTAGAAAAAGGTTCAAATATGCGAGCATAACGTTGATTTCAATTCTATTTGTTGCAATTTTGGCAATGGGATTATGGAAAAATGAAGAAATTACAGAGTTATTATGTAGGCTGGCGTTTGTTATTCCGATGATAAAGTGGTTGCTATTAGATACAGTAAAAAAGTTGAATAAAGATATAAGTATATTACAAGAACTTGATGGTGATATTAATAACAATGAAATGAAGACAATGGAGGACTTGCAAGATATTCAGAAAGTGATTTTTCAGCATAGAAAAGGTTGCTACGCTATTCCAGAGATTATATATAATATATTTAAAGATAATGATGAGGATAGAGCTTATAGGGAAGCAAGAATGTAAAACAATACTTGTCAAATATTTTTTGACAGATTATAATGAAATGGCAACAAATTGGCAACAGAAAATCAGCGAGCCAAAATAATATATGCAACAGAAATAAAATAACGGCAAAAAAGATATAAAACTTAAACAAATATATTTAAGAACATCTTTGGATTTGCCGAGTTTGAATAATTAAAAATTTCTGGAAAGCCTTATAAACAGGGTGTTTCCGGGCAGATAAAGTTCTATTTGATAACAAAATGATAACACTGGATATTTTGGCATTATTTATCAGGTATCCTGTGGTTATCGAGTAATATGTGTGAAACCGACAAAAAAGGTCTTACTGAATTGAGTGAAATCAATTTGGTAAGGCCTTTTTTCGTCGGCTTTTATTTTGCGTTTTTTGGATAGTTGTAACGCCACTGATCATATTCTTCCTGAGTGATCTCGCCGGATTTGAGTTTTTCTGCCTGTTCCTGCCATTCATGGAACATATCGAACATGGAAAGGTAGGTGGTTCCCTTGGATTTGTCCAGCCGGAGACAAAGTTCTCCGTCAATCTCATCAATGTGAAGTCCGTAAAGGTCTTCTAAGGTAAATAAGGTATGCATCAGTCCAACGTAACTGTCAATATCCGGGACAGCCAGAGCATGAGGGGATACTTCAAAAATATCAGCCAGTGCGTTTAGGTATTTCTCCTTTGGACTGCGTGCCCCTTTTTCATACTGTGCAATGCGGACATCAGCCTGTGAATCACTGAATCCCAGCTGTTGCCCCAAATATTTCTGCGTGAAACCACGCAGAAGTCTGAAATGGTGGATTCTTTCGCCTATTGCCATATGCTATATCTCCTGTCTTTTTCTTGATAGGTTGAGTATAGCATATCCAAATGGTAGAGACAAGAAAATCCATACAAAAAAGTATGGGTAAATGTATTGAAAGTACTTGACCCATACAGAATAGTATAGTATAATTCAACCAATACAAAATAGTATAGTGAAAAGAAAGGAGAAATTTTCTATGAGTAAAATGTTTATGAATGTGAAAGAGGTCATGGAAGTCCTGGAAGTATCGGAATCCTACGCATACAAGCTGATGAAAAGGCTAAACAGGGAATTGCAGGCAATGGGATGCCAGACAATCGCAGGAAAAGTTGAACGGAAGTATTTTTATGAGCAGTTCTATGGAACAAGATCGAATGATGGGAGGAATTAGGGATGGCAATTTACAAGAATGACAATGGCACCTGGTATGTAATGATTCGTTATCAGGACTGGACAGGTGCAAGAAAACAGAAATGCAAACGAGGATTTTCTACAAGAAAAGAAGCTGCGGACTGGGAATTACAATTCAAATTACAGAAGAAAGCAAGCGTGGATATGACAATGGAAAGCTTTTGCACTATGTATGAAGAAGATGTCAGACCTTCTTTGAAGCAGAGTACCTGGCTTACAAAAGAAAATATTATTCAGAAAAAGATTCTTCCGTATCTTGGAAAACGTAAAGTATCGGAAATTACAGCTAAAGATGTGATGGACTGGCATAACCAAATGAGAAAACTCAAAACGAAGACAGGAAAACCTCTTTCGCCAACGTATCTGAAAACGATACATGGACAATTAAGCACCATTTTTAATCATGCAGTGAAATATTACGACCTTAGCACTAATCCGGCGAGAAAAGCTGGGGCACTGGGAGAAGAAGAAGGCAAGGAAATGTTGTTCTGGACAAAAGAAGAATATAAGCGGTTTGCAGAAGAAATGATGGACAAACCTCTTTCCTACTATGCTTTTCAACTGCTTTACTGGTGCGGGATTCGTTCCGGTGATGATGATAAAATAAGACTAAATCAACGGAAACCCAGTAAATACAAGGGGTTGAGGCGATTTGGTCCTGAAAAAAACTTGCAACGAATCAACAAATTTATGAAGGAAAGGCCTATCTTTTATAAAAACCTTATTCAGATGAAAGAAAATATTCGCTTTTATCTGAGATGCTTTTACTGTATCACGAAAGTGATGATATTACAATTTAATAGCGAAAACAGGACCGAATTAGCTCGTAATGGATGAAAATCTGTTTAGCTGATTCGGTCATTTTTATTGATTGAAAGGTGATGAAAAAATGGCTAGAATTATTTCTATTGTAAAGGCTATGAACTGCGGTATGCACATTTAAGCAGCCGGAGTGTATCTGCAGGTGCATCCGTCACGAAAGGTGATGAGATCGGTCTTGTAGGAAATACCGGAAATTCTACAGGAAGCCATCTTCACATTGAACTTTTGAAAAATGGAGAGCGGTTAAACCCGATCTTTTATCTGGAAACAGGAGAAGGGACAGGCTTTGGTGGTAATGAATATACCAGTGAAGCAGCGCAACGTTTACTGGAAGAGGCTGCAAAATATCTTGGAACACCGTATGTGTGGGGCGGATATTCCCCAAGTGGATTCGATTGTTCCGGATTTGTCAGCTACTGTCTGGTTCATTCCGGGGTAAGAAATACGGGAAGGCTGACTGCACAGGGACTGTACAACATTTGTACGCCAGTATCCCAGTCAGAAGCACAGCCAGGAGATCTGATCTTCTTTACCGGAACCTACGATGCAGGAGAACCAGTAACGTATATTGGAATCTATGTGGGCAATGGTCAGATGATCCATTGTGGGCATCCGGTTCAGTACACGTCCATCAACTCTCCATACTGGCAGAGCCATTTCTATGGATTCGGGCGATGGTAAGGAAAAGGGCGGTATAACAGCCGCCCGGAAAGGAGAAGAGATGAAAAGTCTTGAAAAAGCAACGGCAGATTATGAGAAAGCCAAGGAAAAAATGGAAGCATCTAAAGCCAGATATGAAGCAGATTTAAAGCGGTTCAAGGCTGCGGAGATTGCAAAAACAGAAGCAGAAAATCTGGAAATTGTAAGAATTATCCGTGCAATGGATATGAGTATTCCGGAATTGGAAGCTTTTAAAAAGAAAATGAAAAATGAGTTGCCCGGCAGGGTAGAAATACAGAAGGAGGAAATAAAAGCCGATGATGAATCTGGAAAAAATGAAACAGAAGAAGAGAACAAATACTAAAAGCAGGGTAAAAAAGAGTCTGCTTGCAGCAACGACATTTCTTTGCCTGACAACACCTTTGCTCCAGACACAGACTGCTTATGCAGCTGAGAATACCACGCCTGCAATCACGATTGAGAAACCGGATGGATGGAAACAGGGAGAAACAACCATTGCTGTTACGGTAGATGCCAGCCATATGCCGGAAGGTTTCTCAATAGCAAAGATTGAAGCAAAAGCAGGAAAAGATGGAAGCTGGCAGGATGTAACTGGAAGCGGAAGTATCACGATCACAGGAAATCAGACAGTGTATGTGCGTGTGACAGATGGTGATGGAAAGGTGTATGAGCAGAATCGTTCTATTAAGTGTTATGACACGGAAAAGCCGACACTCTCTGCTTCCCTGACAGATGGTGTGCTGACGATTCAGGGGAATGATACAGTATCCGGGATTACTGCAGTAACAGTTAATGGCACCACTTATACAGATCTGAAGGATGGAATGCTGAGAGTGCAACTGACACAGAAAGATTTTACTACAAAACAGATTGAGATTACGGTAACAGACGGTGCCGGAAATACTTCTGAAAAGTATGTGTTGCAGAATCCTTATTATGAATGGGCAAAGAAGCAGGCAGAGAAACAGAAAACCTCCAGTGACAGCAATGGTGCAATGGCAACTACGACCAGTGCAGATGCAACGGGAACTGAAAAAACAACGACTTCTCCGCTTCCGCAGGATGCACAAGCTTCTGAGCCAACAGATGCAAAAGGAACTGTGGATGATCGGACAGTGACAGGTATTGAGGAACAGCTTAATAAAGAAGGCGAGACAGCAGATTCTGTTACTAAAACAGCTACGGAAGGCACAAAAGAGTTTTATACCATTTCAACTAAGAGTGGTAAGATTTTTTATCTGATCATCGACAATTCAAAATCTCAGGATAATGTGTATTTCCTTACAGAAGTCAGCGAGAAAGATCTGATGAACTTCACACTTTCTGATTCCGTGACACTTCCGGAAGTAGATACTGTTTATGCAGAACCAGAGAAACAGGCTGAAGAAGAAAAGCCGGAAACAACTGAGACAGCTGAGAAAGATAAGGTAGAGGATGAAATCCAGATGCCAGAAGATAAAAGTCCATTTGGAACGTATCTTCTGATTGCACTGGTTGCAGTAGGAGCTGCGGCAGGAGGATATTACTTCAAAGTCTATAAACCAAAGCATGAATATGATGACGAGGATGAGATGGAAGAGGATGAAGATGAATCCGAAGATTCAGAATCTGAAAAGCGGGAAGTAGACGATGCAGATGAGCAGGAAGAAAGTATAGAACCAGAAATCCTGAGAGACGAGGATTTTGATGATGCTGTGCTGGAAGATGAAGAAGAGGAGCAGGAGTAAATGAAATTAGTGATTGCAGAAAAGCCATCGGTTGCGATGGCACTGGCTTCCGTGATTGGAGCCAGAACAAGAAAAGATGGCTACGTGGAAGGAAACGGTTATCTCGTTTCCTGGTGCGTAGGACATCTGGTTGGATTATGTGATGCATCAGAATACGATGAAAAATATAAAAAATGGAGATATGAAGATCTGCCGATTGTGCCGGAATGTTGGAAACACAGGGTATTGGAAGGCACGAAAAAGCAGTTTGGAATCTTGAAAAAACTGATGCGAGATTCCAAAGTAGATGAAGTAATCTGTGCTACAGATGCCGGGCGGGAAGGAGAACTAATCTTCCGTCTGGTGTATGAGCAGGCAGGATGCAAAAAGCCGATGAAGCGGCTCTGGATCTCTTCCATGGAGGAACAGGCAATTAAAGATGGATTTGCGTCATTAAAAGACGGTTCGTGTTATGACAGTCTCTATCAGTCAGCACTTTGCAGGGCAAAGGCAGACTGGCTGGTGGGAATCAATGCGAGCCGTCTTTTTTCCGTTCTGTATAACCAGAATCTGAAAGTTGGAAGAGTACAGACACCAACACTTGCCATGATCGTGGATCGAAATCAGAAGATCAAGGAATTTACCAAAGAAAAATATTATATGGCTCATATCAAGTTTGACGAGATGGATGCGGTCACAGAGCATTTTCAGAAAAAAGAAGATGCAGATAGAGTGGCTGCGGACTGTATGGAGCGTATGTGCGAAGTGGAAAAGGATGATGTGAAAGAAAAAACGGTCCGTCCTCCGAAGCTCTATGATTTGACCACTCTGCAGAGGGAAGCAAACAGAATGTTTGGTTATACCGCACAGCAGACATTGGATGCCGTGCAGGAGATGTATGAGCAGAAGCTGGTCACTTATCCGAGAACAGACAGCCAGTATCTGACAGATGAGATGGGAGAAAGCACTGAAACACTGATTCAGATGTTACTTGGGAAAATGCCTTATGCTGAAGGTCTGGAATATCACCCAGACGTGAGTAAGGTATTAAATTCAAAGAAAGTATCCGATCACCATGCGATTATCCCAACCATGGAAGTAGCCAAAGCAGATATTGGTGAACTGAAAGAACGAAACCGCAAGATTTTGTATCTGATGAATCCAAGATGTCAGAAGCTGTCTGAGCTGGATGCAAAAACAGCAGAAATGGATAAAGAATGGTATGCAAAACGTGATCCGAAGACAGAGGAACCTACAAAAATTGCAAAGATATATGTGACTGTATATTATGAGGAAAAAGGTGAACAGATGCTGCATCATTTTAAGAAGTCAATGGATATTGGAAATGGACATGGCGGTATTGTGAGTCAGTTGAAGTATGATAATGAAATGAAGCTTACAGATGAGTATTGGATCAATTACCAGAAAGGCAAAGGAAGTGAAGAGTTCCAAAAGTATATGGAAGATCTGACAGACATGCAGAATCATGTGCTTCCGTATCTGCAGAGTTTTTGCAATCTGGAGGAAAAAGGTGTGAAGGAGAGACGAGAACAGCAGATAGCAGAAAGATATGAAGGAAGAGCAGATGAGAGGGTAACAAGTACCGAAGCGAATGAAGTTGTTAAGGATGTAGGAAAAACAGATAGAAAACCGGCACAGCAGAAGCAGGCGGTAGATGGAAAAGATAAGAAATTATCCATTCATGAACGGCTTGAGATCAATAAGAGGATTATTCAAGAAAAGCAGGGAAAAGATAAAACGGAGAGAGGAGTTGATTTGGGTGTAAGGACAGTGTAGAATAAGCAGAACGAGTCGGAGGTCATGGATGATAACGTGGCTTCCGGCTTTATTGCGTATTGTCGGAAGAATTATAAATGGTATAATGAATGTAAATGCGATAAAAGAATGTCGCCTGTTATGCGACTTCCAAATGAGAAAAGTGTGTTATTCTGAGATCAAACAAGAGGCTAATAGAGTCAGGAGGATGACATTATGAGTAAAAAAGGATATAGCAGACCAGGATTCTTTGGATCCATAAACCATTATGATGCAAACGGAAAAAAGTAGGCGAGAGCAGACCAGGATTCTTTGGTGGTATGAACGACTATGATGCAAATGGAAAGAAAATCGGACATAGTTCGCCTTCCTTTTTTGGTGGTATGAATCATTATGACAATAACGGGCATAAAGTAGGTGAGAGTCGACCAGGATTCTTTGGCGGTTTAAACCATTATGATGACAAGGGGCATAAGCGGGGGCATAGCAATCCAGGATTTTTAGGTGGATTCAATCATTACGGTTAAAACTGCACAGAGAGCAGCACAAGCGGCAAGGGCTGCGGCAAAAGCCGCCGTGGTTACGGTAAAGGCGATTGCCAAAGCGACCGCACTTGCCATTAAAGCGATTATTGCCGGAACGAAAGCCTTGATTGCCGCTATCGCCGCAGGCGGCTGGGTGGCGGTTTTGGTTATTATCGTGATTTGCCTGATTGGTATGATCCTCGGCTCAGTATTTGGCATTTTCTTCTCAGACGAAGATTCCGGCACTGGAATGAGTATGCAGACCGTTGTGCAGGAAATCAATACCGAATACGATACCAAGCTGCAAGAGGAAAAGAACTCGGTATCCTATGATGTTCTTGAAATGAGTGGCAGCAGAGCCGTTTGGAAAGAGGTGCTTGCCGTTTACTCTGTAAAAACGAATACGGATCAAGATAACCCCCAAGAGGTTGCCACAATGGACGATGGCAAAAAGCAACTCTTAAAAGACATCTTTTGGGAGATGAATCAAATATCTTCCCGAACAGAGAGCAAGACCGAAACAGTTATTACCGAAACCGATGACGGACACGGTAATATCGTGGAAACTGAAAGCACGGTCACACAAACCTATCTGTATATTACCGTCAGCCACAAGACTGCCGAGGAAATGGCGGCGCAATATGGTTTTAACGAAGAACAGAAAGGCTACCTCGCTGAACTGCTTGCAGATGAAAACAATTACCTTTGGTCACAGGTGCTTTACGGCATTACAGGCGGCGACGGACAGATCGTGACCGTTGCACTCTCTCTGGTTGGCAATGTGGGCGGTCAGCCGTATTGGTCGTGGTACGGTTTTAACTCCCGTGTAGAATGGTGTGCTTGCTTTGTATCTTGGTGTGCCAACGAGTGCGGCTATATCGACGCTGGAGTTATCCCAAAATATGCAGGCTGTGTCAACGGAGTACAATGGTTTAAGGATCGTGGACAATGGCTGGATGGCAGCGCCGAGCCTGCCCCCGGAATGATTATTTTCTTCGATTGGGCAGACGAAAGTGGTCAGGATGGATTATCCGACCATACGGGTATTGTTCAAAAGGTCGAAAACGGCAAGGTTTATACGGTCGAGGGCAACTCCGGCGACAGTTGCCGAGTCAATGAGTATTCTATCGGTTATTACGAGATTCTTGGCTACGGCGCACCTGCCTATTAAAATACACAAGCCGCCTGCATTTTGCAGGCGGTTGGATTACATATCAGAAAGATATTGTGCCGGTTTGAAAACTAAAAGTCTCAAAATACAGACTTAATAATTGCGATTTCACTCTCAAAGTGCTATAATACAAACTATATTTGGGTGGAGGTGCGGAAATGAAAGTACGGTACAACAAACTTTGGAAACTTCTGATTGACAAGGGAATGAAAAAGAGTCAATTACGAGAAGCGGTCGGGGCAAGCAAAAGTACATTTGCGAAACTCGGAAAAAATGAAAATGTTACCCTTCCCGTGCTGTTGAATATATGCGAATACTTAGAGTGTGATTTTGGCGACATAATGGAAGCCGTACCCGAAAATGAGGTGTAGGATCAATGAACAAGAAGATTTTAATTGTGGATGACGAAAAAGAAATCGTTGATCTGCTTGAAGTGTATTTGAGTAACGATGGTTATTCAGTATATAAATGTTATAATGGGTTAGAGGCGATGAAATGTATCAAACAGTCGCAGATTGATTTAGCGATACTTGATATTATGCTGCCGGATATTGATGGTTTTCGACTTTGCCAAAAAATTCGGGAAAAGTTTTACTTCCCTATTATTATGCTTACCGCCAAAATTGAGGATAGCGACAAGATTATGGGGCTTACGATTGGTGCGGATGATTATATAACGAAACCGTTTAATCCTTTAGAGGTTGTGGCAAGAGTAAAGACGCAATTAAGGCGTTATCAGAGCTATAACAGTCCTAATTTGAGCCAATCCGAAGAAAAAGACGAGTATGACATCAGAGGTCTACTGATAAACAGAGTCAGCCACAAGTGCTACTTGTATGGCAAAGAAATAGCCTTGACTCCGTTGGAGTTTTCTATTCTGTGGTATCTGTGCGAACATCAGGGTAAAGTTGTCGCCTCGGAGGAATTATTTGAAGCCGTGTGGAAAGAAAAGTATCTTCGCAACAGTAACAATACGGTAATGGCGCACATTGGGCGGCTTCGGGAAAAATTGAATGAACCTTCAAAAAATCCGAAGTTCATTAAAACTGTT
Organism: Ruminococcus sp. J1101004sp1_RTP21198st1_B9_RTP21198_201120; assembly: GCF_040924245.1. Taxonomy (NCBI): domain Bacteria; kingdom Bacillati; phylum Bacillota; class Clostridia; order Eubacteriales; family Oscillospiraceae; genus Ruminococcus; species Ruminococcus sp. J1101004sp1_RTP21198st1_B9_RTP21198_201120. Next base: position 136,567 of record NZ_JBCOMI010000002.1, on the reverse strand, counting down.
TGGGGGGTAGGGTATGAAATTGAATAAAAAAGAAAAAAACTATCTGCTCTCTACCTTGTTCAAAGGGTATGTAATTCAATGTGCGATTTGCTCTGTGCTTATTTTTGGCGGTACTTTTCTTTTAGGAATTATGGCAGAGGAAATTCTCCGCAAGTATGTTTTGTATTATTACTTGTATTACAGAACAGTATATCTTTATATAGTGGCTGTAATCGTGTGGGGTGGCTGTATTATATACATGACATACCTACTTTTGAAAAAAGTAGTCGCCTATGTGTACGAGGTACAGGCTGCGACAGGAAAAATGTTCGATCAGAATGTCAGTTACATTGAAATGTCCCCGGAGTTGAGTGAAATCGCCGCTAACATCAATCAGTTAAAACAAGAGGCTGAAAGTAATGCAAGGCTTGCAAAAGAAAATGAGCAGCGAAAAAATGACCTGATTATGTATCTTGCACACGATTTGAAAACACCGCTTTCTTCTGTAATCGGGTATCTTACTTTACTGCGTGATGAGTCGCAAATCTCAAAGGAACTTCGAGAAAAGTACCTTTCAATCACTCTTGGTAAGGCAGAACGGTTAGAGGATCTGATTAACGAGTTTTTCGAGATAACACGATTCAATATATACGATATTACATTACAATACACGAAAATCAATTTAACTCGCCTGCTGGAGCAACTTGTATATGAATTTAAGCCTATGCTCAAATCAAAGAATTTGCAATGTAATCTTTGTGTTGATGATGATATAATGCTTCGATGTGACGCAGACAAAATTCAGCGTGTTTTTGATAACCTTTTGAGAAATGCGGTTATCTACAGTTTTGAAAATACGGATATCGCGATCAGCGCACAATGTCAGGAAGATACGGTCAGCATTATTTTTTGTAACCACGGCGATACTCTGCCGGAAGAAAAGTTAAACAGGATTTTCGAGCAGTTTTATCGGCTTGACGCAGCGAGAAGTACAAGCAGTGGAGGAGCTGGATTAGGTTTGGCGATTGCAAAGCAGATTGTTGAACTACACAATGGTACAATCGTTGCAGAGAGCCAAGAGGATCAAAACAAGTTTTCAATTACTTTGCCGTTGGCGTAGGAAAATTGTAAGAATTTGCATAGAAAAAAAGAGGAATATCTTACGAGCAATCAAGAAAATACGGGCTTCTGTTTTGGTACAATAAAAGTATCAAGATAGAGGCTCGTATTTTTTGTGATACAGCATAAGGAGGAATGATGAAGTTGCTAAGAAAACAAATGCTGCTATGTTCTATTTTGTTTCTTGTATTTACGCTATCTGCCTGCTCTGCAATTGGGCAGACAGACGAAAACAATCTTACAGATAGCGCAACATCCGCAGAAAAAACGGTATCAGTTGTACGAGGGACAATTACTCCAACCGTTTCAACGCAAACGACTATTGTTCCGGCAGTACCGTTTATTATTTTCTCACCCGAAAATGGCATATTTAATACAGCGGTAGAATTAGAAGAAAAAATCACTGCCGGGCAAATTATTGGAACTGTGAACGGCAAAGAATTGAAATCTCCGGTGGATGGTACAATTACCTCTATTGCCCCATCCAATGAAAGCGTACCGAGTAATTATCCCGTAGCGATAGTGCATTATACAGGATTTGCCCTCAATGTAGAGGCAGATAATTTTTTGAGTACCTTACCGGAGTATGCAGAGTTGAAAGCAAAATTTCAAGTATATGATGGTGTAGGACCAACCGATATGATTGCCGTGGTGTCGCCTGCCGCAGATGAAAATGCGTTTACGGGAATCGTGCCGCAAGAGGGCATTCTGCAATGCTTGATCAGTCAAACAGTCGATGTGAAATCGGGGCAAAGTGCAACGGTAGTCATAACGGCGACAACGAGAAATGATGTCCTTATATTGCCGCTGTCGGTAATAGCGGGTAGACAAGGGACGGGATTGGTTACTGTAATTACTCCGAATGGAGAAAGAGTGGAAACAAAAGTGACATTGGGTGTGACAGACGGAGCCAATATAGAAATACTGTCCGGCTTAGAGGAGGGCGATGTAGTTTCTGCTACTCCGCCAAACCTTGATCCGAGGGGGATTTGATAAAATGAAAGGAATTTCCGAAAAGACTTTAATCAAAATAAAGGATTTGAAAGCAAGCGTCAAATTGAATAATGGCGATATGCTGACAACAGTAACCAACGCTAATATGGAATTGCAACGAGGGCGCAGTTATGCCATTGTCGGAAAGTCCGGCTCAGGCAAAACAAGCCTTATATCCATTATTGGCTTGTTAAATCGGGAATATGAGGGCGAGTACCTTTATGATGGTATATCTATTTCTGCTTTGAAAGACCGTGATCTGTCTATACTGCGAGCCAATAATATCGGATTTGTATTTCAGAACTACTCTCTGATTAAGCACTTGCGGGTATGGGAAAATATCGAATTACCCCTACTCTATGCCAAAAAGTCGTTTACCGCCAAACAGCGTCACGAGATAATTACAGGCTTGCTAAAAAGTGTCGGCTTAGAAAGCAAGGAAAATGATTACCCAATCAATTTGTCCGGCGGTGAACAACAAAGAGTTGCAATCGCAAGGGCGCTTGCAGTATCTCCGGAAGCCATTTTATGTGATGAGCCTACGGGAGCGTTGGATAAAAAGACGGGAACGCAGATTATGGAACTGTTGCACAGCGTCGTAAAAGAAAATGGAATTATGCTGCTGTTGGTTACGCACGATCCTGATATTGCAGATACCTGTGATACGATTTTTGAAATGGATGGAGGGAGGATAACTTGTGCTAAAAATGATACTTAAAGACCTTCGTCTGTCTCCACTTAGAAGTATTCTGACAAGTGTTTCAATGCTTGTAGGCATTATCGCAATGCTTGGATCGGTATTAGTTGGTACGCTTGGACGGGAGTATTTGATTTCCGTAAACGCACAGGTATATGGCTGGTCACCTACTTACTCATTCGTGATAACGGAATCCGATTTTCACGATAGAAATAAAATGGAACAATTATTCCAGAGATTTGAAGCCATTGATGATGTAGCCGCTGTTACTTTTTCTATGGGAGAAGATATTCGATTTGCACCAATGAAAGATTTAACGCCAATACCGCCGAATGATGTTTACCAAAACCTGATGGCTTTTGATTTAGTTTGCACCACGGAGGCATATAGTCAAGTCTATAATCTTCCAATGACATCCGGTAGATGGTTAGAGCCTTCGAGTGAGGGCGGCTCGCTTGAAGTGGTCATAAACAAAGAAGCTAAAAACTATTTTAATGATTCGCCCTATGCTGCAGGAAATGTAAAAAGCACACTTTCGTTAACCCCATTCAATATTGTCGGAGTAGTAAACGATGGCAGGGATTTTCCGACTATCTATGCGGATTCTGCGGCGATCCTCAATTTCGCACCAGCAATGTGGCAAGTACAAAATGCAAATGTGTATTGGCATCCCACAACAGGACTGACAATCGAACAGATACATTCTGCCCTTGGCGACATTTTGACTGATACCATTGGCGGTTACTGGGAAAGTGCTGGGCGGAGTGATATTGGAGATACCTATGATTCGGTATTGTCCATACTGCAATTAGGGCTTTTGGTTACTTCGCTTTTGTTGCTGTTTGTTTCCGTATTAGGGCAGATCAATATCGGACTATCTTCATTGGAACAGCGCACACATGAGTTGCTGATCCGCAGAGCGATAGGTGCTTCACGAACAAATATTGTGGCATTGGTTTTAGGCTCACAGTTGATTTTATCAATATTCGTTTGCCTTGCAGCTATTTTGATTTCGCTGATTTTGGTGCATTGTATTGGAGCGTTGCTCCCTGTGGATTCCCCGGTGGGAACACCGAGTTATCCAATCAGCGTTGCTGTTGTTGCAGTTGCTGTGTCTGTGCTTACAGCATTATTGGGCGGATTATTACCAGCATTGAAAGCAGCAAAATTAGAGCCTGCATTGGCTCTTAGATAATAAAACTCAATTCAAGGAGGAAACAAAATGAAACGAACAATCTCAAAATCCGAAAGACCGTACAGACTGTTATTGTGTGTTATGATTTCTTTGCTGGTGATTATGCTGGCAGGCTGCTCCACTTCTTCGGACTCCGACACAAACACAAGAGGTTTCACGGACTTTGCTACCATTGAAGAAGAATACCTAACGACCATTGAGAGTTTGAATTGGCCGGAGGGCTTTACGCCGCCTGATGCTTTGGAAGGCGAAGATACGGGAGCGTCTTTTCAGATAGGATATGGCGATACAAGAGCATCTAACCTTTGGGAATATTCTTGGATGCAGGAATGGCTTGATACTTACAATACGGATTCGGAAAGGGCGGCAAAAGCCTTAGCTGAACTCGAAAAAGCCTTTGATATGCCTTATATGGGAACAGATCGCTGTGATGACGCCACACGCAAATATCTTCGTGATAATATTGATAAAGCTAAGTTGGGAGATCCGTCTGGATTTACAGAGTGTATTCAGGCAAATTATGCCGATTAAAAATGGCACATAGGAGTTTTGGTGTTGGGAGGTGAGCACATATATGCAGAGAAAACGCCGTAAGAAAAAACGATTTGGAGTATTTTTGTTTTTGCTTGTAGTTTGTATCGGCATAGGTATAATGTTTGTGCCGTGGGCAATGCAGCCGGAAAATTTCAGAGAGGTAAAGAATAAAATAAATGGTTTTCTCTACAAAGAAGATTTTCCTGACTCTTATAATGCAAAATCGCTGATTTTGGTGGATTGTTCTGATGATGAAATATTTGTTTCAAAAAACGAGAACGAGCCACAAATTCCTGCAAGTTTAGCCAAGCTGTTTGTTATTGAGTATGCGTCAACTTTAGCAGACCTTGATAGTATCGTTGTTGCAGACTATGGTGCTATTTCACTCACGAAACCTGGCTCGTCTGTTGCTCAAATCAAGGAAAAAGAATACTTTTTACACAATCTATTTGCGGCAATGTTAGTACCGTCAGGGAATGACGCAGCTTATGTGGTTGCTGATTATTGTGGAGGATTACTTTCGCCGCAAGCAGAAAGCTGTCAAGAGCGTGTGAGGATTTTCATGGAGAACTTAAACCTGCATTTGCAACAGCAGGGGTACTTAGACACAGTTTTATATGATCCGAGTGGTTTTGATATGGAGGCACTTACCACCACTTTAGATTTGAAAGAAGTAGTATATCGGTTGTTGGAATACTCGTGGTTTAGAGAAATTGTATCTCAAAACACTTATACGGCAACACTGCCTGATGGCAGTACACAAATATGGCAGAATACAAACGCCTTCCTTGATCCGACATCCGAATATTACAACGAAAATGTATGCGGAATTAAGACTGGCTCTCTGTCTGACGACTATAACTTGATTGTGCTTTATCAGCAGCACGGAAAAGAGTTTTTGATATGCAGTTTAGGCTCTCAGTCCGATTCCTCTCGTTATGACGATGTGAATTTTATTCTGAAAACGATTGATGAATCGTATTATCTCACGCAATAAATCTTATGTTGTCCAAGACAAAAAAACTAACCAAGGGGGGTGATAATATCGGACGAATCGTAATAATGGAGTTCAAAGCACAAGACTCAACAGCCTTTGACGATATGCTGGCTTTTGTAAAACAGCACCCTGATTTTGAAAAATTAGAGATTTCATATGAGCCGACATTATCCCTTTCCGGCTTAGAAATCAATTTGAGCCGGCGCAGAGTTATCAATAACGGTCAGGAAATTGAACTGACCGTCAAAGAGTACGATATACTCTGCTTGCTCGCAGCCAATAAAGGTCGTGTTCTTACATACGAGCAGATTTATGATAAGGTGTGGGGCGAAATATCAGCAGGCAATGAAAAGGATACCGTAGGCTTTCACATTCGGAATCTTCGTAAAAAACTTTGTGATACAAACTCTCACTTTTCCATAGATAGTGTTCGTGAGATCGGCTACCGCTTTAACAGTCAGTAAGCAGTCCCTCGTAGTTCATAATGAATTGCGAGGGATTATTCATTTTCTAAGACGGTATGTCGGAATTTGATAAATCCCTGCAAATGTTGATTTTATACGACTGTTAAGAGCAATATCGTGTCTAAACTTGCGACTGGACTTTGCATTTTCTACGAGTTATCTTCGTAATATCTCGGCATTATACTACTGGAATGTTTATCATAAACAGGGCATGATTTATGGCAGAATGGGCAGTCGTTCTCGTGCCATTTATTAGGTCTTGCTTGGATACGAATATGTTTAACTCCATTCTTATCAGAGTAAAGATTACAATTTTTTATAACTGTGTTCTTGACATTAAGGACACTTTTGCATAATGTATTAACTGAAGCCACTTGTGAATACTCCTTTTGTGTTTTTCTTCGCAGTTAATACATTAAAGGACACAAGTGTTTTTTCAATATGGTGTTGTTAATTTATGGTGTTAGGCTTCCACCATTATGCCAGAAGCCTCATATAAATTTATTGGGAAGAGTTACCGATCAAGTTTTCTCAGAATCCGAAGAATGGGATATTGATACGGTGTCAGAAACTATTGCATCGGAATATGAAAGAGCAACGAATCTTTCGATAAATAAAGAGAAGCAGAATTTGCCAATAGAAGAAAAACGAACGATAGATGTTAAAGAAATACGAGAATGGCTGAACTTTATTATTACGATTATATCAGTTGTTTTGGGAGTTACGAATTCTTCAGCAACAACGATAAATAATTACAATTATACACAACAAGTCAATAATTATTACATCGTTGGAATGGGATATGATGCGAAGGAGCTAAATACGACTAAATATAGAATCGTTAATAGAGAATCTATTGTACGACTGAAGCATGACTGCCATTCGATTGTAATTGAAAAGCTTGAGGAAGGGAAAGTTGTTAGAATTATAGATAAATATAAAAAGTGGCGACAGATAATTTGGGAGAATGAAGATGGTGAAGAATGTATGGGGTGGATTCAAAATTATAAATTAACTGAGTTTAAAGTGCCTAGAAATAAATGATGTATATTTGATGAAATAGAATCTATAAGTGAAGGAAGTATTATGTGTGGTAGATATTATATTGATTCTGATATGGCAGATGAAATCGAAAAAGTAGTGCATGATATAGACCAACGGATCCGGCAGGAACATTTTGCAGGAGATATCTTTCCAACCAATGTAGCACCGATCATTGAAAAATCAGAACATGGATTGAAACTGGATGTTTGCAAGTGGGGATATCCATTGTCACAAGGAAAGAATCTGGTTATAAATGCAAGAGCAGAATCTGTTATGGATAAACCTTCTTTTCGAAATGGAATCCTCTATCACCGCATTTTGATACCGGCAAGTGGGTTCTATGAATGGAATCGGTTAAAAGAGAAAAATACATTTTCCAGATATGATGCACCAGTATTGTATATGGCTGGCTTCTGTGATTGGTTTGAGAATGAACGACGATTTGTGATTATGACTACAGCAGCCAATGAATCTATGATAAAAGTACATGATCGTATGCCGCTGATATTGGAAAAAGGACAGCTGAAAGATTGGTTCGATGACAGGAAAATGGAGCAAATTCTGCATCAGGTACCGGTTCAGCTAAAACGAGAGGCAGAATACGAACAGCAGAGCTTATTCTTATAATGGTTCAGAGGAGAAATAGAAAGATGCAAATATTTGTTGATGCAGATGCCTGCCCAGTGGTTGCGATCATTGAAAAGATTGCAAAAGATAATAGTGTTCCGGTAATGTTGTTGTGTGATACAAACCATGTTCTGTCATCGACTTATAGTAAAGTTGTTGTTGTCGGTGCAGGAGCAGATGCAGTAGATTATAAACTGATTAGTATCTGCCATAAAGGAGATATTGTCGTATCACAGGACTATGGTGTGGCTGCAATGGCATTGGGAAAAGGTGCTTATGCTATTCATCAATCAGGTAAATGGTACACGGATGATAATATTGATCAGATGCTAATGGAACGTCACCTGAGTAAAAAAGCCAGAAGAAGTTCCCGTAAATGTCATGTCAAGGGACCGAAGAAGCGGACGGAGGAAGATGATGAAAGATTCGCTCAGTCTTTTGAAAAAATGCTTTTGATGGCACGGGAGAAAGAAGGCAGATGAGGAATTGTAGATGCAGAGGAACGACAGAAGCTATAAAGACTTAAAACAAAAACAGAAGAGTGCAATAGCAGATAAAACATACAAAATGCACTTGAAGTTTTATCTTGAGAATCAGCGAATGCCGGATGCTACTGAAATGAATGATATATGCAAAAGTTTGTTTACGGCAGTTCAATCGCTTGCTCCTAAAACGGAATATGAAGAATTTTATAAAATTGTTGAAAAGCGTGAAAAGAGTTATGAAGAACGTATCCTGAGAGACATTCAGAATGGAATTATAATAGAAACACTTATGGCAAAAAAACATAAGAAAACGCCGGAAGAAAAAGCAGCTGTTGCGAAACAAAAGAAGCAGCAGAGGCGAGCAAGACGGAAACAAGAAACAAGAGATAATCTGGCTAAAGAAGAAATCTTGCAAGATGACAGATTTTTCGTTATTGCCGGTTATACCTCCGGAGGTGCACCGTATGGTGTCACCTGGGAGGAAATGGGTCTGAAACCTTGGGAAGATTTGGAAGAGAATAATTGAGTTGTCAGTGCAATCTTATTTATCTCTTGTGACAGAAACAGGTTCCCGTTTTGCCGGAAGTAAGTCTGAATTGATTTCAGGAGCATCGAGCAGCACAGAGAAATTTTGCTGAATGATATCCAGTGTTTTCTGCTTTTTCTGTAATTTCTGTTTTTCCCGGACGGTAGCAGCTTGTTCAGATTCAAGATTTTCAATCCGCTTCTGGATTTTTTCAGAGCTAGGGATTTTAGTAACACCGAGATCCTGAAGCTCTTTTTTTAGTGAATCGTGGAGTTGGTATTCTGCCAGATGCTTGGAACGGTATTCTTTTGGATTTTTTGCAGATTTGCAATCTTCTATCACTTTACGGCAGAGCCGGTAAGAATCACAGTGTTTCTGAATGACTTTCTGCGTGCTTAGCTCACTGGTGATGTGTGCTATTCTCTGATCAGCCGCTTTAACAGAAGCATCAACATCAGAAACATGCTGCCTGAAATCCTCATAATTCAGTAGGTTATTTTCTGAAAGATAGTTGAAGGTGCGGGCTGCCTCTTTTAGATTATTGAGTTTTGCCCAATGTTCAAATCCTTCTCGATTGCCAGTCGTTACATACGTGGAGATATTGATATACAGGCGAGCTTCTCTGGACAGATGTTTTGGAGTTTTCACTTTGCTACGATTTTTAGCTAAGTGGATGCGGACGTTTTCTTCCGTATAATAACTTCCCAGAGATTTCATATAAGTGAAATTTTTTTGTTCCGGTGCACGGAAAGAAAGATGCTTTCCCTGCCGGACTTCATATCCAGCTAACTGCATTTTTTGTAGAAATTCCTCATAGTTGATGGAAGTCCAGATTGCTTTATCAACTGCAACACGTAGCTTGGCTTTCCAACTGGTGCCACGATGATATTCCATGTTCTCTTTATAGCTTTTTCCTTTTTCTCCGGTTGGCATACTGGTGGCAAGTCCATTTTCCAGGCAGATACGATTACTGATTCTGCAGAGTTTATGGTAGCTCCGCTTATTGGAAACATACTTGTGATGATCAACAAAGCTTGCAGCGTTGAAGATGATATGGTTATGAATGTGCTTTTTATCAACATGGGTACTGATCACGTATTCATATTTTCCTTTCAGTACTTCGGCTGCAAATTGCTGTCCTAAGCGATGGGCAGTTTCGGCATCAACTTCTCCAGGTTTAAATGACTGGATCAGATGAAATGCCAGGTTATCACCTTTGTCCATTCCATTCTTTTTTGCCATTTCTCTAGTCATGGAAAATTCGAGATCAGCAGTTTCCGGGGAACAGCCAAAACTGGAAACCAGCAGTTTTTCATCAGTCTTGTCTGGATTCGTGATATAGTCCAGAGCTTTCTTGTCTGTTACTTTAATGGGGAAGATCTTAATATATAAAATAATTGCTTTGGGTGAAAAGGGCGGTAACGCAGGTGGATATTTAGTTGACGTCAATGCATTTTTAAAAAAACAACGAGATATAAAAAAATACGTTCCAGTTGTTGCAAAAAAACAAATTAGAATATTGTTAAATAGTTCTATATATAAATATAAAGGGGTTGATTTGGCAGTAGCAGAAAATTGTATGAATTTGATTACTGGATATTCAGGTGTTGGTAAATCTACTTTGTTAAGGGAATATTTCCCGCAGTATTTCAATAGTTATTTATATATAAATCAGAAACCGCTTCTCGGAAATAAGAATTCTTGTGTGGCTACTGTGTTAGATTTATCAAATAAAATCTCAGAATTGTACGCAAAGAAGCACAAAAAGGACAAGAAGTTCTTTTCAAACTTGACTGGAAATGATGGTATGTGTCCTGTGTGTTTAGGGGCGGGATATATTGAATATGGTGGTGATTATCATCAGAGTATGCGAGTTGAATGTAGAGAGTGTGAAGGTACAGGATTTAACAAAAATCTTAAAAAATATAAAATTAAGGGCAAATCAATTTTTGATGTTTGGAAGATGACATTAGATGAGGCAATAGATTTTTTTGAGGATATCGACAAGTCGATTACAAAAGTGTGTATAACTGCGTCTGAAATTATGTTAGGTCATTTACAGATTGGACAAGCAACTGCTACATTGTCTGGAGGAGAAAATATTCGAATAAAAATTATGAAAGCATCAAAATCAACCGCAAAAGTTATTGGTGTTGACGAGCCCTTCAAAGGCTTAAGCAATATAGAAATTGATGCAGTCGCAAACTATTTAAATAGAATAAGAGAAAAAGGCAAGACGCTTATTGTGATTGATCATTCAACAGGTGTAGAAGATTATTTTTCTCAATGGATTCAAATAGAAAATATCGATAATAGATTAATTGGAAAACAGTTTAAGTAATGCAAGTAGATACATTTTAAGTGAATTGGTTAATCTGCGATATATTACCATAATAAAAATATTCGGAATGAGAACACTTTTAAGCTGTAAAAATTTACGTTGAATTTTACAGCTTTTTGTGTATAATAGAAGTAGCAGAAACAATTTAAATCAAAGGAAGGAGCTGAAAGAATATGGCAAATATTTTACCAGTATCTGATTTGAGAAATTATAATGAAGTCCTGAAAAACTGTCATAAAGGAGAACCGGTATATCTGACTAAGAATGGCAGAGGACGTTTCGTTGTCATGGATATTGAAGATTATGAGCGTGACCGTGCAGAGAAAAAGCTTCTCTTGAAGCTGCAGGAAGCTGAAGAAGCAGTGAAAGATGGCGAAGGTTGGTTAGATCTGGATGAACTGAAAGCACTTGTGGGGGAATAAGATGTTAAAACTGCGGATCAATCCGATTGTTGCAAAGGATTTGAAAAACATCCGGGATTATATTGCTGAAGATAACGAAGAATATGCAGCAAAGACCATAAAGGAAATTTACGGTAAATTTGAAAACCTTCAGATGTTTCCTGGAATGGGGTCAGATCTCTCCAAACGGGTCAGCTTTCGGACAGATTATAAATATGCGATATGGGAAGATTATGTGATTATCTACAAGGTCGGTAACGAATATGTAGAGATTTATCGTGTAGTTAACCGATATCAGGATATCACGAGAATCTTTGATTGATAACAGAGATGTGATAACAAATTGATAACACCGTTCAGTACAGTCTGGGAACTTTGGACAGTGGAACACATATAAAACCAGATAGAACCATAATTCCTATACAAAAGTGTATAGTGACAAGATTTTATTTGCGAGTTTGAATAAAAAAGTGAAATAAACAAAAAAGCGAAATTGGCTGTAGGATAGAATTCCTGCAGCCTCTTTTCGTGCAAAAAAATAGTAGCTTTTACAGATTAGGACTGGTCGACTGGACAACGTCTTGGTACAATGTAATCAGTGAAACAATCCGCAGGTATGGTAGTCTGGGACTTTTGCCCCCGACATTATATATAAGTAACCCCATGTATGAAAAGAAGGAGAGGCCTCATGCAGGTATCAGATAAATTAATCAAACCACTAACAGAAGCGAAATATTTAAATGCAGATAATGTAAGCAGATATCGCTGTATTATGCGTATTTTTTTTGAGCATTACGAGAAACTGAAATACTGGCTGTATCAGGAAGAGGTTTACGAAGAAATGATGAAGGATCCTTTTTTTGCAGATTACAGACCAGAGCAGTGTCAGCAGGATCTCACAATGTTGACAGAATGGAAGAATCTGAATACGATCCAGGATACGAAAAAGGTGGCATCCATTGAAGAATTTAAGAACAAAAAGTACCGCTATCAGATGACAGAATATAGTGTAGAGATAGAACGTCTGGTGCTTAGACTTGAGAACCTGTTTATTGAAGGTGCATCCCTAGAACCCACATTATTGGAGCGGATACGAAGAGGTATAGAACGGTTTCCGGAGATGGTGGAAAGAGATAAAAATGAAGTATATACCTGGTGGACAGATCTGAATAATGATTTTGTACGCCTGAATCAGAATTATCAGGACTATATCAGAGATTTGAACAGTGTGCGGGCAGAAGAAATGATGCATACGAAACAGTTTCTGGTGTTTAAAGACCGGTTGATCGAATATCTGCGCAGCTTTATTAAGGGATTACAGAGAAATGTAGGTGTGATAGAAGAAAGCTTATGCATGCAGAAGGAAGAGATGAAAAATCAGGTATTTGAAAAAGTAGTTGATTATGAATTGTCGATACCGCGAATGGATGTAGAAGTATCGAAGGAAATGATCTGGCAGAAAGTTAAGGGCCGTTATCAAAGTATCTATGACTGGTTCGTAGGAAATGAAGGCCAGGAGAATGAAGCGGGAAAGCTTTTTGATGCGACAAATGACATTATTCGCAGGATCACAAGATATGCAGCGCAGTTAAGTGAAAAGAATGCATTGGGGGCTAACAGAAAAGAAGAATACCGCAAGGTGGCAGAATTATTTTTGAAATGCCAGGATATGGAAGAAGCTCACAAAATGTCTGCAATGGTATTTGGCATGGAGTGCCCGCAGCATATTGCCGGAGATCTGGTACGTGAAACGGATAGCATGAATATCGGAGTATACGAAGAACAACCCATGGAAATCAGTTTAAAGCCAAGGATACGTACATACAGGGAGAAATCCAGAAGAAGTGCGATCCGCGAATCAGCAGAGCAAAAGCAGGAAACAAGACGTAAAATGCTGGAAAAACAGAGAGAAGAAATGGAAAAATTGCAGGCGTTGGAAGTAAATGGAAGGATTCATTTTGGAGAATTACCGGTGCTGGAACCAAGAATCAGAGAGATCCTTTTGAAATGGCTGTCGGATGCCATGGAATCTGCGGATTTTTCTGCAAGAACGGATGATGGAAGAAGATACATATTAGACAGAAGCCGGGCAGATGAGACCTGTGTTGTGCATTGTCTGGATGGTAATTTTACTATGCCTGATTTGTCAATTGTATTTCAGGAGGAAACGTGATGAAGGAACTGGAGATCCTGTTAAATAAAAGATGGGTATTAAAATCCAGAGATAAGGAAACCTATTATAAATTAAGAGATGCCCTTGGAGAACTGCGTAAATTTACTACAGAGAAAATGGGCTGCCAGATCATTGACAATTCACTTCTGATAAAGATGGAGAAGATTCCGGTGATACCGGAAAGCTTTATGGGGATCCAGAAATTTTCCTCAAAAGAAGAATATGCATATCTCTGTATTCTGCTGATGTTTCTGGAAGACAGAGATGCACAGGAGCAGTTTATCATATCACAGCTGACGGAATATATTACAGCAAATCTGCCTGGGGAAATCTCTGACTGGACATTGTATACGAACAGAAGAAAGCTGATTCGTGTAATGAGATTTGCAGCAGATCAGGGGCTTATTGGAGTTACAGATGGAAAAGACGAGGCATTCATGGACGATGAAGGAGGAGAAGTGCTTTATGAAAATACAGGGGCATCCAGGTATTTTATGAAGAGCTTTTCAAAAGACATTATGGAATACACGAAACCGGAAGATTTTCAGGAAAGTGACTGGTTTGAAGTGGATGAAGACCGAGGCTTTGCAAGAAGACACAGGGTTTATAAAAGACTGATTTTTGCACCTGGTATGTACAAAGCGGATGGCTCATCGGAGGATTTTGAATATCTGAAATATTACGGACGCAGATTAAGCGAAGAACTGGAGCAGATATTTGACTGTCATGTGCACATTCATAAAGGAAGTGCATATCTGCTATCCGGAGACGACTGCAGGATGGGAACGGTATTTCCCGGCAATAATTCCATATCCGATATTTTGCTTTTGTGTTTTCGTGAAATACGCAAGAAAATTGAGAAGGGTCAATGGAAGACCGGATTGGATGAAACCTGTCTTATAGATCAGATTGAATTTGAAAATATGATAAAAGAAATGAAACAGGAATATGGAAGTGGATTTTCGAAAAATTATCGCGAGATGCCGGAAGGGGAATTTGTAAAAAGTGTGTTGGATGAGATGGAGTTGTGGATGTTCATAAGAAAAGAAGAACTCGCTCATCATATAAAAATATGTCCGCTCACCGGAAAAATACAGGGAAGCTATCCGGAGGATTATATGGGAGGAAGAAATGATGAATAGCAGATGGCAGGCAAATAAGATCGGACTGATTAATTTCTGGTATTATGACGAACAGGAATTCCCGTTTGTGAAGGGCAGAATGCTCCTTCGAGGTTCAAATGGATCGGGAAAATCAGTAACCATGCAGAGTGTGGTGCCTCTTCTTCTGGATGGAAATATGAGTCCGGAACGACTGGATCCCTTCGGTTCCAGGGACCGTAAGATGAGCAGCTATCTTCTGGAAGAAGATGACGGACGTGAAGAACGCACTGGCTATTTGTATCTGGAGCTTAAAAGACAAAACAGTGACACATATTTAACGATTGGAATGGGTATCCGCGCAAGAAGAGGAAAGAATCTGGACAAATGGTATTTTAGCCTGACCGATGGAAGACGTATCGGTAAGGATTTCTTTTTATACAAGGATTCAGGAGAAAAGGTTACACTTTCCAAAAAAGAGCTGGAAAACAGGATTGGGGATGGCGGCCGCGTTATTGACAGACAGGTTGATTATATGGAATATGTGAACCGCCAGATTTTTGGATTTGAGACAACAGAAGAATATAAGGAAATGATAGATCTTTTGATTCAGCTGCGTACACCGAAGCTTTCCAAGGATTTTAAGCCATCTGTAATCAATGATATTTTAAGTGATTCCCTTCAGCCCCTGTCTGATGATGACCTACGTCCTATGTCGGAAGCCATTGAAAATATGGATACCATGACCATGAATCTGAAAAACAGGAAAGAAGCCAGACAGGCAGCAGAAAAGATTCAGGCAGTATTTTCAAAATATAATCAGAAATTATTATATGAAAAAGCAGAACGCTGCGAACAGGCTGGGCTAAAATTGGAAAATGCAAGGACACAGCAAAAAGAACAGGAGAAAAAGCTGTGTGAATGCAAAAAGAAGATTGAAGCTCTGAAAATAGAACATCAGGAGTTGGATGCGAAACGTGAATCCATGGAGAAAGAAAAAGAATCTCTGAATAAAAGTGACGCTGTAGCATTGAAGCGAAGAGAAGCGGAGCTGATTACGGAATTAAACGGACAACAAAAAAATCTAATGGAAAAACAGAGATTCCTGGAGCAGAAACAGACTCAATATCAGGATGCACAGAATCAGATCAAAACAGAAGAAGACAGGAAATATGAGAAAGAAAAAGAACTGGAAGAGCTTATAGAAGAGATGCAGGATGAGGCTGATACCATGGCCTTTGAAGAGCATGCATTTATGAAGGAAGAGCTGGAAAAACATCCGGAAGAACCATACAAATTCAATTTACACCAGCAGCAATTTGATAACACAAAAGAAAAAATTAATGAGGGAACAGAGATACTGGCAGAGACAGATCACCTGGAAAGACAGAAAGATGATCTGATAAAAGAAAGAGAAAGACGGATTCGTGAACTGGATACTCTTCAGAGAAAAGTGTCAGAACTGGAATCTGTATTTGTGCAGACACAGAATGAATGGAAAGAAGCATTGTATCAGTGGAACGGTGCAAACCAGGAGCTGGCATTAGAAAAAGAATTATTAAGAGAATTAAGTATATTTGCAGATGCGTATAAGGAATCTTCTGATTTTGCTGAAGTTCGTCAGAGGATTGCAGATGTATGGATCAAGAAAAATGGGGAAATCGAAGCTGAACTTTCGGTAAATGATACAGAGAGCCAGAATACAAAAAAGGAATTGGAAGAAGTAAGGGCTGATCTGGCTGAATGGGAGAATCAGAAAGAACCACAGCCGGAACGCTCAGAGGCAGTTATACGTAACCGTAAGAGACTGGATGCTCTTGGAATTCCATATCAGGAATTTTACAAGGTCATAGAATTTGGAGATAATCTGGAAGAAGAAGCCTGTAACCGTTTGGAAGAAGCTTTATTAAAGATGGGAATTCTGGATGCACTGGTAATAGATGAGCAATACAAAGAGCAGGTTCTGAAAACAGAAAAAGGATGTGAAGATCACTATCTGTTTGTCTGCAAGAACAGTCAGAAGAATTTGCAGCCAGACAGAAGTCTGTTAGATGTATTGGAACTGAATGAAGAAGTGAACGACATATTTTCCAATCAGCGTCTGACCGGAATTCTCGGAAGTATTGCATATGATAGTGAGAGCTTGTTTACGGTTGCAGAAGATGGAACTTACGGAATGGGAGTGCTTGCCGGAACTGTAACAGGAGAATATGAGGCAGGATTCCTTGGAACAAAGGCCCGTGAAAAACACAGACAGGCAAAGATAGAAGAGTGCAGACAGAGAATCACAGAGTTGGAAACCGCATTACAGCAGCTGGAGGAACTGCATAGAAAGCTGTCTGACAGAAAAGTTATTCTCAGAAAAGAATACGAGAATCTTCCGAAAGACACAGATATGAGAGAAGCACTTCGGATGCTGCAGGCCGAGGAACGAGAGTGCGAACAGCTGAAGCGAGAGAGTGATAAACTGGAATATCAGATCCGTGAACTGGCCGAGATACTGAAAGAAAAGAAAAAGAAAGCACTGGAAATTGCAGAAGCACTATATCTGACCTGTTCTTATGATATATTTAAAGAAGCAAAAAAAGCAGCAGAGGAATATGGAAAGCATTTGATCAGCCTGATTGCCGCACACGAAATGTATCTTAGAAGTCTGATGTATCTGAGAGAGCGAAAAGAACATCTGGAAGATCTGGATGCAGATATGGAACAGATACGGTATGATCTGCAGGAGCTTCAAAAAGAAATCAGGAGAAAAACAGAAGAACAGACTTCCATCCAGGAACAATTACGTCTGACGGATTACGAAGAAATTAAAGAACGGCTTGATGCATGTATTAACTGGCTGCAGGAGTATCCGGAGCAATTACGTGTATGCGTAAGCAGACAGACACATGAAGAAGATGAAGTGGGACAACTGACACTGCGCTTAGACGAAAACCAGAAGAAAATTGAAGAATATGAAAAGAAAACGAAATACTTTTCAGAATGCTATGATATGGAAAAGGCTTTGCATTATGTGGAAATACCCAAAGAGATACCGGAAGATGCCGGACATATCAGAAGTTATCTGGAATCAGATGTAAAAGCGCTGGATAAAGACAGTGTGATCCGCGATCTGAATAAGGTATATTTTGAAAACAGAGGCTTTCTTACAGACTATCATTTAATGCAGAATGAGTTGTTTACGGAAGAAGAACAAACGGAATTTCCTGCAAAACGACTGGATATTTCGGCCAGATATCAAGGCGTAAAGATATCATTTGCCAGTCTTCTTTTGCATCTTGAAGAAGACATTACAGAACTTGAGAATCTGATCAAAGATGGAGACCGGGAGTTGTTTGAAGACATTCTTGCCAATACGGTAAGCAGAAAAATCCGTGGAAAGATTAACGGGTCTAATACATGGGTACAGAAGATGAATTCCCTGATGAACGGTATGAATACATCCAGCGGATTAAAGCTTAGCCTTAGATGGCGAAGTAAGACTGCAGAACAGGAAGACCAGCTGGATACGAAAGAACTGGTAGAATTACTGAAGAAAGATTATCGGCTGATGAGTGAAGATGAGGCAGCCAGATTGTCTGCCCATTTCCGTTCCAAAGTGGCAGAGGCACGAAGAAATGCGAAAGACAGTGCGGGAATGGTATCCTTCTATCAGATCATGAAGGATACGCTGGATTACCGTAAATGGTTTGAATTTCAGCTGTTTTCCCAGAAAAACGGAGAACGTCAGAAGGAGCTGACAAATAGTGTATTTGGAACCTTCAGTGGCGGGGAAAAAGCAATGTCCATGTATGTACCGCTGTTTTCTGCAGTTGTGGCCAAGTATCAGGGAGGAAGAGAAGATGCACCGAGATTGATATCTCTGGACGAGGCATTTGCCGGAGTTGATAATAAGAATATTCGTGATATGTTCCGTCTGATGACAGAATTCCAGTTTGATTTTATTATTAACTCACAGGTTCTGTGGGGAGATTGCGATACGTTGGATGCATTGGCAATTTATCAGTTAATCCGTCCGGGAAATGCGAAATTCGTAACTGTTATGCCCTATTTATGGAATGGCTGCAGGAAAGAATTGTTAGAACACGAGGAAGAAGTAGAACAGAGAGGAATAGAGCTTGGACAGGCAGCAGGAGTATAAATCTGAGAATAAAATGAAAGACTGTCTGGCTTATTTTCGCCTGAGCCCGGTCTGGGAGAAGGTTCTGAAAGGCTTCCGGGAGAAATATATTTCTTACGGAAGGTTTGGTGGGAAAGTAATTCTGAAGAATCTGAAACCAACAGATATTGAAGAGCTGGAAGGATTTTTCGGAAAATCTTTTCACAGTCAGAAAAGTGTAACGGTGTCAGCAGAAAAATTCAGACAGGCGCTGGAAACAAGCAGATATAAAGAGATAACGCCGGAATGCCTGTTAGAGAATTTCTTCGAAGAGCCATTGCTTGGAAGACAGGAGCAAAAATCCTTGCGGGAACAGGAGAAAGAGCGTATATGGGAGATTTTTCAGAGAGACTATGAAGAAACTCCTGCAGAGGCAGCCTTAGAATCGTTGCGAAGCATTGTGAAAGACAATGGGAATCAGGAGTTGGCCAAATGGGACAGGACGCTGCGGTTTGGAGCAGAAATCTATAACAATCTGCCATATCGCAACACAAAGATGTATCTTGCCGTATTTGCAGCTATGCTGACAGGTAATCCACATGCGTTTGATATTGGAACAGCCGATGGGAATTTTTTATACCAGATCATACAGATGGATCTGGAAATAAGAGGAATTACAGTAGAGACATCTGCAATATTTCCTGCGTATAAACGTCAGAAAAGTTATCTGCTGGCAGGGATTATGCTGGATGATGTTTCCAATTATGCGATGATGTATCAGGTGCAGGCTGTGAAAAAAGATGGAACTTATCATAAAGGTATGGCAGGCTTTTTAGAAGAACAGCACATTGTACAGGTTCCTCTTGCAGTGCTTACAGAATGGGAGTCACTTCATTGTCCCCGAAACGAAATATATATTGTGGAAAATCCTTCGATTTTTGCAATGCTTTGTGGAAAAGAAGAAACAGATCAAAAAGGAAAAGCCTATATGTGTATGAACGGTCAGCCAAGACTGGCGGGGTTGATAGCATTGGATTTATTTGCAAAATCCGAAACCCGAGTTTATTATGCAGGAGATCTGGATCCGGAAGGTGTGTTGATCGCACAGAAACTTTCGCAGTATTATAAGGGCGAATTTTATTACTGGCATATGGAAGCTGCTGACTATGAAAGGTGCAGGTCTGAAGAGGTTATATCACCGAAGCGGCTGAAGATACTGGAACGGGTAACGGATGAAAGGTTAAAGCCCGTGGCAGCGCTGATTAGAAAATTCAGGACAGCCGGATATCAGGAGATGCTGGCAGAAGAAATGCTGTAGAAATCAGAAGAAAATTTTTTGAACAAAAAGGAGAAATTATGAAGACACGGAGACGAATTTTGTCAATTGTATTAACAATTGCAATACTGCTTCTGCTTGTACTGGATATTCCTGTGACAGCAGCCGGGACGAAAAAGGTAGACGTTTTGTTTACCCATGATATACATTCCCATCTGGACAGCTTTTCAACAATTGTGGATGGACAGCAAAAAGAAGTTGGCGGTTTTGCGAAAATAAAAACCCTGATAGATGAAAAGAAGAAAGACAATCCAGATACCCTGGTATTGGATGGCGGAGATTTTTCCATGGGTACATTGATCCAGACCGTATATGATACGGAGGCAGCGGAGCTTCGAATGCTGGGATATCTGGGGTATGATGTGACTACTTTTGGAAATCATGAATACGACTACCGGTCAAAGGGACTGGCAAATATGCTGAAGGCAGCCATAAATTCCAGTGAGACAGTGCCGGAGATCGCAGTGTGCAATGTGGACTGGGACGCTATGGAGAAAGATGGCTTAAATGATGGGCAGAAGCAGATCAAAGAAGCATTTGAAGCATACGGTGTGAAGGATTATGTGGTAATTCAGAAGGGCGATACAAGGATTGCTGTGGTTGGCGTGTTTGGAAAAGATGCCCTGGAATGTGCGCCTACATGTGAACTTCTGTTTAAAGATCCGGTAGAGGCAGTAAAGCAGACGGTAACTGAGATTAAGAAAAACGAGAATGTGGATATGATCGCATGTGTGTCCCATGGAGGAACCTGGGAGGACGAGGACAAGTCAGAGGATGAAATTCTTGCAAAAAAGGTGTCGGATCTGGATCTGATCATCAGTGGACATTCCCATACAGAGCTGAATGAAGCCATTAAGCATGGGAATACATATATTGTATCCTGCGGTGAGTATGGAAGAAATCTTGGATCACTTTCGATGACACAGAAGGAGGACGGACGTTGGGAAATGACCTCCTACGAGCTGATTCCTGTGTCTGATGAGATCAAGCCGGATCAGGAAACACAGAAACGCATTGATAAATTAATGGATACAGTAGACACTAATTATCTTGCAGATTTTGGGTACACCAGGGATGAGGTTCTGGCTCAGAACGATGTTGAATTCAACAGTCTGGAAGAGATGGGCACAAAGCATGAAGAACTGAATCTTGGCGATATTATGTCTGATGCGTACGTATATGCTGTGGAAAATTCAGAGTATTACGATGGAAATCCGGTAGACGTAGCGGTTGTACCAAGCGGAACGGTCCGTGATACATACACGAAAGGTGATATTACAGTAGAAGATGTTTACAATTCGTTTTCTCTGGGAATTGGAAAAGACGGTGTAGCAGGATATCCTCTTATCAATGCATATCTGACAGGAAAAGAATTGAAGCTGGTAGCAGAAGTAGACGCTTCTGTTTCAGATTTTATGACAACTGCAAGATTATATTGCAGCGGATTGAATTTTACATACAATCCTCACCGAATGATTCTGAACAAGGTGACGGACTGTTATCTGACCAGAGAGGACGGAGAAAGAATCGAAATCCAGGATGATAAGCTGTATCATGTTGTGACCGATTTGTATACAGGACAAATGCTTGGCTCTGTGATGAAAATGTCCTATGGCCTGCTGTCTCTTGAACCAAAGGACAAGGACGGCAATCCCATTGAAAATCTGGAAGACCAGGCAATCATGGAAGACGGCAGAGAATTAAAGGCGTGGGATGCCATTGCAAGATATATGAAGTCCTTTGAAGATACAGACGGGGATGGAATTGCCAATGTACCGGAATATTATGCAGCCACTCATAACCGTAAGGTTGTAGATGACAGCACAAATATTATTGATCTGGTAAAAAATCCCAATAGATTCTCAGTAATGATCGTGTTGATCTGCCTGCTCTTCCTTGTAATTATTATCCTTATTGTAGTTCTGGTCCGAAAACTTGTCCGCAAGGTAAAAAAGAAAAGTATGTGATACTATCACAGAAATGGGGAATAAAATCTGATATAATACTATAAACACCATAAAGTTACAAAAGGGGCTGTCGGGAAATAGACAGCCCCTTTTACGTTCAGAATCAATCTTCTTCCATCCATACCTTCATGGTTTTCAGAAGCTTTTGTTTCTCTGGAATACTCATTTTATGTACCTGCTCGGAAATCTCGCGGTCCAGGGCAGTTTCACGGTATTCAGAATCAATTCTGCCAATCAGGGAATCCAGGGAGATGTTCAGCAGTCTTGCATAATAAATAAGGATACGCAGGGACATTGCAGTACGGTTATTCTCCACGTTGCTGATATAGCCAGGAGTTACATTCAGAGCTTTGGCAACTTCTGCCTGGGTAAGCTTCATTTTGATTCGCAGTTCTTTCATTCGGGATCCTAAGTTTTCGTAATCAATCTGATTCATATTCGTTCTCCAATCTTTTTAACAGGTGCCGAACCGGCTTACCTGCGATTTTACACGCATTTAAGCTGCTTTCCAATTTGAACAAAATCTTCTGCAAATTCTGACGCACATCTTGCAGAAAACCCTTTTCAAACAGTTTCTTCAAACATGCTCTGGCAATCTATGGAACGGTTTCACCGCTTCCTGATTGCCTGCGGGTTCTTATATTATGGAACGACAGCTTCTTTATCCATAATATAAAGTATATAGAAAATATATGAAAAATGTAAGCTGTAAATTGTATGCTATTTATTTTATAGCTATATATCTGTTGTCGTTATTTTGACATTTCTGTCAGATACCCATATAATAAAAAGTGAAATTGGAAACAGGAATCGAACAGTTTGAGGTAATCACAAGATGCAGGATACATTTGAAATGCTGGAGGAGCTTTTGGAACAGGAGCAATTTGAATTGCTGTTTCCGAAAGAAAACGGAGCACAGGCTGAATGGGAATGTTATGAGACATATGAAAATAATGAGGGAAAACAGGGCGAAAAAGACAGCCTTGCCAGAGTGGGAAAAGAGAAAATTCCAGGTGATATCCGCCTTGTTTATTTGATGAATGATGCCGTAGAAAGCTTTCTCATTTTCCGGGATGCCAGACTTACAGGCTCTTATCTGGAGAATTATGAAGGCCCTCTGAAATCATCCTTAAGTCAGGAAGGGGATGAATATATACTGGTAGTATGGCAGGGGGAGAACGTAGTCACTCTGTTTTTCAGAATGCTGGATCTGGAGGTTTATCTTTATAACTATGGGGAGATCGGTCATTTCTGGGTGCCTGGATATGAATATCTGCGTCAGCTGGAATATCGGATCGCCATTGCAAGAGATAAGCTGGAATATCTGGGAGAAGAGTTTTGTACAGAAGAAGAAAGGGCACTTGTGCAGCTGGCGGACTTTCCACCGTTGAATTATTGTTGTTATCCGGCAGTGCCGAAACAGTATATTGTGCCAAAGGAAGACCCCTGGAAGCCGTCTGCAGCAGCATTTCAAGTAATGGAAGAGCTAGCAGAAGAAGCCCGGGATTTTTCTCTGCTTCGGTTATTGCATGTTTATAAGAAATTTCCAGCTACATTTATCGCCAGGATTTTTGCCAGGGCATTACACAAGAATAAGCATAGTGCAGTGATTGATCTTCTTACTGGAAAAATAAAAAGCGCAGCGGCAGCTTATCCTGACCGGAATTTTGGAAATGAGGCTGATCAGCAGTTAAAAAGTCTGCTGTCAAAAGCGGGAAAAATGCAGGAAAAACTGGCCCGGGACGGAATCCATGCAGAAATATTAAGAGAAGAGCCCTTTACAACAGCCAGAGACAGCCTGGATTTTCAGGTTTTTCTCATGGTTTGGAAAAAGGGCTGGCGGAATCGCAAGGTGGAAATCCAGAAACTGTGAATAAGAAACTATCGTGCTTTAACACTTCTCAGAAAATAACAGATCGCCCATGCAATACTCATCCCTGCGGCGATTCCAAATGCGAAGAGAAAGGTGTCCCTCCCATATTTAAGTGCCTGCATGGGATTTCCCTCTACAATACTGCTCATGCAGTAATAAAGGGTACTTCCGGGAATTAACGGAATCACGGAAGTAACGAAAAAAGAAGTGGAAGTTTCCTTGCAGATTCTTGCCAGGATTTCCGCATACACATCTGCAATAAAACCAGCCAGCAGTGCCGGAAGAAAAACACTTCCCCACAGACTCTTCCCGAAGAGAAAGACCAGCCAGCTAAGAAAACCACCGGCAGCAGCCAGCGGCAGATATTTAGTTTTCATGTGAAAAAGAAGACCAAAAGCCACAGATCCGATAGCTCCGGTAATCAGCTGTATAACCGTCATTGTGATCAAAGTCCAAACCTCCCAAAAAGAATAATTGCGCCCATAAAACCAAGCGCCAGTGCTGCTGCAAGAAGTAACGCGGCGATCAGCCTGATAATACCCGAAAGGGTATCACCAATGAGTACATCGCGGATTGCATTAGTTGACATAAGTCCTGGAATCAGAAGCATAATATCACCAATCATGATCTTATCCATGTGAAGGAAAGGACAGAGAAAAGTAAATCCGCAAATGGCGCAGCCAGTGAGAAAAGATGCTGCAAACTGGAAAGTAACCTCGTTCATACATACTGGTCTTAGATATTTTTGCAGGCTCCATATCAGGATTGCAGAAACGCCGGCAGTAATGGCATCCGGAATAGTGCCGCCGTAGAAAAGGGCAAAACTGCTGGCTGCAAGAACGCTTCCAAGCAGTTTCCAAAGAGGCTTAGGCCTGTTTGCATTGATCTTCTCAAATTCATTTCGCAGCTCCGCAGCAGAAACCGGATGACTGCAGAAACGGCGGCTCAGGTCATTGAGCTGCTCCAGCTTGGTGAAATCATTCCCCCCACATTCATGAATGCGCCGTGTCTGCGTCCGTGCGCCATCTCCGGGAAATTCTATAGTAATAACAATGCTGGACGTGATGACGAAAACGTTCATATGGGTAGCACCACAGGCATAACCCATCCGGTTCAGGGTGTCCTCCACCCGGAAAATTTCTGCGCCGCTGTTTAACAGAGCGTCGCCCATATCAAGAAAAACATGCAAATAATCTTTAGATGTCTGCATAAGGAATTCTCCTTTAAGTTATAGAAAAGCCCTGACGGGCCGGATTCTTTCGCGTATCATTTTGCTCTGGGAATAACATAAGTATAAAGCTTAATGGCAGGCAATACAACCGTTAAATAAATGATTTCCGGAATCCTGTATTCCATAAAACGTTGGATTGTGCTAACATAGAGCATAGTAGATTACGAAATATTTTCAGGAGGAAATTTAAATGGGTTGTACTACAATTTTAGTTGGAAAAAAGGCGTCTTATGATGGCTCTACTATGATCGCAAGAAATGACGATTCCGGTTCCGGCCATTATATGCCCAAAAAATTTGTGGTGGTTCATCCGGAGGAACAGCCGCGGAAATATAAATCTGTGATTTCTCATGTGGAAATTGATCTTCCAGATGATCCAATGGGCTATACATCTGTGCCAAATGCAGTAGACGGCGAAGGAATCTGGGCAGCTAGCGGTGTAAATGAGGCAAATGTGGGAATGACTGCTACAGAAACGATTACCTCCAATCCCCGGGTACTTGGCGCGGATCCTCTGGTAACCTATCAGCCTGCAAAGGACGGTAAGGAGGAAGCAGCCGGTGGAATCGGAGAGGAAGATATTGTATCCATTGTTCTTCCATACATCCATAGCGCCCGCGAAGGGGTAATCCGCCTTGGAAGCATTCTGGAGAAATACGGAACCTATGAGATGAATGGAATTGCTTTCCAGGATCAAAACGAAATCTGGTGGCTGGAAACCATCGGCGGCCATCACTGGATGGCAAGAAAGGTTCCGGATGAGGCATATGTAGTAATGCCAAATCAGCTTGGAATTGATAAATTTGACTTGGAAAAGGCATTGCGGGATCAGGAAAAATATCGGTGCCCATGTGAGGAATATGCGGATCTGGAATACATGTGTTCCGCTGACCTGAAAGAATTTATCAGCAAAAATCACCTGGATCTTTCCATGGATGGTGTACTGAATCCAAGAGATGCGTTCGGAAGCCATGACGATTCCGACCATGTTTATAATACTCCTCGTGCATGGTATATGCTGAGAAACCTGAATCCGAAGACAAAAATCTGGGATGGCGTAAATGCAGAATTTACTCCATATTCTGATGATCTGCCATGGTGCATGATTCCGGAAAAAAAGATTACTGTAGAGGATGTGAAATATGTATTGTCCTCCCATTATCAGGGAACCTCTTATGATCCATATGCTTCCTATGGAGAAAAAGAACAGCGCGGAGCATTCCGTTCTATCGGTGTGAACCGTACAGATTTCCTGTCTCTGATCCAGATGAGACCAGGCATGGAAAAGGACTGCAATATTCTGGAATGGGTTGCATTTGCATCCAATGCATTTAATGTGCTGGTGCCGTTTTATGCCACAATTGATACCACTCCGGACTATTTTTCCAGCACCACCAGGGAAGTAACCACTGACAGTTTCTACTGGGTAAGCCGCATGATCGGTGCCATGGCAGATGCTTCTTATAAGAGCTCCATTTTTCATATTGAACGTTATCAGGAGTGTGTAATGTCAAAAGGCCACCAGCTAATTGGCAAATATGACGCTCTTCTGGAAAAAGAGTCTGACGCAGCGAAGCGAATGTCCCTTCGCCATCAGGCCAACCAGGAAATTGCGGATATGGTGAAAAAAGAGGCTTCTGACACACTGAATAAAGTGCTTTATGAGCTGAGTAATCAGATGAAGAATGCTTATTCCAGGTCTGATGCGTAATGTCAGAGCCTTTTTCAAACACGCTCTAGAAACCTGTGGACAAATTTCTTTCAATTTAATATAATAAAGTGCAGAAAGCAGTTACATAGGGAACCGGAATGAAAATTAAGGAGGCTGGAATGACAATAAAAGAATGTTATGAGAAAGTTGGCTCAGATTACGATGGAGTTCTGAAAAGACTGGGAAGCGAAGCGCTTGTGAAAAGATTTGCGGTGAAATTTCTTAATGATCCAAGTTTTCAGGAGCTGACAGATGGTCTTGCCGCACAGGATGGAGAGAAAGCATTCCGTGCAGCCCATACCCTGAAGGGTGTGTGCCTGAACCTTGGATTTACAGAATTGTATAAGGTCAGTGCAGAGCTTACGGAGGTATTAAGAGGAAGAGAAACCGCAGGAAGTGATGAGCTTTACGCGCAGGTGAAAGAGCAGTACACGACCTTGACAGATGCTATCAGGGAACTGGCCGGTAATTAATGCCTGCTCCTATTCAGCAGATATCATCCCAAGAGATATTTTGTGAACTTCGTTTACAGAAAACCCAAGAAGTACGGTGCGAAAACATGGGAAACATGATTTCTGTGCATCGCGAAGAGTGTAACTATGAAGGAACGGAAGCGGACCTTATGGGCTGCCAGAAGCCATTGCGATTTTGTTTATCGTATTTTTGCATAAGTGGAAAAAGAATACACTGCTTAGTATTGGCGGTGGAACGATTTTGTATATGCTGCTGGTGCAGAGGGTGTTTTAGAGCGTGTTTGAAAAAGTATTCCCGCAAATTGTGACGCACATCTTGCAGAAAGCCTTTTTCAAACACGCTCTGAAATTGGCAATACACAAAATCTAACATATCTAATCAGATATAGCAATATTCTATAACGAACTCAAGGTAAAATGAATTATACAAAATCCTCTTATCTTGCTATGATATGTTCAGACAAAAAAGAGAGAAAACATTTCTCTGAACGCGATCATACGAATCTGGAGGAAAATCATGGCAAGAGGAATCAATACAAAATGTTTACATTTGGAAGAAGAGGAAGGCTGTTGTAACAATTATGGCTCTATCAGTTTTCCGATTTATCAGACAGCAACATATGAGCATCCGGCAGTAGGCCAGAGTACAGGCTTTGACTACAGCAGACTGCAGAACCCGACCAGAGAGCATCTGGAAAAAATTGTAGCAACTTTGGAAAACGGAATCGATGCACTGGCTTTTTCCACTGGAATGGCAGCAATCACTCTGGTAATGGAGCTGTTTAAACCAGGAGACCATCTGATCATAGATGCAGACCTGTACGGCGGAAGCATCCGGCTTTTTGACAATGTTTCTTCGAAAAACGGGATCCATTTTTCCAGAATCGACTGTTGGAAAGAAAATGTGGAAAGTTATGTAAACGAAAACACAAAAGCAATTTATATTGAAACTCCAACCAACCCCATGATGAATGTCACTGATATTGCGGCACTTGCGGAAATTACAAAAAGACATAATCTCCTTCTCATAGTAGACAATACATTTTTATCTCCATATTTCCAGAATCCACTGGAACTGGGAGCGGACATTGTAGTGCACAGCGGAACCAAATTCCTGGGCGGACATAATGATACCTTGGCAGGATTTCTGGTAACCAACAGAGAGGATATCAGCGAAAAGCTTCGTTTTCTTATTAAAACCACAGGCTCCGGCCTGGCTCCTTTTGACAGCTGGCTGATTCTTCGCGGTATCAAAACTCTTGGAATCCGCATGGAGCAGGCACAGAAAAATGCTTTCAAAATTGCAGAATGGCTGAAAACAAAGAGCGCAGTGACCAGAGTAATCTATCCGGGCTTACCAGAACACCCGGGATATGAGATCATGAAAAAGCAGGCCAGAGGATTTGGCTCCATGCTTACCTTCCAGCTGGAAAGCAAGGAGTTTGCCCTTTCTGTTCTGGAAAAAGTGCGGATGATCAAGTTTGCAGAAAGTCTTGGTGGTGTGGAGACGTTGATCACATATCCAACTACCCAGACGCATGCGGATGTGCCGAAGGAGATACGGGAACGCAACGGAATTACAGAGGCAACCCTTCGCCTCTCTGTTGGAATCGAGGATGCCCAGGATCTTCTTGATGAATTTGAAAAAGTATTTGCAGAAACAGAGGAAGAATTATATGGCGGAAAGAAATCTTGATTTTGATAAAGTGATTAACAGAAAAAATACCAGATGTCTGAAATATGATTTTGCAGTAAAAAGGGGCAAGCCGGCAGATGTGCTGCCTCTTTGGGTCGCAGACATGGATTTTGAGACCTCTTCTTATATTGAGGATGCGCTGGTAGAGCGTGCAAAAGAGGGAATTTTCGGATACAGTGAGGTGCAGACCCCTTATTTTGAAATCTTGGCAAACTGGATGAAGCTTCACCACAACTGGGAGATCCAGGAGGACTGGCTGATCAAAACACCAGGAGTTGTTTTTGCCCTGGCGATGGCGGTAAAAGCATATACGCAGCCGGGAGACAGTGTGCTGATCCAACTTCCCGTTTATTATCCTTTTTCAGAGGTTATTCAGGACAATGGCAGAAAAGTAGTGAGCAGCAATCTTTATCAGGGAGAAGACAACCGTTATCACATCGATTTTCAGGATTTTGAGAAGAAAATCGTGGAGGAAAATGTAAAACTGTTTTTCCTGTGCAATCCGCACAATCCGGTGGGAAGAGTGTGGAGCGCAGAAGAATTGGAAAAAATAGGAGATATCTGCGTAAAGAATGGTGTGACCGTTGTCAGTGATGAAATCCATCAGGATTTTGTTTTTAAGGGAAAGCATCAGGTGTTTGCCGGCCTGAAAAAGGAGTTTCAGGATATTTCCATTACCTGCACTTCCCCAAGTAAAACTTTCAATCTTGCAAGTATGATGATTTCCAATATTTTTATTCCCAATCCGGAGCTTCGCCGAAGATTCCGGAAGCAGCTGGATGCGGCAGGAACCAGCCAGCTTGGGGTTCTGGGACTGGTGGCAACAGAGGCTGCTTATTCCAAGGGGGAAGAGTGGTACCAGGCAATGCATGCTTATGTGGAGGCGAATATCAATTACACAAAAGAGTATGTGGAAAAATATCTGCCTGGGGTGAAGATGACAGATCTGGAAGGCACGTATCTGGTGTGGCTGGACTTCCGTGAGACAGGCCTGACTGTTGAGGAACTGGAGGATTTGATCCTTAATAAGGCCAGACTTTGGCTTGACAGTGGAAAGATTTTCGGAAAAGCAGGCGAAGGATTCCAGAGGATTAATGTGGCGTGTCCAAGGGTAACGCTGACGGAGGCGTTGGAGCGGATTAGAAAAGCGTTTTAAATGGAGATATTTTTACTTTCAGTTGTGTATAGCGCATAGGAATGGTAAAATAGAAAAAACATTTTGCGTATACACAGGAGAAAACCATGACCAACAAAATCGACCGTGAAGATATGCTGGCGCTGACCAGGAGGATGAATGTTGCCCGGAGTTCTTTTACAAGGATTGCGGGATGTTATGTGGATAAGGACGGGGACTTTGACGGCAGCTTTAACGTGAATTTTTTAAAGCTGTCTGCCGCAGAAAAGAAGAAAAACATTGAGCTTGCCAAGGTAGTTCCTTTTGCAGCAACAAATGTAAATCTGAAACGTTATGAATTTGCAGATGCAGACAGAAGGCCAGGAACCGTGTGGCAGCTTTTGATGGCAATCCGGGAATGTGGGCTGAAAAACGATGCTCTTATGGACAGCTTCTATGATCTTGTAATGGAGAATTATAAAAGCAGGAGACCTTATGCAGTTTATATTTTCCACGACAGATATGATATTCCGGCAAAGGCAGCAGATAAGGAGCGGCTGGGGGAATCAGAAACTGTTTTTGAATATCTGATCTGTGTAATTTGTCCACTTGCAGATGAATACGAGCCAGGCGAGCCGGAGTGCGGCTTTCTTTTTCCGGCATATACAGATGGAGGCGCAGACCTGAACCATGTTGCCGTGTTCCAGAAGGATGCAGACAGACCGCATCTGGAACTGGTGAGGTCGATTTTGCGGGTGAAATAATAAAAATTTAACATTGGCTTTTGCAAAATATAAAAAAGGTACCCTATTATAATTGATATCAATATAATAGAGTACCTTTTTACATAGTCTGGAGTACGTTCACAAAAAGGTTCGCTGCAAGATTTCCATCACACTGGGTGAAAGATTTCGCCTGGATAACAGCATCATAGTAGTCTATACAGGTGAAGCTGGAAAAAACATGCTGAAAATTGGGCTTTGTAGCTTATAAGAATGAGTGTGCTTTCATTTAGGATATTTCCTCATATTCTCGTATAATCTTTTTCGCTGCTGCATACTTCGTCCGCCAGTGCTTCAGCTGCATTGGATCCGGCGTGACGGAAGAAAGTCGCGTTTCATCTGAATTATGGGCGAGATCCGCAATCTTTACCTTACGAGCCAGCGGATTTTCGCAAAGTCTGCGCACATAATCCAGGTAATCATCGGAAGGAGCGTGTGTAAGCAGCTGGACTGCTTCTGTGATCTCTCTTGGAAATTCTGCTTCCAGATCAGAAAGAGTCAGGGCAGTATCTTCCAGAACGTCATGAAGCAGGGCAATGCAGGTGGTAGTTTCATCTGTCATTTGTTCTGCAAGATGAACCGGGTGAAGAATATAAGGAACCCCACTCTGGTCGTATTGCCCTTCGTGTGCTTTATATGCAATTTTTATGGCTTTTATGGTTAAGGGGGTATAGACCATAGTTTATTCTGCAGGTGCAGCCTCCGTGTCTGTATTTAATGGAGTGAAAGCTGCCAGAATTTCATCTGCTTCTGCTGTGGTATCTGTGGTGTATGATAAAATAATGGAGACAAACTTTCCTCCCTGTTTGCGGGTACAATATTTCTGAAGAATTTCATAGTCATTGACTGCCACACTTGTTTCCATAACACGGAAATCCTGCCCGGCAATCTGTATATCTGTCACATCTGAATAAGTATAGCCCATCCCGGTAGCATCCAACATCTGCTGTGCAGCCAGAAAATACTGGTCAACAGTCATATTCTCCAGAGAAGCATCCTCAACAACTAAGGAAACATTAGGAAAACCGGAGATGGAGGAAGCCATCATTTCATAAACTGTGCCGGACAAAGCATCCTCTCCAAGTTCCACCCCGGAAGATTCCTCCAGAGTAGTCTGGCCCTGCTTCATAACAGACTGAAGCTCTTCCTCTGTATTCATGACTACTGTTTCCGGCGGTGTGAATTTCAGATTCAGCCACTCACTCTGAAAATCAGTGTCTGTGATGGTGCCTTTTTCATAAGGGGTATCAGAAGTATCTGTGGCACTCTGGGAACTGTCCTTGATATCAGCGGAAGCTTCAGTGGTATTCTGAACGCTGTCAGAAGTATCGGCTGTCTCCTGTGCAGTGCCATCAGTGCTGCCCGCTGATGCCTCTTGTTTATTATCTGCATTTGTCGTATCTGCTGTATCAGCTGTCTGTGAGGTCTCCTCTGCCAGTACTGGAACAACAGCACCGGTGCAAAGGGAAAAAGCCAGCACAGCTGGTATTAGTAAGCTCTTTTTTCTTCGCATGAATTCGGTATCCTCCTAAGATTTATGATGCCAGAAAAGTTTGATGCATTCATTGAATAAAGAGGGGGATAAAATATCCCACAAATTGTGACGCACATTTTGCAGAAAGCCTTTTTCAAACATGCTCTGATGTCGTGAAACTATTATAGCAAATTCGAAATTACTTTCCTAGTGATAAAAGGTAGAAAAAAACGTGAAAAAATTGTGAAGGGTTACTGTTCGCTGGTGATTTACTGTGGGGAGTTGCGTTTCCTGTCATATTTCGTTATAATAAAAAGCAAAGACCCAAAAACAGATTTTTACCGATTGACAACTTATTATACAAGGAGTTTCTATATGAGCTTTTGGAATACCCTGAAACAGAAATTACGAAGCTTTATTCCGGTAAGCCGCACCTATATGGACAATAAGCTGCGTGAACTGGAAAAAGAGAATAGACGCCAGGAAAAAATTCTCCTGGAGCTTCAGAAAAACAGCCAGTCCATGCTGGAACTGAAGGATTATGTGTCACAGGAGCTACATCGCCGGGACGACTGGGGAAAACTGGCTGCACAGGTGAAGCGTGAAGCGAAAGACCGCCAGATCTGGGTGATCAAATGTCCTGCTCCTGAGGAAAAAAAGATCCGTTGGGGCGATTATGCGTATGCCGTTGCCTTGAAACGTTATCTGGATCGAATGGGAATGTACACTATAATTGACCTGCACGAAGACTGGGACTGTGAAGTAAACGCAGATGTGGTTCTTGTACTTCGAGGCTGCGAATTTTACCGTCCGGATCGCCGGAACACCAAATGCCTCTACATTATGTGGAATATCAGCCACCCGGAGATGGTTACCCAAGAAGAATACCAGCTCTATGATATTGTATGCGTAGGTTCCCGCCATTATGCCAGGGAGCTTCAGGCGAAGCTTACGGTTCCTGTTTATCCATTGCTTCAGTGTACAGACACTGAGCTTTTTTACCCGGATCAGGAAGCTGAATGCAGCCGTGGAAAAGATTATTTATTTATTGGAAATTCCCGTGGTGTGGCCCGCCCCTGTGTATTATGGGCAGCACAGGATAAGCTTCCGCTGAAAATCTGGGGTGCCGGCTGGAAAGCTATGCTGGGGCCAGATAAGACCATGGTACAGGATGTTTTTATCGAAAACAGCCAGATTCCCGCCCTTTACCGAAGTGCCCGCGTCACCTTGAACGACCACTGGAAAGACATGCTGGATTACCAGTTTGTGAATAATCGCATTTTCGATGCCCTGGCCTGCGGTCTCCCGGTAATATCTGACTGCTGCGATGAGCTCAGGGAAATCTTTCCGGAAGCAGTGCTGTACTATAGCAATAAAGAAGAATTCCACCAGTGCGTGAAGAAAATTGAGAACAACTATGAAGAAGTGAAAGCAAAAGTCGACGAGCAGTGGCCGCTGATTAAGGAGAAATATTCCTTTGAGGCGAGAGCGCGGGAACTGGTGGAGATTGTGGAGAAACACAGAACGGAGAATTCATGGCCTCAATAAAAACAATATCAAAAATTCTGATCATTATACCAGCTTACAATGAAGCTGGATGCATAGAAAAGGTAGTAGATAATTTGGAAAGGAATTATCCTCAATATGATTACGTGGTGATCAATGATGGCTCCACCGATGATACCCGTAAGATATGTGCCCGCCGCGGTTATAATTTCATGGATCTTCCTGTAAACACCGGGCTTTCCGGCGCGATCAAAAGCGGTATGCGCTATGCGAACTATTATGGATATGATTACGTTCTCCAGCTGGACGGCGATGGTCAGCATGATCCAAAGTATATAGAGGATATGATTACGGAGATGGAGCGGACCGGTTGTGACATTGTGATCGGGTCCAGATTTAAAACCCAGCGGAAGCCTGTTAATTCCAGAATGATTGGAAGCCAGCTGCTTACCTACGCCATCATGATAACCACAGGCGGGAAATATATTGGAGATGTAACTTCCGGAATGCGCCTTTTTAATAAGCGCATGATCAAACGCTTTGGCTACGATATCAATTACAGTCCGGAACCGGATACCCTGGCATACCTTTTGAATTGCGGGGTAAAGATTGAAGAAGTGCAGGTAGAAATGCACGAGCGAATTGCCGGAACCAGCTACCTGGATTTTAAAAATTCCATTTGGTATATGATGAAAATGTTCTTTTCTATTTTTATTTTTCAATGGGTGCGTAAACGAGAGAAAGGAGACAAAAAATGAGCGACACGCTGAAAGGTTTACTTATTATTGCCTCTGTTCTGACTGTTGGATGGATTCTTCGAAAAATCCGAAAAAATAAAGTCAAAATGGAGGACGCTATTTTCTGGATCTTTTTTGCAGTCATTTTACTTTTGCTGGCAATCTTTCCGGAAATTTCCTATGAATTGTGTCGTATATTCGGAATTATGTCACCAAGTAATCTGGTGTTTCTGGTGATCATTTTCCTGCTGGTAGAGAAAATATTTACTTTATCTATAATCGTGTCTCAGCTGGAAGATAAAATTGGGGTCTTATCCGCAGAAGTGGCTCTTCGCTCCAAAGCTGAGAATAAGAAGATTGATAAAGTGGATGAGAAAGAGATGCTATTGGAACGGGAAGAAGTAGAAAAGCAGGAGATAGAGGCTGAAATTGGTATTGGAGAGGGAAGATGACTAATGGTTTCCTTGAAAATCATTCCAGCAATCTGTACTCCCCACTTTGGGGGATATTTTGCAGAAAGCCTTTTTCAAACATGTTCTGGAATGAATATATCTAAAAGTTTATAGAGAAAATGAAAAATATGGGATTAAAGAATTTTGATAATAGTAATAAAATAAATCTTCATACATTTGCAGTATGCGCGTACGGTGAGAGTCCGTATTTGGAAGAATGTATACAGTCCCTTCTGGCACAGAAAGTCAGAACCAGAATTCTGATTGCGACTTCGACACCTAATCCATATATATATGGAATTGGCGAGAAGTATGGAATACCTGTTTATATAAACTATGGTGAAAAAGGTCTGGCCGGAGACTGGAATTTTGCCTACAGCTGTGCAACAACACCGCTTGTAACCCTCGCTCATCAGGATGACAGATATTATGTAAACTATACGGAGGATGTACTGGCAGCTGCGAAGAAATGTCGTCATCCTCTTATTATTTTTACAGACTATAATGAACTTCGAAATGGAAAAACGGTGACAACTAACCGGCTTCTTAAGGTGAAACGTCTGCTTCTGACTCCTCTGAAACTGACTTGCTTTTGGAAAAACCGTTTTGTTCGAAGGAGAATTCTCTCCATAGGATCGGCTATCTGTTGCCCTGCAGTCACCCTTGTAAAAGAAAATCTGGACAGTTTTTCCTTTAAAAATAACATGAAAAGCAACATTGACTGGCAGGCATGGGAAGAAATTTCCAGGCGAAAAGGCGAGTTTGCATACACTGCAAGGGCAGGAATGGAGCACCGGATCCATCAGGAATCCACAACCTCGGAACTGATTGAGGAAAACGGAAGAAGAGCGGAAGACTTATATATGTTCCGGAAATTTTGGCCGGGGTGGGTTGCGAAAATGATTGAGAAGGTTTACCAGAAGAGTGAAGAATCTAATGAGGTGTGAAGAGAATTAAGGAGAAAATCATGCCGGAAGTATCTGTCATTATTCCAGTATATAATAGTGAAAAATATGTAGAAAAATGTATCTGCTCGGTTATGGCGCAGACTTTACCCGAACTGGAAATCATTATAATCAATGATGGGAGTATAGATGAAAGCGGGAAAATTCTGCGTAAATTGGCGCAGAAAGACAGCCGGATTATTCTGTTAGAACAGGAAAATAAAGGCGTGGCAGCAGCCAGAAACCTGGGTGTAGAGAAAGCGACCGGAAAATACCTTACATTTGTGGATGGAGACGATTACCTGCAGGAAGACTATATTGAAAAAATGTACAGTCTTGCGGAAAAAGAAACTCTTGATATGGTAATATGTGGCCTGACTTATGTGGACGAAGGTGGAAAAGAGCTGAATAAGATTATTCCGGGTGTGTATAAACGTTTGGAAAATGAGGAGTGGACATTCCGAATTTCAGCAGTATGTTCCCATTTATACAAACGGGAACTGTGGGAAAAGTATGACGTGAAATTTCAAAGCGGTGAGCGAGGGGAGGATATGCCGGTTTCTTTGTTTTTTTCTGCTGTATGTCCAAGAATCGCTACCTTGCCGGAATGCGGGTATTATTATGTGCAGCACGCATCGTCAGCGATTCACAATTTCAAAGGTTTGGAAAAATACTCTCTTCCGTATAAAGGCCTGGAAAATACTTTAACCAGAGTAAATAAAATTGGAATTCAGAACAGTCCGGAATTCTATGAGCTGTTTGTTATGAGGATTTTTGCAACCTGTCTGTTTCAGCTCGCCCCGGGAGCAAGATGGGAGAAAATCAGGGAATTGTGCGATTATATCAGCTGTACGGTAAATATGTATTTTCCAGCTTATTGGAAAAACAGTAAAGCAAAGCTAAATGCAAAGGTGGACATTCCATTTACGCAGAAAGCAGCAGTAAAAGTATTGATTCTTTTATTAAAAACGAAACTTCTTAGGCCCTTTGGCTGGCTGATCAGTAAAAAAAAATAACAAAAAAGATTGTGTGGCGTGCTATTTCCAATGCTTCATATTTTAAATGTTGAAGTAAAATTTCAGTAGAAATATTAAGAGGAAAACAAATGGAATACGTAAGCTTTGTGATATTACATTATAAAGATTATTCAGTAACGGATACCTGTGTCAGGTCTATATTGGCAATGGAACAGCAGGAACGTATCCGGATTGTGATCGTAGACAACGACATTCAGAAAAAAGAAAAAGACAGACAGGAACTGCTCCAAAAATATCAGGGGAATTCCAGAATCAAGGTTTTGCAGATAAAAGAAAATGGCGGCTTTTCTTATGCAAATAATCAAGGGTATCAGTACGCCAGAGAACATTTTGGGAAAAGCTATATCATTGTTTTGAATAATGACATTGAATTTACACAAAAAGACTTTATCAGCAGACTGGAAAAAAGTTATGTAAATAATCAATGCTATGTTCTGGGTCCCGATGTGATCAGGCAGAGTACCGGTGAACATCAGAACCCAATGGATACCAGACTTAGAACCAAAGAAGAAGCAGAATATACTATAAAAATGAACCGCCTGGCGTTACGTTTTTATCCAGTCATGTATCCTGTTGTTTACCATATGCTTCAAAAAGCGGAAAAAAACAAGATAGAAAATCAGAAACAACACATGACACTTTATAGTCAGCTTCAGAAAAATATTGTCCCTTTTGGCGCCTGTCTTATTTTTACTCCATCATTTGTCGAAAAAGAAGAAAAAGCCTTTGAGCCGGAAACCCGGTTTTTCTACGAAGAATATATACTGGCGCTGCGCTGTCAGCGAAAAGGCTATAATATTGTGTATGATCCTTCCATGTCGGTGAAACATGAAAGCGGTGCAGCAACCAAGAAAAGCTATGGGACAGAAAAGAAGCGGATTCGGTTTATGATGGAGAAGACTGTGGGGGCGTGTGAGGTTTATTTGGAGATGCTGGGAGAAGAGTAAGTCTGAGAGATACTTTTTCATGTGGTTTTCTTGCGTTTTATATACATATATGATAAGATAACTTCGATTTAAAAGGACAAATATTTGAAATGATCAGGTGGAATACATGAAAAAATGGTGTGAGAAATTGAAAGGAAATTTATTTTTTGTTAGTCAGTTTGCATTGGATGATTTTAAAACAAAATATGCCGGTTCTGTGTTGGGATTTTTCTGGGCATTTGTTCAGCCGGTTATTACGGTATTAATATACTGGTTCATCTTTCAGATTGGATTCAAAAATGGAGATGTAGACGGCTATCCATTCATATTATGGCTGGTATCCGGCTTATTGCCATGGTTTTTTGTAAGTGATTCTATTACAAATGCAACTTCAAGCTTAGTAGAATACAGTTATCTTGTAAAAAAGGTTTTGTTTAATATTAATATATTGCCAGTTGCAAGAGTTGTATCTGTGTTTTTTGTACAATTATTTTTAATTGGTTTTACAGCGATATTATTTATCGTATATGGACAGATGCCAAGTGTGTATTGGTTACAGTTAGTTTATTATATTGTCTACATGCTTCTTGTATGCATTGGAATATCGTATTTCACTGCATCACTTTTTGTTTTTTTTAGGGATGTCGTTCAAATCGTATCCATTGTTCTACAGATTGTTTTCTGGATAACACCGATTGTATGGCAGATGAGTATTTTTGATGAAAAGGTACAGTGGGCACTGAACTTTAATCCTTTGTTTTATCCGGTACGAGGCTATCGTGACGCATTGATGAGTGGAAAATGCTTTTGGGAATATGGATTCGGATGGAATTTGTATTATTGGCTGATTGCGTTGGCTTTTTGTTTAATAGGAATGAGCTGCTTCAAAAAATTAAAACAGCATTTTGCTGACGTATTATAGAAGTGAGGATATTAGGAATGCAAAATTATGCAGTGAATATAGAAAATTTGAATAAAACATATCGCTTATATAATAAACCGTCTGATCGTGTAAAGGAAGCGTTAGGCTTTGGCAAGAAGCAGAGTAAAACTTTTGAGGCGCTTAAGGATGTAAGCTTCAATGTGAAAAAAGGCGAGACAGTGGGGATTATCGGAACGAATGGTGCCGGTAAATCTACTTTGCTGAAAATTGTAACCGGAGTTTTAAGTCCGACAGCAGGAAATATTCAGATAGAAGGTAAGGTTTCTGCTTTATTGGAACTTGGAGCTGGCTTTAATGAAGAATATTCTGGAATAGAAAATATATATTTGAATGGCCGTATGATGGGTTATTCACGTAAGGAAATGGATGAGCGCCTTAACGGAATCGTAGAATTTGCGGATATTGGAGACTTTATCAATCAGCCGGTGAAAACTTACTCAAGCGGTATGTTTGCACGTTTGGCTTTCGCAGTTGCGATTAATGTGGAACCAGATATTCTTATTGTAGATGAAGCACTGAGTGTTGGAGACATTTTCTTCCAGAACAAGTGTTTTAAAAAATTTGATGAGTTAAAACGAAATGGCGTTACGATTCTTTTTGTATCTCATGATATCGGAAGTGTACGCCAGATGTGTTCCAGAGTTTTATGGCTTGATCATGGTACGGTCAGAGCCTTTGGCGAAGCTGCGCATATTTGTGATATGTATATGGACGAAAAGCGAAAATCAGCAGAATATGTGGCCGGACATATTCAGGATGAAGTTGCAGGGAATGTCTTCATGGAAAAAATTGATGAAGAGAGAAAATATCCCAAGATCAGTTTTGTGGAGGATCGTTTTCACAATGACAGTGTGGCAATCCGTTCTCTGTTTTTTACAGATTCCGAAGATAAAGCGGTAAATCGACTGTACGTTGATAAAACTTATCGAACTCATGTAGTAATTGAGTGTATGAAAGATGCACCAAGCCTGATTGTTGGATTTGTGTTGGAGAATAACAAAGGACTTCCTCTGTTTGATATTAACAATTTTATT
Organism: Ruminococcus sp. J1101004sp1_RTP21198st1_B9_RTP21198_201120; assembly: GCF_040924245.1. Taxonomy (NCBI): domain Bacteria; kingdom Bacillati; phylum Bacillota; class Clostridia; order Eubacteriales; family Oscillospiraceae; genus Ruminococcus; species Ruminococcus sp. J1101004sp1_RTP21198st1_B9_RTP21198_201120. The sequence goes on along the minus strand of NZ_JBCOMI010000002.1, from coordinate 96,551 downwards.
AATCAGGGCGAAGTGGTCAACGGAAAGAAAAATGACATTATTGAGATCGTGTACGAATATACATTGCCGCGTATCATGAATGGTGTTTATCTGGTAGGAGCAGCGGTAGGTCAGGGTACACAGTCTAAGCATGAAATGCTTACCTGGCTTCATGGTATTATGGAACTGGAAGTCGTAAATCAAGGTTACAATTCTTCTTATATTGAAATTCCAAGCAAGATCAGAGCCTTTTCTAATCGACAGGAAAATGTAATGTTTTTATAGAATTTGTGGGTAAAATATGGATATTGTAATTGTTACATATAATTCTGAAAAATGGATAAAAAGGTGCCTGGATTCTCTGCTGAAGGCAAAGGCACTTTCTTCAGATCTGAAGTTGTTTTTTGTGGATAATCATTCCAGTGATCAGACGGTAGAATTGCTGACTGCTTATAAAAAGAAATACGACTTCAGCCGTTTTGAGATTATTCAGCAGGAACAGAATCAGGGTTTTGGAAATGCTAATAATCTGGGAGCATCCTTTGGAAAGGATGAAATTGTTTGCTTTTTGAACGTTGATACAGAGGTATTCGAAGATACTTTTAAGCGGCTGGAAGAGATAATTGCAGAGTCATCGAAAGAAATCGGAGCCTGGGAATTCAGACAGCTGCCATATGAGCATCCCAAAATTTATGATCCTGTTACTGGCATTACAAGTTGGATGTCCGGAGCAGCATTTGCAGTACGCAGAGAAATTTTTGAAAAACTTCAGGGGTTTGATAAAAATATTTTTATGTATGCGGAGGACGTGGATTTCAGTTGGCGTCTGAGAGCATCCGATTACAAAATTAAATATTGTCCGACTGTGAAAATAATGCATTATTCGTACGAAAGCATTGGAGCGGTGAAGCCGGCGCAGTATGTAAATTCTCTGATTAATAATCTGCTGCTGCGATATCGTTTTGGCAGCTTTTCCGATGTGATGAGAGGCTATTTTCAGTTTGCAATAGTGTTTTTTTTACATCGGGCCCCCTATCCGGGAGCGAAAAAACAATTGCTTCAGGCTTTTGCGGCACATTTTTCACGTATCTCTTCTTTTAATAATAAAAGTTATGCCAGGGCGCAGGTGGGACAGTTCCTGGAGTGGGATTATGAAATTACGCGTGACAATAAAATCCAAACACAGAAGGATTGTGAATTTTGTCCTTTGGTTTCCATTATTGTGCGAACCTGTCAGCGTGCAGAAGTTTTAAGAGAAGCGTTGATCAGCATCCGAAATCAGACGTATTCCAATATAGAGGTTATAGTGGTGGAAGATGGTGAGGCTTCTGCTGAAAAAATGATCGTAGAAGAATTTTCAGATTTGAATATCCGATATTATTCCACCGGAAAGAAAGCCGGACGTTCAGAAGCGGGAAATCTTGCATTATCGAAAGCAGCCGGGGAATATATTAATTTTCTGGACGATGATGATATCTTTTTTGCGGATCATGTAGAAACCCTGGTACAGGCTTTGGCGCAGAACAGAAAATATCTTGCAGCATATGCATTTGGATTTGAGACTCCGGTTGTTGTAGAAAGCACCTCTCCGTACAAATACCATATTAAAGCTTATAATAAGCGATATACGACTGCATTTGATGAAGTAGAGCTGTGTTATCATAATTTTATACCAATACAATGCATTATGTTCTCGAGACGTCTTTATGAAGAATTTGGGGGCTTTGACAGCTCAATGGATTATCTGGAGGACTGGGATTTATGGGTAAGGTATGCGCAAAGGACAAAGTATATTTGTGTGGAAAAAACAACATCTTTGTATAGAGTTCCTTTTGAACAGAAGATTCAGAAAGAACGACAGCATCAATTAGACGAGGCATTAAAAACAGTGCGAAAAAAACACGAATCCTATGAGATTCCTGTGAGTGCAGCAAGACTGGCTGTATATGGAAAAAAACGAATATGGGAGAAATAATAATGAAATTACAAATTCAATCTGTAATTTATGGAAATCAGGTAGACGCTTTGGTGAAAGCAATGAAAGCCCTTCAGCAGGCTGTAAAAGTCTATCACAGACGCGTGGGAGATCTGCAGGTGAGGCTTATTTATGGTGACTCTACACCAACTCCTGTTCTGGATGAAAAAACACAGAAAGATATCCGTGAAATGCTGAAGGCGGAAATTGAATTTGAATATAAAGTATTTGGATTTAATTCCGGAACTGCCAAAGGTCATAATCTGATGGCTGAGAATACAGATGCTGATATTATGATGATCATGAATCCAGATGTTATTTTGGAGCCAACCTGTCTGTGTAAGCTGATGGAACCTCTTAAACTGAAAGAGGTTGGAATGGTGGAGGCAAGACAGACTCCGCTGGAGCATGCAAAGGAATATAATACAAAAACAGGAGAAACGGAATGGGCATCTACTGCCTGTACTGTGTTTAAAACAGAGGTATACAATAAAATAAATGGTTTTGATGCAGAAACCTTCTTTTTATATTGTGATGACCTGGATTTTTCCTGGCGTGTGCGCTTGGCTGGTTATAAAATCATTTATATGCCATCCGCTATTGTATATCATGCTAAAAATCTGTCCTTATCAGGAACCTGGCAGCCTACATCCGCAGAAATATATTATTCTGCAGAAGCAGCCATGCTTCTTGCCTATAAATGGTCAAATCCGGAAAGGGCAGAAAAGCTTTGCCAGCAGTATCTGACTCATGGTGGTGAAAGCGAAAAAAAAGCAGCGCAGGAATATCGTAAAAGAGAAAAAGAGGGTACTTTACCCCAAATGATAGATCCAGAACATAAAATCGGAAGATTTTTAGGGGATGAATATTGTAAGATGCGATTTAAGTTTAATCACTAATTGCTTTGAGGAAATGAGTATGAATAATAAAAATAATAATAGTTGGAAAGATATTATTGGTGAATTTTCAGCGAACAGTAATGTTGGGCTGTATTTAAAAGGATTAGAGCATTTAAATACAGAAGAAAACCAGAAATTATACGAAGAGAAATATCTTCCTGTCATTCAAGGTGAAAAAAAGGAAAATTCTCCTTTTTTAAGCGTTATTATCCGTACGCAGGGAAAGAGAGAGCAGGGATTGCGCGAAGCCCTGCTGTGTCTGCAGGCGCAGGAATGCCAGGACTTTGAAATATTATTGATTGCGCATAAAGCTGATGAAGAACATGGTAAGTTGATCGAAGAAATTCTGGAAGATCAGGAAGAGGAATTCAGAAAGAAAATAAGATTCTTTCGTCTGAATGAAGGAACCAGAACAACTCCGCTGAATTATGGTTTTTCCCATGCGTGGGGCAAGTATGCAGCTGTTTTTGATGATGATGATATTCTTTTCTCAAACTGGGTAGAGGAATTTAAAAAGTGTGCAGAAGAAAACGAGGGCCGTATTCTTCATTCTTTTGCATTTGCACAGGACTGGGAAAATCTGGAAAAACTGGGATATTGTGCAGTGGCTGCTCCGTCTGCAAACTACTGTGTTCCCTTTAATTTGATCAATCAGTTATCTGTTAACAGATGCCCATTGATGACTCTGGCGTTTCCTGTAAATATTTTTCAGAAGGCAGGAATTATATTCAACGAAAGCCTTAATGTGACAGAAGATTGGGAATATTTTATGAGAACCGCTTTTTTATGCGGCGTTTCCGATATTGAAGCACCGACAGCAATCTACAGATTCTGGAAAAACATTGAAACATCTGCCACCTTGCATGATCAGGAAAATTGGGATGCAACGTATCATTCTGTACAAGAGACTTACAACAGTCAGAATATTATTCTGCCGGCAGGAAATATCAGAAGAATCATAGAGCTGTCAACAGCTGGTGCAGCTCAGAATCTTGTAAATGCCAATGGCGAAATGGTAAGTCAACTTTTCTTCAGTAAAGGTGAAAGGTTTAGCAATAATCAGGTGATTCAGGCCGTGAATAAGGCAGAAGCACCGCAATTTGACATCTGGTTTCTATTTGAAGAAAAAACAAATGATTTAACAGCAATGCGATTCGATTTATGTGAAGAAGGACTGTTTATGCTGAAAAATTTCAGTGTGGATATCTGGTTTACAAACGGAGAGAAAAAAGTACTTACGTTAGAGGATTGTGTACATAACGGCCTGGAGACGAAAGAGGGAGTATTTTTCATTAACTCAGATCCGGAAATCGTGTGGGAACTTAAAGATGAAAGACTGCTCGATGTTGTGAATGTGAAAGGGGAATTTGAACGGCGGGTGAAAACCAAAGGATGGGTGAATACGCTGCTGAATATTTTCCCGTTGAAAAAATGTTTTAAAAAGAGAAAACTGCATAACAAAGGATATTTTTAGATTAGGAGGGTAAGACAATGAAAGTATTGGTAACTGGTGCTGCCGGCTATATGGGAAAATATGTAGTAAAAGAACTGCTTGGAAAAGGCCATGAGGTTTATGCAATTGACTTTAACCATAAGGAAATTGATTCAAGAGCTGAAATTCTGGATGTGGATATATTTTCCGGTGATGACAGAATTTATGAAAAGGTAAAATGTCCTGATTTATGTATTCATTTAGCATGGCAGGATGGATTTGTGCATAATTCACCAAAGCATATGGAAAACTTATCAAAGCATTTTACATTTCTGAAGAATTTAATTGATGGCGGCTGCAAAAGAATCGCAGTTATGGGAACCATGCATGAGATTGGATTCTGGGAAGGTGCAGTGGATGAAAATACTCCGTGTAATCCATTATCACAGTATGGTATTGCAAAAAATGCATTGAGACAGTCTCTTTTACTGCTAACCCAGAATTCAGATGTGAAGATTTACTGGTTAAGAGCATATTACATTCTGGGAGATGACAGACGAAACAGTTCTATTTTCACAAAGCTGCTTCAGGCAGTAGAAGATGGAAAAGAAGAATTTCCATTTACTTCAGGTGAAAACAAATATGATTTCATTGACATAAAAGATCTTGCAATGGAAATCGTAGCTGCAAGCACACAGGATGAAATTACTGGAATTATAAATGTCTGCACAGGAAATCCAGTTGCTCTGAAAGATAAGGTGGAAGCATTCATTAAAGAAAAGGGACTTCCGATTAAATTGAAATATGGAGCATTTCCTGACAGACCTTATGATTCCAAGATTATTTATGGCGATAGCACGAAAATAAATAAAATTTTAATGACAACAGGGAAATAACATTATAAAAGGATGTGATCGTGTGGAATTCGGAAATGGAAAAAAGAATCAGTTAGTATGGCGCTCGTCTGAAAACAGATATCATAATGAGGAATTCAAAGTGAATGAAGATAATGACAATGTAAATGTTGCGATACTTGCACGCCAGGTAAATGCAGAAAGTACAGTGCTTGATATTGGCTGCGGTGAGGGCAAATTTGGTGCTATGCTACTGAATAAAAAATGCCAATTATATGGAATCGATATTGATTCAGAAGCATGTCGAAATGCATCGGAAAAATATAAATATAATAAGATATTCTGCACAAATATTGAAGCGCCTGATTATGCGGATGAAGGATTTGCAGAATTAGAAAGTCTGTCTTTTGAATTTGACTATATTGCCTTGATCGACATTCTTGAACATGTAATAAATCCTACAAGGGTTATTGAAAACTCAGTCAGATACTTGAAAGATAAAGGGAAAATCCTGATCAGTGTTCCAAATGTGAATAATGCAGATATATTTTTAAATTTGCTTAATGATCATTTTAATTATCGCGAAGCGGGTGTGCTGGATAATACACACACGAAATATTTTACCAGACATTCCTTTATTGAGTGGATCGAAGATATTAATAGTACAGCAGACTTTGCACTGGATTGTGAATATATAGGAAGTACTTTCGGGGAAACCGAGTTTATGCAGGAAGTGGAGAAAAAGTATCCAAACGTGTATGAACTGATTCAGTTAAATCCATGGTTTAATGCGATTCAGCATTTGTTTGTACTGACCTATTATAAAAACAAAAAAGAGGCAAACACCAATCATCTAGAAGGACTTTTACAGGAAAAGGGTAATGATCTTGTAGGAAAGCTGAATCAGGTGCTTGATTTTTCAGGGGCAGATTTGCAGGAAAAGGATTTTTCAATGCTTCCAAATGAGAGAAGAACTTTAAAAGAGCAGGTCTTTGTATCAGAAGAAGGATGGAAAAAGTGTGCAGATGAGTTAAAGAAAGCGAAAGCCTTTGAGGAAAAAAATCAGAGAGACATTGATGAATTAAAGCAAGCATTAGAGCAATCGCAGCAAATGGTGAGTGAAAAAAATGCGGAGCTTAAAAATGTAGAGGATAAATTGGCGCAAAGTACAGCCGCACTGGAAGAAACTCGTGTTGAGTGGAAAAAGTGTGCAGGGGCATTGGAAGAAACCCGTACCGAATGGAAAGAATGTGCGGAAGCATTGGAAAATGCGAAAAAAGGCTGGGGAGAATGCGCGGAAGCATTAGAAAATGCGAAAAAAGGCTGGAAAGAATGTGCGGAAGCGTTAGAAAGTGCGAAAAAAGGCTGGAAAGAATGTGCGGATGCATTAGAACAGGAAAGAAAATCAAAGTGATGTATCCACATAAGTGAAATATAAGAGGAAATGGAGAAAGAAATTATTTAATGGCGAGGGAGAAAAGAGACAATAATTTTAATATCATTAGGTTTGTTGCTGCAATAATGGTTATGGCTGGACATATGGCATATATTGGTGGCTATACCCTTCCTACATTATGGGGAGAAGGAATTCAGGCGCTCGGAGTAAAAATCTTCTTTTTGATTGGTGGATTTCTTATTGCGAAAAGCTGGGAATCAGATTCTAATCCGGTACGGTATATGACGAAAAGAGTTTTTAGAATTTTTCCTGCGCTTATTGCATTTACATTAGTTGCTGCTTATGTGATTGGACCAATCCTGTCAACACTTACAATCAACGAATATTTTCAGTCACCACTGGTTAGAAATTATCTGCGAAATATATTGTTATTTCCAGCATATTCACTGCCGGGAGTGTTTGAAACAAATCCATATCCCAATGCAGTAAATGGTTCATTATGGACTCTGCCTATAGAATTCGCAATGTATATTTTGGTTCCGATTATTTTGATTCTTGCAGGAAAAAAAAAGGAGAAGAGATATTCTTTTGCTTTTGTTTCTGTGATTACCGTTGTATTATGTTGTCTACAAATGGTAAAACTTTTGTATCATCCTGAATGGCGTTGTGTCATATATGGGACAGATATATGGGCTGCGATGGAACTGATTCCGTGGTATCTGATTGGAGTGTTATTCACTTTTCCATGTATGCAGAAATTGTTAAATATTCAGGTAAGTATTTTGGCAGCCTTCCTGTTGTCCTGTCTGAACCCAGGATCGCTTACCTTTTGTATATTAAAATATGTGACATTTTCATATACAATATTCTCCTTTGCATTGGTGGAAAAACCAACCTTTGCAAAATGCTTTTCGCAGGCTGATATATCATATGGATTATATTTATATGGTTTTTTTGTGCAGCAGATCATAGTATATCTGTTTAATAAAAGCAGCATTGTAATAGGAGAAATTTGGTTATTGGTATTTTGTATTGGCATTACATGCATAATAGCGCTGCTTTCTTTTTTATGCGTAGAAAAGCCGATGCAGCAGCTAAGCAAGAAAATATTGGCCAGATTATAGAAAATGCATAATTATATTAGACTTTTGTTCGTCGATTATCTATGTAAAAACTATATAGTAATCGACGCTGGTTATTATGGATAGCTCTGTAAATCTTGGAAGTAGTACACGTTTTCCCATATTTACATGAATTAGAATACAATGCTGATATGGAATAATTTGATTAATTATACGATAGGGGTTGGAATGATAATTGAAGAATGTAATTTGACATTTGATCCCGATATGCTGGTGAATATCAACTCGTATAGAGAATATCATCCCAAAGAACATTTTTCCACTCTTGCCCGCCGATTACCAATGTAGTAAAATAAACCTACATGGTAATCGGCGGTTTGTTATTATGGAGGGGTTATTTCATGGGCAGATTTGTAAATCTTGGCAATAACGCGTTTCAGACTGCACTTACTATTTATAGTCACAAATTTATTATATGGGAGAAAGAAGTATGAAACAACGTATTCAATGAATTGATGTTGCAAAATGTTTTGGAATGTTTTTTATTTATTTAGGACACTATGGAGTTGTGACAGGAAATGCATATAATTGGGTTTTTAGTTTTCACGTATGTTTATTTTTTTATTTGTCTGGATGCCTTGAAAATTTTAATCATAAAACAATATTAGAAAATATTCAAAAAAAGGTTATTAATATTTTAATTCCTTTTTTCTTTTTCGCTATATTAGGCATTCTATATAATGCTGTATTGATAAATACAAATGTTTATATACACGAGAATTTAATGCTTTTATTAAAAGGGGATATTCGAAATCATATAAATTTTGGGGGCGGATTATGGTTTCTTTCTTGTCTGTTTGTTATTGAAATATTATTTTCTTTTATAAAGAAAATGAATAAAAAAATTATTATATTTATTACATGCTTAATTTTATTTATGTTCTCACAGTTTTTGATTTCTCCACCTCCCACCGTACAACCAAGTTGGTATTGGAATATTGATAGTGCATTATACTATACTATTTTTTATTGTATAGGATTTATTACATATGAGCCGGTCCTTAAACTTTTTAGAAGTAAGAAATCACTTGTAAAATGGATTTCAAATATTGCTCTGCTATTATGTTTTATATATTCGTTTTCCCTATTTTGGAAAAATAATTTATTGTCTAAAATAATTGGATTAAATGATATAATTGGAAAGATGTTTGAAATTATCACTCCGCTTCCTTCTATATTTTTAGTTCTTAGAGTTTCGTATTTTCTATCGGGTGTAGAAATATTGGAACGATTAGGAAGAGCATCTTTGTATTTGTGTGGAAATGAATTTATAATAAAGGAATTGGTTCCGCAGATTCTTGGTATATTCAACATTTCAATAACTATAAGTACTACAATTCAAGCATACATATATTGCTTTTTGCTATTATGTCTTGTAGAAAAATTGTTAATGCCATCTGAAAAATTAATTATAGAAAAATTGCAAAATGAAACTTCTTCTTTAGTTAAAATGTTGTTACAGTGTAAATGATTGTAAGTGTCTTAAAACATGGTGTAGTGACTCCAGACGTTTCTCCTGATATAATGTAATATAGTGGTTTTGAGTCACTTACGAAAAATCACACGTCGGAAAAAGAAGGGAATGAAGGACTTTATCCGTGGAATCATAGAGGAAAATCAGGGCGGTTTTGAGAACAGCCGGGGGAAATATGTTGACAGGTATGATGTATACGGTATGATAGTGAAGCGTTTTTTATGCGAGGGAGACACGAAAAAAAGGAACTTTCATATTTATTACAGTGACGGAAAAGCTTACAGTAAAAAGTAGGAGATCAAGCCCTGGATGAAAAGATTGAACGCAGATAAGCATTCCCCCGCTTCAAGTGTGCGGAGCACTAAGCAGCAGGTGAGGGGGATGCTTCTGTCAGTGGGAATTGAAAGCTCCCACTGACAGATCGCGAAGCGACTGCGTTCATGAGCAAGTAGAGAAGCGGATTGCGAATGTACGCTTTACAAAGTGGAAGCGGATGTGATCGCAGCGAAGAAAAGATATGACCATGCAACCGCAGTTTTGAAAGAGCTATTGGACAAGCGGGATACGATAAGGAAAGATGAAATCCTGTCAGCAATTGTAAAGAGTGGACGGTCTTATGAGGAGATAATGAACTTCCTGAATGTGGAAGAAACTGAGAGAGAAACAAAGGAATAGACAAGGAATGAACCACAACTGCGGCTGTGGTGCGAGTTTTAGGCGGAAAATTTCTGGAGGTTCACATTGAGGGGAAAAAAGTATTGATCGGATAGTTTGGGGAACAATCCCCTTGCCCGCCGATTGCCTATGTAGTAAAATAAAGCTACAAGACAATCGACGGATTTTTTGCGTAAAGAAAACTTACTTAAGAATCACCGGAAAGGAAAACATTTAAAATGGATAAAATAGCAGTACTAATCCCCTGTTACAACGAGAGCAAAACCATAGAAAAGGTTGTAACAGATTTCAAGAAAGTATTGCCGGAAGCGGTAATATATGTATACGATAATAATTCCACTGACCATACAGATGAAATTGCCCGCAGAGCAGGTGCTGTAGTCAGATATGAATATCAGCAGGGCAAAGGAAACGTTATTCGCAGGATGTTTCGTGAAATTGATGCACAGTGCTATATCATGGCAGACGGAGATGATACTTATCCCGCAGAGTTTGCCCCCTCAATGGTTGAGAAGGTATTGAATAAAAAGGTTGATATGGTAGTGGGAGATCGTCTGTCATCTACTTATTTTACAGAGAATAAGCGGCCATTCCATAATTTTGGAAACAGTCTGGTGCGTAAATGCATTAACATTATGTTTAAAACCCAGATAAACGACATCATGACAGGCTACAGAGCATTCAGCTACCAGTTTGTAAAGTCCTTCCCTGTATTATCCAAGGGGTTTGAGATTGAGACTGAAATGAGCATTCACGCAGTTGATAAGAACATGTATATCGAAAATGAAGTGATTGAGTACAGAGATCGTCCCGAAGGCAGTGAATCCAAACTGAATACATATTCAGATGGCTTCCGGGTACTGAAAACCATAGCCAAATTATACCGCAATTATAAGCCAATGGCATTCTTCGGACTGGTGGCAGCAGTGCTTTTGATCCTTGGAATTGGATTCTTTATCCCGGTATTTGTAACCTTCCTTGAAACCGGACGCGTGGGAAAAATTCCTACTCTGATCGTATGTGGTTTTGCTGTTTTGGGAGCAATTCAGTCATTGTTTTCCGGACTGGTCCTGCAGACAATGGTTCAGAAGAACCGGCAGGACTTTGAAATGGAACTGCAGAGAATACAGGAGCAGTATAACAAATTATTATGAAAGTTCTGGACAGCAGTGCGAAGCACGAACGTTCATATATGGTAGTAACGCTAGAGCCTGTTTGAAAAATCATTCCCGCAATCTGCATGCCCCACTTTGCGGTATATTTTGCCCGAATTCGATTGTCGTAGCCCGCTACGGCGCCCTCATCCGGACAAAATCTCCCACAAATTGTGACGCACATCTTGCAGAAAGCCCTTTTCAAACACGCTCTAGAGAAGATATGTCTGCCTGGAGAAATAATAAAAAGTGGAAGCACAAAAAAGGCTTCCACTTTTTGTTATATGATCATTGTTATAGCCTGTACAACAACAAGACTTTCAATCACCATCATAGTTTCCCATATTTTACAGCTGCGGTTATGATCCACAGACACCATAGCTGTAGAGAACAGGGAAAACAGCGCTGGAGCAAGAGGAAGAAAATAACGTCCCTGAATGCCCTGTATATGATCACAATCCATTGTGGTATAACCGACCATCATGGAAAACATGATCAGCAGCAAAGATCCCAGACAGCTAAAGGCGATAAATGTCCGGTTTTTCCTGGTGAAAACCGGGGCGTCTCCTTTTACGTTTACAAGCAGTAAAAGAATGATCAGGAATACTATTAAAAGGGACCAGTTGATATTAATATCCAGCCAGGATAATTTTCCACCTAATAAGCCTCGTAGAATGGTGTCACTGCACTGGATGACCGTATTCCATAAAATATAAATGGTTTGGAGCGGGTGCTGGAATACATATGAAATCGGATAAATAGTATTTTCCGGATCCGCAGAAATATCTGTGGCAAACATTGCAGAAAACATAGGCATAAATTTAATTAAAGTAACTGCAATTAAAAGGACAGCTCCCACGCAGATACATAAAGGAACGATCCAGCGCATCTTTTTATGCATGTGATGATGGGGCACATGGGAAAAACACATGAGCAACAATAACAAAAGTGGAAGGTAAACCCCGCCTTTCACAATTGCAATGAACAGTGCCAGAAATCCAAGAGCAATCAGGTAACTTTTTTTTCGTCTGGGGTTATGTAAACTGTAAAAACACAGCGCCGTAAACAAAAAAATGAACCCATTTATCACAGAATCATAGGAAGCAGAAGCTGCCTGCTGCAGTGTGATAGGCAAAAGCCCAAGTGCTCCCAGAAGATTTTTTCCAAATGGTGCAATGCAAATGGCTAAATAGACCAGAAGAATAAATACCAAAAGACTGCAGATTCTTGCCAGCTGGAAAGTAAGCATGGGGGAAAGATGCAGCAGCCGTCCAATACTAAGTCCTATTGCAGCCGGAACATAAACGACTGCAGGAACCAGACCTGATGTGCTTACATAGGAAATTTCAATCAGATCCGTATCCGAAGCAAACTCAAAGCTGTGAAACAGAAGCTGGTAGTAGGAGTTCGTCTCCAGTCCATTGCTTAACATATCGCTTAACTGAGCATCACAACGCCGTTTATATATGGTATTGCCTGGGGTTTCCGTATTTTTTACAAACAGCATTTTGTTAGAAAGGCTGTAAGCTGCATCAAAATGCGTTGGTTCATCCGGAACTCCGTGAACGGTAACCAGGCATTGGAAAATCAGTCCCAGAAATAAAGCAACAGGAATATAAAATTTCTGCACGGTCATCTGGCGGATAATGATCAGATAAAATGTCATTATTATAAATAAAAGCAAGATAACACACAGCGCAATATAAAAATAAAGCATGAAATTATTGTCGCCGTAAGTGAAGGAATAAATAATATTTGTATGACTGTTTGTATCGTTGTTAAACTCCTGAATTAAGGCCTGTTTTTCATTTGATGTAAAAGAAAGAACCGTTTTCTCCCCATTTATTAATTTCAGTTTTAATTGTAAATGTGCATTTTCAGAGGCACTTACTGGCTGGGACAGATCGCAGGTCAGTTCTTTCTTTTTTGTTGCGCGGAAAACGGAAAGCGTGTGTTCTGCCTGATAATAAATTTCTCCGGAATCTGCATTCGTCAAGGTGATGAAAAGGCGGGCATTGGAAGTTTTATTTTTTGCAGTGCCCTCAAGTGTAAACATCTTTAACTCAGGAACTGTACAGGTAAACGTCTCTGTAAGAACGGGGGAATCCGAGGACAAGGTTATGGTACCTGTAGGTTTATGAGTTGTCATCATAACGTACTCAATGGGCTGATGAAGGTTAAAACGAAACTGGGCTTTATACATAAGAAGACATACACCACTGATAGAGAGAAGAATGATAAAAAGCGAGAGGATATGTCCTGGTATTTTCTTTTCTTTATTCATATATAGAATCTCCTGTGTAAAAAATATTTGTGAAATATGCTCTGCTATTCACACAAAAATAAAATTTCATGTTAAAATATTATAACGAATCGGAAATAAATATGCAATGATTTATAAGAAAAGAGAGGGATAAATGAAGAAACGGAAGCGCTTACTGGTTATACTTTCAACATTTGTCATGGCTGCTCAGCCCCTGTGCGTTGCCGCAGAAATGCAGGATGCAGAAGGCTTTGGGGCAGTAGAAGAAATATGGGCTGACGAGGAGAACGAGGAGGAATTTTCAGCTGCTCCTGAAGTGGGGAATGAGGATTTAAATGGCTTTCAGGCTGAAATTTCCACAGAGGAAAATGACAGGATTGAGGCAGAAGAATCTGGTGAGATCATCTCCGGTGCTATTGCAGGAGATTCCGTTGACAGCGGCATCAGCCTTTTTTCTCTGGACTATTACACGGACAGCTATGGTGCTCAGTTGGATGGAAATGCAAAGGCCTTGTATGATCTTCTGGTGCAGAATTATGTGGTGGATTACAGCCAGTATCTGGACAGTGTTGATTTTCCTTTTGAATTTCCTGATACCATTACATTTGAAGCAGTTGTTGAGGATGGCAGTTTTCAGAGAAAAGGAGAAAGCTATGTACAGGCTACCAATGATGTGAAAACAGCCATTCAGGCAGCTTCAGATGCTTTTTCCTATGATTATCCACAGGCATTCTGGTTCAGGGGCAGCAACTATGGATACCGGGTCAGCTGTGTTCGGGATGGGTCCTCTTCTACCGGATACAGGGGAACCTTTAAGAATTTCACCTTTAAACCGGCAAACAGGGAAATCAGTGAGAATTCCCATACTCGAATGGGGGATTTTATGGGTGGTGTTCAGAGTGCTGTTGCAGAGCTGAATGAGCAGACTTTGGGCATGGATATGGAGCAGAAAATAAAGCGGATTCATGATTATATCTGTCAGAGAGTTACTTACAGGAACGATAATACTTTGTGGGTGCATTCTGCCGCCTCGTTGTTTCTGGATGCAGATCCTGCATTTGTCTGCGAGGGCTATGCGAAATCCATGAAAATTTTCTGCTATTATATGGGAATAAATTGTGCCTGTGTCAGCGGAACAGCCAGGGGAACTTCTTCAGGAACTCCTGGAGCGCACATGTGGAATTATGTACAGATGGATGATGGAAACTGGTATCTGGTGGATGCCACATGGGATGATGTGGGAACACCGCCATCTTCACGATATTTGCTGGTGGGACGCTCTACAAAGGGACAATATATTACCATTGGTGAGGAGCGTGTGGAGTATACCAGTTTTTCTACTACTTCAGCAGAAACGGCTGGTCCTGTGTTTATTTTGCCGGTTCTGGCAGAAGAGAGTTATGCAGATAATAAGGGGAAAAATGAGCCCGCAGTTACAGTTGTGCCTACAGTGACACCAACTGCGGCGGTAAGTGCGGGACCGACCCCGACCGTAAGCGTGAAACCAGCGCCAACCGTAAGTGTGGCTCCGACTCCGACTGCAAGTGCGGAACCGACCCCGACCGTAAGCGTGAAACCGGCGCCAACCGTAAGTGCGGGACCGACCCCGACCGTAAGCGTGAAACCGGCGCCAACCGTAAGTGTGGCTCCGACCCCGACTGCAAGTGCGGAACCGGCACCGACTGTAAGCGTGAAACCGGCGCCAACGGCAAGTGCGAAAACGACACCCACCGCGAGTGTAGCCCCGATACCAACTGTAAGCGTGGCTCCAATACCGACTGCGACACCTATACCAACTACCACCATACTTACCTTACGGGTAAAACAAACCTACAAGTCAGGTGGTAAAATAAAGTCAGTCCGCACCACCAATAAAAAGATTGTCAAAGTGGATAAGAAGGGCAAAATCACTGGGAAAAAAGCTGGAAAAGCAACGGTAACCATCACTTATACCAACGGAAGCCGTAGGATTTTCCTGGTAAAAGTGCAGAAAGGCATTGTAAAAACAACGGCTGTTTCCGTGAATAAACGGAATATAATCCTTGCCAGAAAAGGAAAAAGCTTTCAGCTGAAAGTTACTCGCACACCAGTCACCAGCCAGCAAAAAGTAACTTATAAAAGTTCCAATTCCAAAGTAGCAGCAGTAAATTCAAAAGGAAAAATAGTTGCGAAAAAGAAAGGAACAGCTACAATTACAGTGAAGTCAGGAAACAAAAAAATTACCTGCAAAGTCAAAGTAAAGAAATAACCCCAAAATACTGTCAGAACCGAAACAAAATAAAGTTTTGGTTTTGACAGTATTTTTTTATTGACAAAGTCCAAAAATGTGATATACTTTGATAATCAAACTATTTTAAATTAAAAATAAGAACTACACAACATACCTGGAGGGTATTATGGTTGGAAAAATAAAGGGAACCGGTTCCTACAGGCCGGTTCAGGTGTGGGACAATGACAAACTGTCCCACATGATGGATACAAGTGATGAGTGGATTCGTGGGCGAACCGGAATCGGTCAGAGACACATTGCAAGCGGTGGAGAGACCGTTGCTTATATGGCAGCTCGTGCGGCTGAGGAAGCTCTTTCAGATGCAGGAATGCGACCGGAAAAGATTGATTTGCTCCTGGTGTCTACCATGTCATCTGAAAGAATCATGCCGTGTGCTGCATGCGAAGTGCAGAAACTGATCGGTGCAGTGAACGCAGCCTGCTTTGATCTGAACGGTGCATGCACAGGATTTCTGTTGGCGTTGAATACAGCCCAGGCCTATCTGGGACAGCAGATTTATCGCAGGGCATTGGTAATTGGTTCTGAAACTCTTTCCCATCTTACAAACTGGAAGGACAGAAGTACCTGCGTATTGTTTGGCGATGGCGCCGGTGCGGTGGTGCTGGAAGCGGAAGAAAATGCAGTCTATACCCAGGCTGTTCATTCTATTGGAAGTAAAGGCGAAGCCCTTACCTGTGTCAGCCGCAATCAGCAGCAATTTATAGAAAAAGACGCAGATATTTCTTCAACTTACATGCAGATGGATGGAAAAGAAGTATTCAAATTTGCAGTTTCCAAAGTTCCGGAAGTGATTATGGAGGTTTTGGAAAAAGCAGGAAAAACAAAAGAAGAAATCCGCTTTTACATGCTTCATCAGGCGAATAAAAGAATCGTTGCTTCAGTGTCAAAACACATGAACGAACCTTTGGAAAAGTATCCGATGAATATAGAAAATCTGGGAAATACATCCTCCGCAAGCATTCCGCTTCTCCTGGATGAGTGGAATAAAAAAGGCAGATTAAATTCAGGAGACTGGATTATCCTTTCAGGATTTGGCGGTGGACTTACCTATGGAGCCAGCCTGCTTCAGTGGTAAAAATGTGTATCAGGGCTTTGAAAAATAAAACTATAGCAGATAAAAAAGCTGCTTTGCTCTGGAAATCAGGTAATTCAGGCTGATAAATACAGGTTGTTAGAGAGCGTTTTGAAAATCATTTCCGCAATCTGCGCGCCCTATTTTACAGTATATTTTGCAGAATGTCTTTTTCAAACACACTCTGGTCATATAAAGTGAACAGCAACCATGTAAAGCTTTGAATCATAAAAAGTTGAAAAATGGATTTGAAAATCTAAAAAACAAAATAAGGAGAACAAAAAAATGTTAGAAAAAATCAAAGAAATCGCAGCAGATTCATTAGGAGCAGACGTAAGTACAATGACAGCAGAAACATCTTTCAAAGAAGATCTCGGAGCAGATTCCCTTGATCTTTTTGAGATGGTAATGGCACTGGAGGAAGAGTTTGAGGTAGAGATTCCTACTGAAGATCTTGAGAATATTAAGACCATCGGTGATGTGGAAAGCTATCTTCAGAGTCGCCAGTAATTTGGAAATTTTGTATTCAGGCTTTGGCAGTATACATAAATAATAAGCCGGAATGTCAAGAAATATAAGTTGTTTACAGGATGATTCCGGCATGTATTTGCCATAGGTGGGCATGGTATAACGGAATTACAGAATGGAGAATTTCATGAAAACAGAAGTTACGGAATTACTTGGAATTGAATACCCGATCATTCAGGGCGGCATGGCCTGGGTGGCAGAATATCATCTGGCAGCAGCTGTTTCAGCAGCTGGCGGGCTTGGGCTGATTGGAGCCGCAAGCGCTCCTGCAGACTGGGTTCGACAGCAGGTACGGGAGGTGAAAAAACTCACCGATAAACCTTTTGGTGTGAATATTATGCTGATGAGTCCATATGCAGATGAGATTGCACAGGTAATTGTGGAAGAAAAAGTTCCAGTGGTTACAACTGGTGCAGGAAACCCTGAGAAATACATGAAAATGTGGAAAGAAGCAGGAGTAAAGATCATTCCGGTTATTGCTTCTGTGGCTCACGCAAAGAGAATGGAGCGATGCGGAGCGGATGCCGTAGTGGCAGAAGGATGTGAATCCGGCGGCCATATCGGTGAGACAACCACAATGGTTCTGGTGCCTCAGGTCGTAGATGCAGTGAACATTCCGGTTATTGCAGCTGGTGGAATCGCAGACGGAAGAGGGATTGCAGCAGCCTTCATGCTTGGTGCAAAAGCCGTTCAGATGGGAACTCATTTTGTGGCAACCACAGAGTGCTGGGCACATCAGAATTACAAAGATATGATACTGAAAGCAAAGGACATTGATACAAAGGTAACCGGTCGTTCCACCGGTCATCCGGTACGTGCTCTCCGCAATCAGATGACAAAAGAATACTTGAAAAAAGAGGCAGAAGGAGTTCCGTTTGAGGAACTGGAGCAGATGACGCTTGGCAGCCTGCGCCGTGCTGTTGTAGACGGAGATGTGAAAATGGGAAGCGTTATGGCTGGTCAGAGTGCAGGACTTGTGAAGGAGCAGATGAGCTGTCAGGAACTGATCAGAAAGTTGGTAAAAGAGACGGATGCGTTGTTGAAAGGAACTGGAATTTATGAGTAAGATCGCATTTCTTTTCCCTGGACAGGGAGCACAGAAGGCTGGAATGGGACAGGATTTTTATGAAAAGTATCCCTCTGCCAGACAGGTTTTTGACCAGGCAAGTCAATGGCTTTCTCTGGATATGAAAGCTCTTTGCTTTGAAAAAAATGACAGATTAAACCTTACAGAATATACGCAGGCAGCACTGGTAACCACCTGTCTTGCAATGGAAAAAGTGGTGGAGGAGTGTGGGCTTCATCCGGATATAACTGCCGGATTAAGCCTTGGAGAGTACTGTGCCATTGCTGTTTCAGGTGGAATGAGTATGAAAGATGCCATAGTAACTGTGCGAAAAAGAGGAATCCTTATGGAACACGCAGTGCCGGCAGGAGAAGGCTCTATGGCAGCTGTTATAGGTCTTGATGCAGATAAGATCCAGAACGCAATTGCAGGAACAAAGGCTGAAATTGCCAATTACAATTGCCCTGGACAGATTGTTATCACAGGACCAAAACCTGCTGTAGAAGAAGCTTCTGTGAAGCTGAAAGAAGCCGGTGCAAGACGTGTACTTTCCCTTGCAGTAAGTGGCCCTTTTCATTCCTCTTTGCTTCAAAATGCAGGAAAAGAACTGGAAAAAGAACTGTCAAAAGTAGAGCTTTCCGGTCTGAAGATTCCTTATGTGACCAATGTGACCGCCCAGTATGTGACAGACATCAGCGAGACAAAAAATCTTCTTGCAAGGCAGATTTCTTCCTCTGTTCTCTGGCAGCAGAGTGTGGAAAAGATGATTCAGGAGGGTGTGGATACTTTCGTAGAAATTGGTCCCGGAAAGACTTTGGCTGGTTTTATGAAGAAAATAGCGCCGGAAATGAAGACCTATAATATTCAGAATGTGGAAGATCTTGAACAGATTTCAGATCTTATACACAGTAGAAAATAAGATCAAAAACAGTTAATTAAAATAATACAGGTATTATCAGAAGCAGCCGATACGGAGAAATTCAGAAGTGGTTAACAAAGGAAAAGTTAATGTTTGTCGTGCTGGAAAAATATGATATTCACCTGACTTTACAGGAGTAAAACAAGGAATGAATGCAGAAAAAAAGATTGCAGTTGTAACAGGTGCTTCCCGTGGAATCGGAAGAGCGATTGCTCTTGAGCTTGCTGCTAAGGGAGCATTTGTAGTTATAAATTATAATGGTTCAAAAGAAAAAGCGGAGGCAGTGAAAGCTGAGATTATTGCTGCCAGAGGTGCGGCTGAAACCAGTCAGTGCAACGTATCTGACTTTGATGCCTGCGGTGCTTTTATTAAAGAAACAGTAAAAAAATATGGACAGATAGATATCTTGGTGAATAACGCAGGAATTACAAAAGACGGGCTTCTGATGGCAATGAGTGAGGATGATTTCTGCAGGGTTATAGATACAAATCTTAAAGGAACTTTTAACTGCATTCATCATGTGGCCAGACAGATGTTGAAGCAGAAAAGCGGACGCATTGTAAATATGGCATCCATTGTTGGCATCGGCGGAAACCCCGGACAGGCTAATTATGCAGCCTCAAAAGCAGGTGTGATCGGTCTCACAAAGACTGCAGCAAAGGAACTTGCATCAAGAGGAATTACCGTAAATGCCGTTGCTCCTGGCTTTATCAGAACGGACATGACAGATGTACTTTCTGATAAGGTAAAAGAAGAAACCTTGAAGAATATTCCTATGGGAACTTATGGTGAACCGGAGGATGTAGCCAAGGCAGTAGCATTCCTGGCATCACCGGAAGCCAGATATATTACAGGGCAGGTTTTGTGCGTAGATGGAGGAATGTTATGAGTAAAAGACGTGTAGTGGTGACTGGACTTGGAGCAGTAACACCTGTGGGAAATAATGTGCAGGCCTTCTGGGAAAGTGTAAAAACAGGCAAAATAGGAATCGGAGAAATTACCAGATTTGATACTGCAGATTTTAAGGTGAAGCTTGCGGCAGAAGTAAAAGATTTTAATGCAAAAGATTATATGGATTTCAAATCTGCCAAACGAATGGAACTGTTTTCCCAATATGCAGTGGCTGCAGCAAAGGAGGCTATGGCAGATGCAGGAATTGAAATGGGAAAAGAAGATCCTTTCCGTGTTGGAGTGATCGTGGGATCCGGAATTGGGAGCCTTCAGGCAATGGAATCTGCAGATCAGAGACTGATCCAGCGCGGACCATCCAAGGTTGACCCTCTTCTTGTTCCCAAAATGATCAGCAATATGGCCGCTGGAAACGTATCCATTGCTCTTGGTGCAAGGGGAAAATGCACCAACGTAGTGACTGCCTGTGCGTCTGGAACACATTGTATCGGAGATGCATTTCGTGCAATCCAGTATGGTGATGCAGAGGTTATGATCGCAGGGGGAACGGAAGGTGCGATCAGCCCGGTTGGTGTGGCTGGATTCACGAATCTGACCGCCCTTAGCACCAGTCAGGATCCATATCGTGCGTCCATTCCATTCGATAAAGAAAGAGGCGGTTTCGTAATTGGAGAAGGAGCCGGAGTTGTTGTTCTGGAGGAACTTGAGCATGCAAAAGCACGTGGTGCGAAGATCTATGCTGAGGTAGTGGGATATGGCGCAACTGCCGATGCCTACCACATTACGTCTCCGATTGAAGACGGCAGCGGAGCGGCGCATGCTATGACGGATGCCATGAAAGAAGCTGGTGTACAACCTGAAGAAATCGACTACATTAATGCGCACGGAACCGGTACACATCACAACGATCTCTTTGAGACAAGAGCCATTAAAGCAGCACTTGGAGATGCGGCAAAGAAGGTAAAAATCAATTCTACTAAATCTATGATCGGACATCTTTTAGGAGCCGCCGGAGGTGTGGAAGCTGTTGTCTGTGTGAAGTCTATTGAGGAAGGGTTTATTCATCAGACTGTAGGCACAAAGGAGACAGAAGAAGAGTTGGATCTCGATTATTGTATCGGCGGACCAACACGGCAGGAAGTAAATTATGCTATGAGCAATTCTCTTGGATTTGGTGGACATAACGCAGTACTTTTAATGAAAAAATACAGGTGAAAGCGAGTATTATCAGTTTGCGAAGCCTGTGCCTGTGAAGGTACTGAAAAGATATATTTAAAGTATGAATTGCTGTAGAAATTGCTGTAAATAAGGAGAAAAAATCATGGAATTTGAACAAATATTAAAGTTGGTCGACCATGTATCAGCTTCTCATCTGGAGTCTTTCTGCTATGAAGGTGATGGAGTGAAACTGACTTTAAATAATAAAATTGCACCTGTGATCATACCTGGAACCATGCAAAATAACATATTATCGGGTGCTGAAACAGGAGAAAAAGGTTTCGTATATGGAGAAAAATATAGCATTTCGGAACAGGCTCCAGATAGAAAAATGGCGGATAAAGAACTTTCTGCAAGTGAGAAAAAACAGGCTTCAGATACAGTGATTTCCAACGGAGAACCAACAGGAAATACTGTGAAATCTCCTCTGGTAGGAACATTCTATGCAGCTCCATCTGAGGATGCTCCTGCCTTTGTAAAAGTGGGAGATATAGTAAAAAAAGGACAGATTCTTGCTATTGTAGAAGCTATGAAACTGATGAACGATATTGAAAGCGATTTTGATGGAGAAGTTGCAGAAATTCTGGTTGAAAACGGTCAGCCTGTAGAGTATGGACAGCCGTTATTTGTAATCCGTTGATATAGAAAGAAGCTAAATTTTATAATATCCATGTTAAAAGGTCAGAATCCCTTTTGACACGCAGACCATTTTATCAAAAATAGGATAAATACATTTGTTTTTCAATGAAATAGGAGCAGATATGAATCACTTAAATATAAAACAAATTGAGGAAATCCTTCCTCATCGTCACCCGTTCCTTTTGGTTGACTACATCGAAGATTATGAACCGGGAGAATTTGCTGTTGGCTATAAATGTGTCACATTCCGGGAGGATTTTTTTAAAGGACATTTTCCCCAGGAGCCGGTAATGCCAGGCGTTCTGATCGTGGAGGCACTGGCACAGACAGGTGCGGTCGCGATTCTTTCCAAGCCTGAAAACAAAGGCAGGATTGCTTACTTTGGCGGCATTGATAAGTGCCGGTTTAAAGGGAAAGTTCAGCCTGGAGATAAGCTAAAACTGGAAATGAAAGTCATGAAACAGAAAGGGCCTATGGGTGTTGGAGAGGCTGTGGCAACTGTGGATGGAAAGGTTGTAGTGAAAGCGGAACTTACTTTTATGGTGGGCTAGATAGATATATATTACGATACTCGGAAGGGTGAAATTATGATCAGAAAGTTATTAATTGCCAATCGCGGAGAAATTGCCGTAAGGATCATCCGCGCCTGTCGGGAAATGGGAATAGAAGCAGTTGCAGTGTATTCTGAGGCAGACAAAGAAAGCCTGCATACGCAGCTTGCAGACGAAGCCATCTGTATTGGACCGGGACCTTCTGTTAAAAGTTATCTGAATATGGAAAGTATTATCAGTGCCGCCATAGTATCCGGTGCAGATGCAATACATCCTGGATTTGGCTTCTTATCTGAAAATGCCAGATTTGCCCAGATTTGTGAGCAGTGCGGCATCACTTTTGTGGGACCTCCATCACAGGTAATCCAGAATCTGGGAAACAAACAGATTGCCAGAAATACCATGGAAGCAGCAGGAGTTCCAGTAATCCCTGGCACCACAAAAGCTATTCTGGATGTGGAAACAGGAGCAAGAGAGGCCAGTCAGATCGGCTATCCGGTCATTATAAAAGCAGCTCTTGGAGGCGGTGGAAAAGGTATGAGGACTGCCTTTTCTCCGGAGGACTTTGAACTGGCATTTCTTACAGCTCAGAAGGAATCTCAGATCGCATTTGGAGATGGAACCATGTATATTGAGCACTTTGTGGAACATCCCAGACATATTGAATTTCAGATTCTTGCAGACAGTCATGGAAATGTAGTGCATCTTGGAGAAAGAGATTGTTCTATTCAGCGAAATCATCAGAAAATGATTGAGGAATCTCCTTCTATGGCAGTGTCAGAAGAACTGCGGAAAGAGATGGGAATTGCAGCAGTAAAAGCGGCGAAAGCAGCACATTATGTAAATGCTGGAACCATTGAATTTCTCCTTGAAAAGACAGGAAAATTTTATTTTATGGAGATGAATACCCGTATTCAGGTTGAGCATCCTGTGACAGAATGGGTTACTGGTCTGGATCTGGTAAAGGAACAGTTAAGGATTGCTTCCGGGGAAACTTTGCATTTTTCCCAGGAGGATATTCATATTCAGGGACATGCCATAGAATGTCGTATTAATGCCGAAAATCCATGGAAAAATTTTCGCCCATCACCCGGAACAATCACGGATCTTCATCTTCCCGGAGGCCAGGGAATCCGGGTAGATACAGGAATTTACAGTGGTTATCAGATTCCACCGTATTATGATTCCATGCTTGCAAAGCTGATCGTACACGGCAATAACCGTGAGGAAGCAATTGCAAAAATGAAAAGCGCTCTGGGAGAAATGATCATTCAGGGTGTTGATACAAATGTAGACTATCAGTTTGAAATCATGAACGATCCGGACTATCAGAAAGGGGTATTTGATATCGGCTTTCTGGAGAGTCATCAGATCGGAGGAGTGAAGGTAAATGAAGCTTAGATATGCCTTTAAACGTACAATTGCAAACAAATCTGCAGGTGCAGATAAAGAACTGAAACCAGAAGTGCCGGATGGTATGCTGAAGAAATGTAATGCCTGCAAGGCCGCTGTATTTGTAGATGAGGTGAAAAAGAATGCCTATATCTGTCCGCATTGCGGTAATTATTTCCGTGTTCATGCGAGGAGAAGAATCGAAATGCTGGCAGATGAAGGAACCTTTGAAGAGTGGGATAAGGTAATGCCAATAAGTAATCCTTTGTCCTATAAAGGGTACGAAGAGAAGGTAAAAAAGCTTCAGGAAAAGACAAATCTGGACGAAGCAATTGTCACAGGAAAGGCAAAAATAGGCGGAATATCTGTAGTGCTTGGAGTGTGTGACAGCCGTTTTCTCATGGCCAGTATGGGAGAAAATGTGGGAGAAAAAATTGCAAGAGCAGTGGAAAGGGCAACACAGGAACGGCTGCCTGTAGTGCTTTTTGCCTGCTCAGGAGGTGCCAGAATGCAGGAAGGAATTGTATCCCTGATGCAGATGGCAAAGACTTCCGCAGCTTTAAAAAGACACAGCGATTCCGGGCTTCTTTATATCAGTGTCCTTACGAATCCAACTACCGGTGGTGTGACAGCAAGCTTTGCCATGTTGGGAGATATTATCCTGGCAGAACCAGGTGCATTGATTGGTTTTGCAGGTCCCAGAGTGATAGAACAAACGATCCGGCAGAAGCTTCCTAAAGGCTTTCAGAGTTCAGAATTTCTGTTGGAACATGGATTTATTGATCAGATTGTAGAACGAAAGAACATGAAAGAAACACTGGCCAGACTCTTGAAAATGCACTGTAAAAATGACAGCATGGAAAGTCTGGAAGGGCAGGAAAATGCAGAGAATATTTCTGCAAAAAAATCTGATTCAGCTGTCGACATGTCTGTAAACAGCAAATCAAATGTGGATTTTACAACGAAAATCACAGCAAAAAAATCCGCCTGGGAGCATGTTTCTCTTGCACGAAGCAAAGAACGTCCAACAGGAAAAGATTATCTTCCCTGGCTGTTCGATTACTTTACAGAGCTTCATGGAGACAGACTTTTTGGCGATGATCCGGCTCTGGTTGGCGGTATTGCATACCTTGCAGGAAAGCCTGTAACGGTGATTGCCCAGGAAAAAGGAAGTGGTACAAAAGAGAATATTGCCCATAATTTTGGCATGGTTTCTCCGGAAGGTTACCGAAAATCCCTGCGTCTTATGAAGCAGGCAGAAAAGTTCCACAGACCAGTGATCTGCCTTGTGGATACACCTGGGGCATTCTGTGGACTGGAGGCGGAAGAACGGGGCCAGGGAGAGGCAATTGCCCGAAATCTGTATGAGCTCTCCAGCCTTAAAGTTCCGGTGCTTTCTATTGTAATTGGAGAAGGTGGCAGCGGTGGGGCCCTTGCTCTTGCCGCAGGTGATCAGGTCTGGATGATGGAGAATTCCATTTATTCAATTCTTTCTCCAGAAGGCTTTGCATCTATTTTGTGGAAAGACAGCACACGGGCAAAGGAAGCCGCAGAAGTAATGAAGCTGACAGCTGCAGATCTGAAGGACCTTGGAATTATCGAGCAGGTAATCCCTGAGAATCAGCCTCTTACCAGAGAAAATATGGCAGATACCATGGAAGAATTGAAAAACAGAATAGAAGAATTCCTGGAAACTTATCAGATGCTTGATCCGGAAAAATTACTGAATAAGCGCTATAAGCGTTTTCGAAATTTGTAAAATTGTAGAAAAACATATCAAATTGTGATATACTTACCGTAAATATTTGCTTGAATGTTTTATAGAAAATAATGTTGTCACATTATAGGAGAGAAAAGAGTGGAGAACAGGGAAGTTATTAATGATGTACTGGTACATCTGTTCAACGAGATTATGGAGCTGGAAGAGCAGGCGATCATTACGGAAGAATATAAGGATATCACCAATAATGATATGCATATTATTGAAGCTGTAGGCCTTGGCGGGAACAAAATGTCCGACATTGCGGCCAAACTGAATATCACCGTAGGTTCCCTGACTACTTCCATGAACAGCCTTGTAAAAAAGGGATACGCCACAAGGGAGCGAAGTGAGCAGGACCGTCGTGTGGTATTTATCCATCTCACCCTGAAAGGGAGAAAGGCATATCATCACCATGCGGAATTTCACCGCAAAATGACAGATGCAGTGCTTGATGTACTGGACGAGAAGGAAGCTCTTGTCCTTGCCAAGGCACTGGACAGTCTGACCCTTTTCTTCAGGCAGTATAAATCATAATATCGGTAGAACCGGGTCATTTTGACTGTGATAAAGCTGAACTTCTCCTTTTTGAATCTCATATTTTGATCTGGATAATGATTATGACGCATATAGTTTGGCTATAAATCCAAGAGACAAATATCTGACTGCTGTAGCAGTATAGTTTCTATTACGGTTACTGTTCACTCCGTTCACAGTAACACGCTTCGCGATGCACAGAAATCATGCTTTGCATGATTTCGCGCCGCAACTCTCGGGTTTTCTGTGAACTTTGTTCACAAAAAACACCTCGCGGAATGTTACCAGTGAACAGTAACCTATTACGAACTGATGGGATCAGGTAAAGATCCGGAAAGGACATTCTATGAAGAGAAGAGCATTATCATGGTTTATGGCAGCTGCACTTGGTGTTGGAACAATGGCTGGAGGTATTGGAAGCGCAAATATTGTATTGGCAGAAGAACAGAAGGAAGAAACG
Source organism: Ruminococcus sp. J1101004sp1_RTP21198st1_B9_RTP21198_201120 (assembly GCF_040924245.1). Classification (NCBI taxonomy): domain Bacteria; kingdom Bacillati; phylum Bacillota; class Clostridia; order Eubacteriales; family Oscillospiraceae; genus Ruminococcus; species Ruminococcus sp. J1101004sp1_RTP21198st1_B9_RTP21198_201120. The sequence continues at coordinate 69,968 of NZ_JBCOMI010000002.1, read as the reverse complement.
GAAGCGGCAGATGAGACATCAGAAGAGCCGGCTGATGAGACGGATTCAGACAGTTCTGTAATGAAAATTGGGGCACTGAAGGGTCCTACTGCAATGGGAATGGCACAGCTTCTGGACGATGAGAATTACGAGTTTTCCCTTGCTGCATCTCCAGATGAAATTGTCCCAATGATCGTTCAGGGACAGGTAGATGTAGCAGCTGTTCCATCCAATTTAGCCTCCGTTTTATATCAGAAAACAGATAAAAACGTCAGCGTTCTGGCAGTAAATACTCTTGGTGTTCTTTATCTGGTGGAGAATGGTGATTCCATCCAGTCTGTAGATGATTTAAAGGGAAAAACGATCTATGCCAGTGGTAAAGGTGCGACTCCGGAGTATGCGTTAAACTCTGTTCTGAAGTCTAATGGACTGGATCCGGAGAAGGATGTGACCATTGAGTACAAGTCTGAGCATGCAGAGGTTGTAGCAGCGCTTGCAGAAGACCAGACAGCAGTTGGACTTCTTCCACAGCCTTTTGTAACCACTGCACTTATGAAGAATGAGAACCTTCGTGTGGCCCTTGACCTGAATGAGCTTTGGGAGTCTTCTGCAACAGATGGAAGCAGGCTGGTAACAGGTGTTGTAATTGCCAGAAATGATTATCTGAAAGAGCATGAAGCAGATATTGATGCGTTTATGGATGCATATAAGGACTCTGTAGAATTTGTAAATTCTGATACAGAAGCAGCTGCCCAGATCATTGGAAACCATGATATTATTCCGGCAGAAGTTGCAGCAAAAGCCATTCCGGAATGCAGTATTGTATTCATGGAGGGCGACGAAATGCAGACCATTCTTTCCGGCTATCTGAACACACTAAATGAGCAGAATCCGGAAACAATCGGAGGTCAGTTACCAGATGAGGACTTCTATTATAAACGCTGATAAGGCAAAAAAATATCGGATATTTTATAAAATTGTGGCAGCTGCTGTATGGATTATGGTATGGCAGCTGACCAGTATGTGGCTGAAACAGGAGATCCTTCTGGCATCTCCTGTTTCTGTTATAAAGAGACTTACCGAATTGATTGTAATGGGAGATTTCTGGAAATCTGTGGTGTTCAGTTTCGTAAGGATTATACTGGGATTTTCTCTGGCTTTGATCCTGGGAACGGTTCTGGCGGCGCTTTCTTCTGCTTTTTTTGCTGTGGAAGTGCTGATGGAGCCATTGATCATGGTGATAAAAGCTACGCCAGTTGCTTCTTTTATCATTCTGTGCCTGATTTGGATCCCATCCAGAAACTTATCCGTTTTTATTTCGTTTCTCATGGTTTTTCCAGTGGTATATACAAATATTCTGGAAGGAATCAGGCAGACGGACAAACAGCTTCTGGAGATGGCAGATTCCTTTGGAGCGGGAGTGGGAAAAAAATTACAATTTATCTATCTTTCCCAGGTTATGCCATATGCAGTTACTGCCTGTAAACTGGGACTTGGTCTCTGTTGGAAAGCGGGAATTGCGGCTGAAGTAATCGGCATTCCTGCTGGTTCCATCGGTGAAAAATTATACAAAGCCAAGGTGTATCTGGAGACACCAGACCTGTTTGCATGGACAATTGTCATTATTGCAGTGAGTGTGGGATTTGAGAAGATTTTTATGTTTGCGTTGAGAAGAAGTGTGGGAGAATAACCGTAAAAGGAAGCATTTTCGAGAAAATATCCGGGCGAAAATGCTTCCTTTTTATAGGGAGCTTTAAAACCTGCATATCCTGCAGAAAGCCTTTGCTTTAGTCTACTCCGTTTTTTGCGCAGATATCAGCGAGACAGCATCTGTCGCAATAAGGCCTGGTTCTGGCAGTACAGACTTCCCGTCCGTGGTTTACCAGGCGGTGACAGAAGTCATTTCCCTCTTCCGGCGGAATGATTTTCCACAGTGCCATTTCAACTTTCTTAGGATCCTTGATTCCATCCACAAGGCCAATCCGGTTGGTGAGACGAATGCAGTGTGTATCAGTGACAATAGCTGGTTTACCGAATACATCGCCCATGATCAGATTGGCACTTTTGCGTCCTACACCAGGGAGGGCGAGAAGAGCGTCAAAGTCACATGGAACATTGTCATGGTATTTTTCATGCAGGATTTTCATGCATGCGCTGATGTCTCTGGCTTTACTTTTTCCCAGTCCGCAAGGCTTTACAATCGCTTCAATTTCTTCAGGGGTAGCTGCTGCAAGTGCGGCTATGTCCGGATATCTGGCATACAGATCCTGCACTACAACATTGACTCTGGCATCTGTACACTGTGCTGCCAGCCGTACGCTAACCAACAGTTTCCAGGCTTCATCGTAATCAAGAGTGCAATCTGCCAGGGGGTATTCTTTCTTTAATCGATCTATCACTTCAAGAGCGAGTTCTTCCTTTGTCATTTTGTAAAATCCTTTCATGAATGATGTATTCATTGTAATTGGAAATCTTCGATTTTGCAAGTTTATGCTGCGCTATTTTGTATGAACTTAGGAAAAAGTTACTGGTCACGGAGTGACCAGTAATGGGAAAAAAATCACTGTTGACTCTGCAGACAGTAACAGAAAAAAAGTAATACTTCAGAGTGAAAATGTGAATATTGTTAAAAAAAATCCCGCGACAGCTATATATACTGCCACGGGATGGACTTTTTTAGTTTAAATGCCAGATATCTTTATTATACTGCTCAATGGTTCTGTCAGAAGAGAAGAATCCGGCTTCTCCGATATTTACGAGCATTTTCTTTGCCCAGCTGTTACGGTCTTCATAATCTGCAAATACCTGATCTTTAACTTTAATATAATCTTTGAGATCCAGCAAAGTCATAAACCAGTCTTTATTCAAAAGCTCGTTATAGAAGTTTCTCAGATGTTCCTCTTTACCAAGCTTCAGCATCGGCTCGCTGACAATAAAATCTACATACTTTTTAATATCAGCATCTCCCTCATAAATTGCTCTGGAATTGTAATCCATCTTCTCATAATGCTTGATAATTTCATCACTGGACTCACCAAAGATATAAATATTATCCTTGCCAACCAGATCGCTGATCTCAACATTTGCTCCGTCCATAGTACCAAGAGTAATAGCACCATTCAGCATAAACTTCATGTTTCCGGTACCGCTTGCCTCCTTGGAAGCCAGGGAAATCTGCTCGGAAATATCGCAGGCAGGGATCAGTTTTTCAGCAGCACTTACATTGTAGTTTTCCACCATAACAAGCTTCATATAAGGTGCTACGTCCGGATCATTCTGAATCAGGGTTTCCAGAGTCAGAAGCAGATGAATGATATCTTTTGCAATGTAATAAGCAGGAGCTGCTTTTGCACCAAAGATGAAAGTAATCGGTCTTTCCGGTTTCTTTCCGTCTTTGATTTCCAGATACTTATAAATAATATAAAGAGCATTTAACTGCTGACGTTTATACTCATGAAGTCTCTTGATCTGGATATCAAAAACACTGTTTTCATCAATCTCGATGCCAGTATTTTCCAGAACAAAATCCTTGCAGATCTTCTTTGCATTTGTCTTGATCTCAAGCAGCTGATCCAGAACCTTCTGGTCATCTTTGTAAGCCAGAAGCTTTTTCAGTTCATCGGCATCTTTCTTATAACCCTCTCCAATAAGTGAAGAAATAAACTTGGTCAGTGGCTGGTTGCAATACATTAACCAGCGGCGGAAAGTAATACCATTGGTCTTATTATTGAATTTTTCAGGATAAATTTCATAAAACTGATGCAGCTCGGAGTTCTTCAGAATCTCTGTATGAAGGGCTGCAACACCATTGATTGAGAAGCCATAATGAATGTCCATATGTGCCATATGAACCAGATTATTGCTGTCAATAATAGCAAGATTTTCAGCCGGATATTTGGCTTTTACTTTTTCATCCAGCTTGCGGATGATCGGAACCAGCTGTGGAACAATGTCTTCCAGATAATGGATTGGCCATTTTTCAAGTGCCTCAGCCAGAATTGTATGATTGGTATATGCACATACATGGGAAACGATTTCAGCAGCTTCATCAAAGTCAATTCCACGCTCACCAAGAAGGCGGATGAACTCAGGAATGATCATACTTGGGTGAGTGTCGTTGATCTGAACGACAGCATAATCAGCCAGATCATGAAGGTTGCTTCCCTTGGAAACTGCCTCATCCAGAATCAGCTGAGCGGCATTGCTGACCATGAAATACTGCTGGTAAACACGAAGCTTACGTCCATCTTCATCACTGTCATCCGGATACAGGAACAGTGTCAGATTGTGGAGAATATCCTTTTTGTTAAAGGTAATTCCATCATGAACCATGGACTCATCTGCCAGATCAATGTCAAAAAGATTAAGGTGGATCGCTTTGTTTTCATAGCCTGCAACATCAATACTATACATGGTAGATTTCAAGGAAAAACCTCTGAAAGGAACCATATAAGTTACATCTGTAGCAGTCAGCCAGGAATCAGGAGTGATCCATGGATTCGGTACTTCATGCTGAAGATTGTCTTCAAAAACCTGTTTGAAAAGTCCAAGATGGTAATTCAGACCAATACCTTCTCCAGGAAGTCCAAGTGTTGCAATAGAATCCAGGAAACATGCAGCCAGACGTCCAAGACCACCATTTCCAAGAGATGGTTCCGGCTCAACGGATTCAATTTCTGCAAGAGATTTGCCATTTTTTTTCAGAAATTCTGCAACCTCATCGTAGATTCCAAGATTGATCAGATTGTTGGAAAGAAGCTTACCAATGAGAAATTCGGCAGAAATATAGTAAATTTTTTTCTTGCCATCGTGATAGCCTTTTGCAGCTAACTGCTCTTTTGTATAGGTGAGAAGTGCTTCGTATACTTCCTGGTCGGTACATGCTGCGCAGTCTTTGTGGAACATGTTCTGGATCATAGTTTCTAAAGCTTTCATAATTATTTTCTCCTTTCGAGAGCGTGTGAATGATGCTCGTTTGAAATCCACCGGTATGCCTGATGCCGTGGACATCACCTTTGTTCGATGGTGTTATATTAGCATATGCATCTCTTAGAAAAATACAACAAAACTGTTCTGTTATGACATTTTTTTGCGGAATTTGTGAGGGGACAGCTGATTGGCTTCCTGAAATTTTTTTATAAAATAACTGGTATTGTTAAAACCTACATCTAGAGCAATGTCCGTCACAGATGCATCTGTATGCAAAAGCAGGGACTTTGCCTTTTCAAGTCTGTAGTCATTCAGGTAGGCTGCTGCTGTTTTTCCGGTATACTGTTTGAACAGCTTCATAAAATAGAATTCACTGTAATTGGAAAGACCGGACAGTTCCTTTACAGACAGAGGCTCACGGTAATGGGCACTGATATAGTCCAGGACCTTTTTTACAGATAAAAGATTCCTGTTCTGTTCGGCATCTGTAGTAATGATGTAATTTCCTGCCAGCATTTCATAAAAAAGCCCATAGAAAAGTCCTTTCAGCTTCATATAATAGAAGGGCGGTTTTTCCTTGTGGCATTTATGGATCTCGCAGAAAAGATGGAAAATATTATTATAATTTTCATTGGCAGGAGTGATCAGATGGGTGAATTCTGCCCGGTTCTCCATAAGCAGGGAGATTACTTTTTCCTGACAGAGATCCCCTGCAGGACCCGCCAGAAAGCTAAGGTCAAACACCACGCTTCTGTAATATAAAATATGTCTGGAATCTGACTTGATTCCATGCAGAACACCGCTGTTGACAATGAGAAGATCTCCCTCTTTCAGACGCAGTGTTTCCCGGTTAAGCCTTGCAAGCCCGTTTCCCTTGTCAATACAGATGATCTCCATTTCTTTATGCCAGTGGTTGTATAAGGAGCGGAAAATCTCACAATTATCTGTATAAGTTTCTACTGGCAGCTCAAAAGAACCATGGGTTTCAAGCTCCTTCATGGTTTCGTCTACGTTTGGTGAAATATCAGGTATTTTATCTGCCATGGCATCCTCCCTGAAAATGAGTATTATCCACAAGCTTCACGAAGCATGCAGAATTGTGTTATCTATGAACTTTGTTCACAAAAACGCCTCGCGGAACGTTACCAGTGAACCGTAACGAAATGTAAACAATAGCGAAATTTGTTTGCTTATAATTAATATATGTTATCATTGTCTTGTATTATACGTTATGCGTCAAACCTTCGCAAGTCTGTAGAAATTTTCGAAAATCTGACGCTTTTATTGGAAAAGAAAACCAGGTGGTTTATAATAAGGATTAAAAGAGCTGCTGTTCAGTATCTGCACATTGACAAAAGCGGTTACTTAATATTCGCTCTGGATGTGCAAAAGATACAGCGGAAAGGAAGGCATTTTGAAGATAGATTTTAAACATGCAAGAGGCGTTTTCGAGGATTATTTAAATGGATATGACAGAGAAGATGAAAAGATAAAATTAAAAATCATTCACACATATGGGGTGGTAAAAAGTGCTCGTGAAATTGGTCACAGAATGCATTTGAATGAGGAAGACCAACAGCTTGCGGAGCTTATTGCCCTGCTTCACGATATTGGAAGATTCCAACAGCTTCGTCTTTATAACAGCTTTTCACCGGACACTATGGATCACGCTGCATTCGGTGTACAACTGTTATTTGAGGGAGAAAATCCGATGATCAGCAGATTCATAGAAGACCGAAGCTATGATGAGCTCATTCGCGTGGCAATTGCCAGACACAGTGATTTCAGGCTGGAAGGAATTCAGGACGAAAGAACTCTTTTCCACGCAAAAATGATCCGCGATGCAGACAAGCTGGACAATTGCAGAGTGAAGCTGGTGGATTCTGTGGAGGCTATGATCGGTGTCCCTCAGGAGCATGCCGGAGAGGGCAAAATATCTCCAAAGGTATGGGAATCCTGCCTGAGAAAAGAGGCAGTTTCATCTCCTGACCGGATTACGTCCGTAGATTACTGGGTGTCCTATGCAGCGCAGTATTATGACCTGAATTTTAAGGAAACATGGCAGATCATGAAAGAAAAGAATTATATTTCCAGGATTATAAAGCGGTTGGAATATAAGGATAAAGACACCAGAGAAAAGATGGAAATACTGGAGCAGCAGATGAACGCTTACATGGAGAAAATCCTATGCTGAGCTCTCAGATTTCTTACCAGATCATCCGCAGCAGCCGCAAAACCATGAGCCTGGAAATTAAGGCTGATGGCAGTGTTGTTGTACGCGCGCCTCTCCGTCTTTCCGAAGCAAAAATTCAGAAATTTGTGGAAGAAAAACAAGAATGGATCCTGAAAAATCTGGAAAAAATCCAGAAAAGAGATGCACAGAAGGAGAACGTACAAAAGCTGTCTGCCCTGGAAAGACAGCATCTGCAGAATAAAGCCTGCGTGGTAATTCCAAGGCGAGTGGCATATTATGCAGAAAAGTTAGGGGTAAGCTATGGGAAAATTACCCTGCGTCAACAGAAAACAAGATGGGGAAGCTGTGCCGCAAATGGAAAACTGAATTTTAACTGGCTGTTAATTCTGGCACCTCCTGAGGTGCTGGATTATGTGGTGGTCCATGAGCTTTGCCACCGTAGGGAAATGAATCATTCCCAGGCATTCTGGAAAGAAGTTGAGAAGATCCTTCCAGATTACCGGGAAAGACAAAAGTGGCTAAAAGACAACGGCTGGAGATTAATGGAGGAGGGTTTTTAATGAGAAAAAAAGGAAAAAAATGGTTCGGTTTGCTTATTGCAATCGTATTTTTATGTGCATTCTGTGTACCGGTAGCGGCTGCGTCCAAGCTTCCCAGATTACAGGTAAAAGGCACACAGCTTGTAAACAGCAGTGGGAAAAAAGTACAGCTTAGAGGTATCAGCACCCATGGTCTGTCCTGGTATCCAGAGTATGTAAATCAAAGTGCATTTACTTTTATGAAGAAAAACTGGAAGGTAAATGCAGTGCGTCTTGCCATGTATACTGCTGAATATAACGGCTATTGTACCGGGGATGCATCCAATCGGCGTAAGCTGGAAGCGTGTATTGATAACGGTGTAAAATATGCCACAAATGCAGGTATGTATGTGATTATTGACTGGCATATTTTAAGTGATGGAAACCCTCAGCAAAATCAGAAAGAAGCTTTGAAGTTTTTCAAAAAAATGGCAAAAAAATACAAAAATAATACCAATGTGATCTACGAAATCTGTAATGAGCCAAATGGAGGAACATCCTGGAGTACAATAAAAAAATACGCTGAAAAGATTATAAAAGGTATCCGCACCTATGACAAAAAAGCTGTGATTCTGGTAGGAACGCCCAACTGGTCACAGGATGTAGATCAGGCTGCGCTTTCCCCGGTTAGTAAGAAATACAGGAAAAACGTAATGTACACCCTGCACTTTTACGCAGCAACACATAAGGAATGGCTGAGAGATAAAGCACAGGCTGCCCTTGATAAAGGACTGCCGTTATTTGTATCCGAGTTTAGTATCTGTGATGCTTCTGGAAATGGTGGACTTGATAAAGCTGAAGCAAAAAAGTGGCTGACTTTCCTGGATAAAAACAATATCAGCTATATGGCATGGAGCCTGTCAAATAAGGCAGAAAGCTCTGCATTTATAAAATCCGGCTGCAGTAATACAGGAAAATGGTCCTCAAAGAATCTGACAGCAGCAGGAAAATGGATTACAAACTGGTATAAAAAGAAATAAAAAGAACACATTGGAAAGTGTTTTTTTCTATAGTTTTGAGAATTTTGAGCAGTTGCAAATCAAAATATAAATGACGGAAATGGAGTTAATTAAGTGGAAATAATCGCAGATCTTCACATTCATTCCAGATATTCCATGGCAACAAGCAAGCTTGGAACCCCGGAATATCTGGATCTGTGGGCAAGAAAAAAAGGAATTTCTTTAGTGGGAACCGGTGATTTTACCCATCCTGCCTGGCGGGAGGAACTGAAAGAAAAGCTGGTTCCGGCAGAAAGTGGACTGTATCGGTTAAGAGATGAATATGTGCTGGAAGAGGCGAAAATGCTTCCTGGGGGAGCTCCCCGTTTCGTAATTACAGGGGAGATCAGTTCTATCTATAAGAAGAATGGAAAGTGCCGCAAGGTGCATAATGTACTTCTTTTATCCGGCTTTGAAGAAGCAGATAAAATAGCTGGGAGACTGGAAAAGATTGGAAATATTCACTCAGATGGAAGGCCAATACTGGGACTTGATTGTCACGATCTTCTGGAAATTTTACTGGAAAACTGTGCCGATGGAATGTTGGTTCCAGCACATATCTGGACTCCCCACTTCGGACTTTTTGGTGCCGCCTCAGGGTTTGATACCATGGAAGAATGTTTTGAAGATCTTACTTCATATGTTCATGCTGTGGAGACGGGATTATCTTCAGATCCACCTATGAACTGGCGTTTATCTGCACTTGATGGACTTCAGCTGATCTCAAACTCAGATGCACATTCTCCATCAAAGCTTGGAAGAGAGGCTAACTTACTGGACATTGAATTGTCCTATCAGGGACTTTATGGTGCTGTACAATATGGAAAAGGTCTTCTTGGAACACTGGAATTTTTCCCGGAAGAGGGCAAATATCACTATGACGGACACAGAAAATGTCACATCTGTCTGAGCCCGGAAGAAGCAGAAAAGTATCATGGAATATGTCCTGTATGCGGGAAAAAACTGACTATGGGAGTGAATCACAGAATTATGGATCTGGCTGATAGAGAAAATGGGTTTGTGAGAAAAAATGCCAGACCTTTTGAGAGCATTGTACCTCTTCCTGAGGTGATTTCTGCCTGTGTTGGAAAGGCTGTAACCACCAAAACAGTCACTGGTGAATATGAAAAGATGCTTCAGAAACTGGGAAATGAATTTGATATTTTAAGGGAAATTCCCATTGCGGATATTGAGAAAGAAAGTAGTCACATGATTGCTTCAGGCATTCGGAAACTTAGAAACAGAGAAGTAATCTGTAAACCTGGATTTGACGGCGAGTATGGGAAAATCTGTCTGTTTTGAGGAAAAGGCTGTTTTTTGAAAAAATATAGATGAATGTGGTATAAGGAACGGTGAAATGATAGAAAATAAGAGAATTAAAATTGGAATTATTTCAGATACACATGGTCTTTTACGGACAGAAGTTCTGGACATATTACAGTCCTGTGACTGCATTTTTCATGCTGGAGATGTGGACAGACCGGAGCTTCTGGATACTATAAGATCATTGGGCGCTTTATATGTAGTGCGAGGAAACAATGATGGATACTGGGCACAGAATCTGCGAAGAAGCTTGAACTTTACAGTGGGAAATGTGAAATTCTTTATGGTTCATGACAGGAAAGATGTTGCCTGGGAGTTAGGGGATACCCAGGTGGTGATTTTTGGACACAGTCATCAGTATTTTGCAAAAGAAATTGACGGAAGGCTGTGGCTGAACCCTGGAAGCTGCGGCAGAAGCCGCTTTGGTGGAGACGTGACCATGGCAGTTATGACCGTGGAAAACGGCAGCTGGCAGGTGGAAAAAATCGTGCTCTGAACAGTCGCAATGTGGAAAAAAGGAATATCCAGAACACAGTTTTACAATTATGTTGTAGAAAAATTGGGAAAAACAGGGGAGAGAATTGTCGAAAGATGACATTGCAATTTTAACAAGATAATGTATAATAGGGCAGAAGAAAAAGCCATGAAAGAAATGAGGATTTGCAGTGGAGAAAAAAGAAATCGATGTGAAATTCATTGTAGGAATTGTCATTCTTCTGGTGATCTTTGGCGTAGTAGGCGGCTCGTTCTGGAATCTGGTTGCCAGACAGGCACAGAAAGACAAACAGGAGGAAGCCCGTCTGGAAAATGAAGCCATAAGAGCTATTTATGTGGAAGCCGGAGATATACTGAAGGAAATGGTATTCGTAGATATGGATAAAAAAACTGTTTTCAAGGCAGCGATTCCCAAGGAAGGAATTTATAACAAAAATGATAAATTAATTGCCGGGGATACCTTGGAAAATGGAGATATGGTGAAAATCTACGGTGACAGAAATATGACAAGATCCATCCCTGCACAGTATCCAGGGATTACAAAGATGAAGCGAAATGGCAGGGCTTCTCTTGAGGAGCTTCAGCCTTATCTGGAAATTGCAAATGAACTTCTTTGTGGAGACAGCGAGGAGGAAGACAAAAAGTGAAGTATCTGAGGCAATTTTGTATTATTTTGCTGGTTTCAGCGTTGGGTGAGGGATTACATATCCTTTTGCCTCTTCCGGTACCGGCCAGTGTATATGGTCTTGTGCTGATGCTTGGAGCACTTGCAAGCGGAATTCTGAAACTTGAGCAGGTAGAGGAAGCAGCAGATTTTCTGGTTGAAATTATGCCGGTTATGTTCGTTCCTGCAGGTGTGGGACTTTTGGAAGCGTGGGGTGATCTGCAGCCAATCTGGCTTCCTGTTGTGCTCATAACAATTCTGACAACCGTCATTGTAATGGTAGTTACTGGACGCAGTACTCAGTTTGTGATCAGAAAGGACAGGGGGAAAGATAAGAAATGATAAATTTTATAGAAAATTCCCTGTTTTTCGGGGCGGCATTAAGTCTGGCTGGATATGAGGTCGGTCTTTTGCTGAAGAAAAAGTTTAAAATGGCGCTGTTTAATCCTCTTTTGATTGCAATTCTATGTGTAATGGGAATGCTTCAGCTTATGCAGGTGGATTATAAGACCTACAATGCAGGCGGTCAGTATATCAGTTATCTGCTTACTCCTGCTACAGTATGTCTTGCGGTACCGCTTTACAGACAGCTTACTCTGCTTCGTAAGAATCTGAAAGCTGTCGTTATAGGAATTGTTTCCGGTGTACTTGCAAGTATGGTTAGTGTCTTGATTTTTGCAAAGCTGTTTGGACTTTCCCATTCGGAGTATGTTACTCTGCTTCCGAAATCCATTACTACAGCCATTGGAATGGGTGTATCGGAAGAACTTGGCGGACTTGTTACGATCACGGTTGCAGTTATTATTATCACTGGTGTGCTGGGAAATGTGATTGCGGAGGCAGTCCTTAAAGTGGCAAAAATTGAGGAGCCTATCGCGAAAGGTCTGGCACTTGGAACTTCAGCCCATGCCATAGGTACATCTAAGGCAATGGAACTTGGTCCTGTAGAAGGTGCTATGAGCAGCCTGGCAATTGCCGTTGCCGGACTTCTTACTGTTATTGCCGCTTCTGTGTTCGCTGGATTTATGTAAAAACATGTTTGTGGATTAACTACTATGAAAGTATAGCGAATAAATAAGCCTGTAGACATGTTCATTTAGATTTTGTAAAAAGGAAAACGTCTGATTCTGTTTGAAACAGGTTCAGACGTTTTTTTATTACTCAAAAAGCGAACAGATATTCGAAAATGATGGATTCATACCGTTTTATAGGACTGATATTGTGGTAGACTAGTCTCATGAAGAAAATATGTTCGGAAAATACGTTCGGTATTTGATGGCGGATGATATTGGAGTTTGGGAAACGGAGGAGATATTATGTGGAAATCAGGCAGAAATATTAACAGCAGAAGAGCTGCCCTTGCAGAGGGATATATGGAGGATACACAGGAGAGCCGCGGCAGGAAATTTTCCGGGAGCACAGCCATGATACTGGGACTTTTTATTACATTGGAGCTCATGATCGGGGGAGCTATGATCTTTAATTATGATTTTCATGGTGCAGATCTTATTGCTCTGCTCTTTGCTTTTATGGTATTATATTCTGGAGTCGTAGCAGTATTGACAGATAAATAGGAGTAAGGATATGCCAAAATCTTTCCAGCAGAAACTGAAAATTTTATATCTTATGCGAGTCTTTTCTGAGAAAACAGATGAGGCACATCCCATGAGTGTGAAAGATCTGATTTCCTATCTGGAGAGTCTGGGAATTCATGCAGAGCGGAAGACGATATATGACGATATAGAGACTTTGCGTGTGTTCGGAATGGATATTATGAATCGAAGAGAGAGACCGTCAGGTTTTTATCTTGCAAGCCGTGAGTTTGAGACTGCAGAGCTGAAGCTTCTTGTAGATGCTGTTCAGTTTTCCAGATTTCTTACTGTTGGGAAATCGCGGCAGTTGATCCAGAAACTGGAGCACCTTACCAGTATTTATCAGGCCAAAGACCTACAGCGGCAGGCAATCGTACTGGATCAGGTGAAGAATACAAACGAGAGCATTTATTATAATGTAGATGAGATACACAGAGCAATTTCACAGAACAGACAGATCAGCTTCCAGTATACAGAATGGACAGTGTCCAAGGAGAAACATTTGAAGAAAGGTGGAGCTCGCTATCAGATCAGTCCATGGCAGATGATATGGCAGGATGGTAATTATTATCTGATAGGAGTCGATGAGAAGAGTGGCATTGTGAAGCATTACCGCGTAGACAAAATGTTGAAGATCTTTACAGAGAATGAAGCAAGAAATGGTGCCGAACTCTTCCGGAAATTTGACAGTGCCAGATTTGCTGCCGGTACTTTTGGAATGTTTGGAGGCCGTGAAGAGAAAGTTAATCTGGAATTTGAGAACCATCTTGTGGGTGTAATGATTGATCGATTTGGGCAGGATATTATGATCATGTCCAAGGACAATGAGCACTCCGTCACCAGGGTACAGGTGAATGTAAGTACACAGTTTTATGGCTGGCTTGCTGCCCTTGGAAATAGCGTGAGAGTGATTTCACCGGAGAATGTGCGAAAAGAATACCGGGATTTTTTAAGAAAAGCCCTGGAGAATTATGAAGGATAAAAGCATGACGGTTAAATCCAGACTTTTGGAGTTATTAGAACAGCATAAAGGTGAAACTTTATCTGGCGAGGATATTGGCAGGGAGCTTTCCTGTACACGAGCCGCAGTTTGGAAAGCTGTGAACAGTCTGCGCCAGGAAGGATACCCCATTGAGGCCGGACCGAATAAGGGATATATGCTTGCAAGAGAGAGTAATCTGATTTCAGCAGAGGGAATCAGACTTTTTCTGGAGGATCCACAGGTTGAGATAAAAATATTTGATGCAATCAGCTCTACCAATCTGGAGGCCAGGCAGCTGGCTGTGAGCGGAATGGCTGGACACGGCTCTTTTGTTGTTGCCATGGAGCAGACAGCAGGAAGAGGACGAAGAGGCAGGGAGTTTTATTCTCCTAAAGGCAATGGGATTTATCTCAGTGTTATTCTGGAACCGAAGGGGACACTGGAGGGCAGTCTTCTGATCACTACTGCAGCAGCTACTGCAGTGTATAAGGCTGTGAAAGAAGTATGCGGTGTAAAACTTGGAATTAAATGGGTAAATGACCTGTACAAGGATAACCGTAAGGTTTGTGGTATTCTTACAGAGGCGGTCACAGATTTTGAAAGTGGAAATATAGAATTTGCAATTGTAGGAATTGGGCTGAACTTGTACGTTGAGCAGGAACAATTCCCCAAAGAGCTTCAGGAAATTGCCGGAGGAATCTACGAAGATGAACAATCCTCCAGAACTGCGGACAGGAACCGCCTTGCAGCGCAGATTGTGAACTATCTTCTGGAAGAAACCCGGGAATTGAAATTGTCAGAAGAATACGTGGAACATAATATTGTTCCGGGAAATGAAATTACAATTACAGATAATAAAAGCAGCAGAAGTGCCAGAGCATTAGCGATTTGTCCAGATGGGAAATTGCTGGTTCAGGAGACTGATGGCACTCAGAGTAAGCTGGCTTTTGGAGAAATCTCAATAAAAATACCGCCGATAAAATAAATTTATCGGCGGTAAAGTTATTAGAAATATTATGTGGCAGATACCTGACTTTTATTGGAATAGTTACTCTATTTTGCAGAATTATTGTCTGGCTCAGCAGTAATGAATGGTTGAACTGAAGTAGTATCCGAAATTTTGATATCGGTATTCTTTATTACATTATCCGCATTCTGATCTGGCTGTGTTGTTGAAGACACTGTTGAGGCAGGTGCTGATTTTGTATTCATTTGTGGAGCGCTGTTATCAACAGGCTGTTGATAAGGACGATATGGCTGCCAATAATGTTCTGACACATCTTTTTTACAATCAGCTTTTTCGTCAGGAGAGATGCTTTTGATTTTTCCTGTAAGAAGCTGATAACCGGCAACGATGATCAGAATTCCAATGATAACAGAAGGAATCTGGTACATGATATCCTGTATAATAATAGCCAGAGAATTTGGTAAAATCCAGAAGAGCAGATCACGGAAACCATTCCAGAAAACAGCAACTCCGAAAACAATCAGGAGAATTGCCGCAATTTTAATATGTTTTTGCGAGAGCCTGATATTATTCTGAAATATACGGTCAAGATGCAGAATATAGTTATCCTCTATCGCGTAAAATTCTTCTTCCGGCAGTTCTTTCAAGTTATGAACATGGAAGAAACTGTAGAACCATAATACAGGAAGAAAGATAACCAGAGAGGAGATATTAAGCCCTCCGGCAATTGCGATAATAGCCCAGAATAGAGTCATAATGCTGATTCCCTGCTTAAAGAATCCCATATACATTTCTCCCGCACCAGGAATCAGGGAAGAGATAAAAAGCAGGAATCCCTTTTTTTGTTTTTGCATGTTAGTTACCTCCGTTTGTTATTGTATTTGAAATAGAATTAATGTAGTTGACAACTTTCTGGGGAGCATCAGAGATTCCATCTGTAATTCCATTTGAAAAATTACGTAATGAAGTTCTAATTTCCCGGCGCGTTTCAGATGATTTGGCTGTGGACTGCGGAAGCTGAGGCGAGACGAAGTCCATTTGCCCAAGGCTGAACAACATAACCAGTGCAAGTACGACTCCGACTACAGTGCGGAGCCCCTCATAGAAAAACCGCATTTTATAGGTGGCATCCGCTGCTGTTTTCTGTATCTGAATATCAGGAGCTGTAACACGTTCCATAATTGTTCCTTTCAGATAGGCGGGAGCTGAGGATGCATGATCTGTATATTCGTCCACAAGCTGGTTAAGACAGTAGTCGCAGTGATTCATATGTTCCAGAAATGCAATGATTTCATCAGTGTTCATCTCTTCATTTTGAAAATTATTCAGGTCATTACTATTGATATGCATTTAATCGCTCCTTTCTGCCAACATTTTTTTCAACATGTTTTTTGCACGATATAGCTGTGTCTGAATGGTCTTAGGGTTTTTGCCTTCTTTTTGCGATATTTCTGTTACGGACATTTGTTTACAGAAATGAGCAATGGCAATTTCCTTGTAAGGACTTTTCAGGCCGCTGCATATCCGAAATACCTGCTGTTCCGAATCAGACTGCAGATACTGTTCCTCTGGGGAAGAATGATTCTCCAGATCAGGAAGCTGTGAGAAATAAATATCTTCCGTTGGAATTGAACGGCGTCCGGCAGCTTTTAGGAAATCAAGGCATTTGCGTACTGCAATTTTGCTAAGCCAGGCTTTTTCATAAAGCCCATCGAAGTGGGCGAGACTTTTGTAGGCAGACAGGAATACCTCCTGAGTGAGGTCTTCTGCATCGAAAGGATTACCTACTGATTTCAGACATATGGAATATATCAGATTCTGGTATTGGTCAATCAGATATTCCAGATATTCTTCCTGTGAAATGTTATCAGCCTCCTTCCTGTCCGTTCTCTAATTATAACGCGACTGCCTGATAAAGTTCTTCAAAAATAAATAAAAATTTTGTAATTATTCAGCTGGTACTATTTTGCAAGGTGTTTTTACTATGAAAGTCCCGGATGGAAACCATGAATGAGCCATGCTTGCATGAGAGAATTCATAGATATCGGATGGGTTAGAGCGTGTTTGAAAAGGCTTTATGCAAGGTGTGCGTCACACTTTGTGGGAGATTGCGGCATATTTTGAACACGTCCTGAAATGACTAAATACAAAGAAAAAATAAAAATTGCGGGAAGAGCATAAATAGACTATAATCAGTTTCGTGAATAAAAGATAGAAATAAATCCTGCTGTTTAATTTATGAAAGAAGGAGCATTTATGTACGAGACAAAAAAGTTATATTATGAAGATGTATATAAAAAAGAATTTACCGCCAAGGTGTTGGAGTGTCGTGAGAGCAAGAAAGGCTATGAAATAATTTTAAACCAGACAGCTTTTTATCCAGAAGGAGGCGGACAGCCCAGTGATACCGGTATATTAGGCGGAATAAATGTTAAGGAAGTTCATGAGAAGGATGGAGAGTTAATTCATTATACAGATGGGCCTTTGGAAGTCGGTATGGATGTAATAGGAAAAATTAACTGGGGCAGAAGATTTGATCTTATGCAGCAGCATTCCGGAGAGCATATTGTAAGTGGGCTGGTACACGAAGCATTTGGATATGACAATGTGGGATTCCACATGGGAAGCGATGTGATCACCATCGATTTCAACGGAATGCTGGATGAAGAACAAATGGCCGAAATCGAAGCGAAAGTGAATCAGATTATCTGGGAAAACCAGGAAGTTGAGATTTTTTATCCTACAGAGGAGGAACTTAAAAATCTGGATTACAGAAGCAAGAAAGAGCTTTCCGGATGGGTTCGTATTGTGCGCTTTCCAGGAGCAGATACCTGCGCATGCTGCGGAACTCATGTGACGCGTACTGGAGAAATTGGAATGGTGAAGTTGCTTTCTGTGGTGAAATTCCGTGAGGGGGTTCGTATGGAAATGCTGTCAGGTAAGCGAGTGCTTGATTATCTGAATATGGTAAATGAACAGAATCGTCAGATTTCCGTGAAGCTGTCTGCGAAAATGGACAAAACAGCGTCAGCGGTAGCAAGGCTTCAGGATGAAAATTTTGCTCTGAAGGGAAGAGTACATGCGTTAGAAGAAGAATTTATCGTTGGCGAAGCTGCTAAATGGAAAGAAAAAGAGAATGTGCTTTTATTCCAGGAAGGAATGGAAGCAGGAAGCGTTCAGAAGCTTACAGATGCAATTTTACAGGTCTGTAAGGGGCGTTGTGCAGTATTCTCCAGGAATGCAGATGGAAGCTATAAGTATGCTATGGGAGAAAAAGACGGAGACTTACGTCAGTTTACAAAAGAGATGAATGCAGTATTGAATGGCAGGGGAGGCGGTAAGCCTTTCTTTGTACAGGGGTCTGTGCAGGCTTCCGAGAAAGAAATTCGAGCCTTTTTCGAAAATAAATAGCAGTTGTTCAGTTCCTTCGCAAAAGCACCTTGCGGAATAGCACCCGCTGAATAGTTGCAATAAATAATAAAAGAGGATTGAAAAAAATCCGTATTAGAGCGTGTTTGAAAAAGCATTCCCACAATATGTACGCCCCACTTTGCGGTATATTTTGCCCGAATTCGGTTGTCATAGCCCGCTACGATGCCCTCCTCCGGACAAAATCTCCCACAAATTGTGACGCACATCTTGCAGAAGTCCTTTTTTCAAACACGCTCTGCGGAAGAAAGGAAAAGCTGAATTATTTTTCAAGATAATCAGTGTTATAGGAAGAAATGTTTGGAGAGTGTCATGCGCACCTGATCATGGATGGACTGAATTATAAAGATGCAATTTCTATTCATAAGGATCATGTAAACGATGAAGTGATACGGAAACATTTGAAAGCTTATGAAGAGCTGGGGATTGTCTTTGTAAGAGATGGTGGAGATGCATTAGGAGTATCGGAAAGAGCCAGGAAACTGGCACCAGAATATGGAATTGATTATCGTACTCCTATTTTTGCCATCCATAAAAATGGACACTATGGCTCTATCGTGGGAAAAGGTTTTGACACTATGAAAGAATACCATGTCCTTTTGAAAGAAGCGAAAAACAAAGGGGCAGATTTTATTAAAATTATGACCACAGGACTTCTGGATTTTAATAACCATGGACAGATTACCGGAACGCCTTTAGACAGGAAGGAAGTCTGCGAGATGGTACATATTGCCCATGAAGAAGGGATGGCGGTGATGAGCCATACCAATGGAATTTATGGTGTACAGGCAGCTGTGGAAGCTGGTGTGGATTCAGTAGAACATGGAAATTATATTGATCCGGAAACAATCAGAGAATTAGCTGACAGTGATAGTGTATGGGTTCCTACTCTTGTGACAATTCGAAATCTTCGTGGATGTGGAAGATATAAGGAATCAGTGCTTGATCCTATTATAGAACTGGCCGCAAAGAACCTTCGTCTGGCATACAAGTACCGAGCAAAGGTGGCTCTTGGAAGTGATGCAGGAGCTTATATGGTCTTACATGGGAAGGGCTTAATGGATGAATACCAGGCATTTATGGACATTCTGGGAGAATCCGGGGATGTGAGAGCCTGGCTGGCAGATGGAGAGAAAAGGATTCAGGACACCTTCAGGCGTCCTGAATCTTGATAGATGTATAAATGTTGGAATTTTTGGATTTTGTAGGATCAAAGGTAATGCAGATACCTGCGCCGGATTCCATATTACTGGTGGAGGTATCCTTTGCCCCTTCTGTAAAGCAGGTTATGGTTGCGCCATCGCCAGTTTGAAGTGTGACGGTATTTGCTGTATGGCCTATAATTGTACCGCTGACTGAGCTGGTAATTTCCCGGCTTCCAAGAGAATCCGGATCATCACCGGTGACTGCTGTAACAGTAACACCATCCAGTGAATTTCCCTGAAATTGTCCAGTGCAAGTTATGGTTACATAGGAGCCTGGTGCTGTTCCACCTTTAAAGTAAGAAGGAATCTGAGACAAGTCCACATTTATTGTGCTGTCAGAGCCAGAGGGAAGAACTGTGAGCGTATTCAGGGAAATATTCTGAATTTCTGCATGAATCTGCTGTTCTTTTGCTGAGTCATCGGCAGAAACTTGTGCAGGATCTGGTGTTGGTGTTGGATCTGGAAGTGTAAGCGGATCAATATCTGAAATGCTTAGTACTTTCAGATGACTGGCATTAAGAGAAGAACTTTGGGTATCCTGACTGGAAGCAAACTTGCCTTTAAAATGAATGTATACCCATACACCGGTGCGGATGCCATTCTGATAATATTGTTCAGTTCCAGTGATTGGATAGGTGGCTGTTTTTCCCTTTTTATTTTTTATGGTAATGGTATTTGAGGTCAAACTCTGTACTTCCCCATAGGCCTTTCGTACTTCCAGCTGATTCTTTTTGTGAAAGTCGTCTACTACTTTCAATGCTTTTACAGTGCTGGTATCCTTGTTAGAAAGCTGGCCTTCATAAATGACACTGATCTCATCTCCAGTGATCATGCCATCTTCGCATTCCAAAGTTGCTTCAGAAAGATCAAAAACGTAAGTTTGTTCCTGATTTTCCATAGTCAGGGTGGCACCGGTGAAATCCTTAAGGGTTCCTTTGATTTCATCCATATAAACACGCTGTTTGGGTGTTTCTGAAGTGTTCTGTAAGGTGGCTTCACTCTGATCAGAAGTAGAAGTATAGCTGGTGATCATATCACCGGCAGTACATCCTGACAGAGAGAATAGTACCAAAGAGCCGAGTAATAGTTTTGTGAACTTTTTCATTGTTGCTTTGTATCCTCCGAATCCGGAAATGGTACAGGAAGAAAATCGAAAACCTCTCGGCATGCATTCCATTCCTCCGAGTTATCTGGCATACGATAGCCAAGTCCTGTACATTCTGTAGTGGCATTTGTATTCATGTAATTATTATAAAAAACATTATAAGGATTTTGTAGTGGCGGCTGTTTTTGGCAAGATGATTTGTTTGTGGATTTTATACTCATAGAAACACTCCTTTTTGTCAAATATTTTTCCTATATAAGGGAAGATATTCTTAGAATATGCGAAAAAGAGGAGAGTATGCACAAACATTTGTCAGTGAACAGTAACGATTAATTTATTTATGTGAATATTATAACAAATACATATTGAAATTTCTATATTTTGTGCTATAATCATTTTAAATAAATAATAGCGAAGTAGGAATTTATGCGTCAAGTGTTCATTGGCTGGGGAGTCGCCGTGAAACGAAAAGCAGCAGGACTGTTTACGATATATTTTCCGCACCCGTTGCTACATGTGAGAACATCTCATAATGTGGAGGGATTATTATTTATGGTAACTACTCTGTTATTTTAATCATTATGGAGGTGTTTTTTTTATGCATAAAAACAAACAGACATGGAGTGTTAAGACTCTTGTATTCCTTGCACTGCTGGTAGCAATCCAGCTTGTGCTGTCACGCGTTCTGGTAATTGATCTTGGTGTATATCGAATTACATTGGGAACGGTTGCCACTGTATTGGCAGGTCTTTGGATGGGGCCTGTAGCTGGTGGCGTAGAAGGTGCTGTTGCCGATATCATTGGATGTTTTATGAAAGGCTATGGAGTTAATCCACTGATCACTTTATCTGCAGTTGCCTGGGGTGTGATCCCCGGACTGGCTGGAAAACTAATGGCTGAAAAGAACAGAAAAGTAAAGACTGTTGTTATGTGTGTCGCAATTGCAGTCTCTGGCGTAGTGGGAACACTTGGACTGACCACTGCAGGACTGGTAATGATCGGAGCAAACTTCTATGCAATTATGCCAGGACGTCTTGTACAGTTTGCAATCATGACTCCAATCTACTGCGTACTTACCAGTCTTCTTTATTTCAGCCCGCTTACAGGCATGGTTGTAGGAAACATAAGACCTGCTAAGCTGGAGAAGAAGACCGTATAAATGGCAGCAGTCCAGGATCTGAATTATATACAAAACCCAAAATTAAATAATATGGCATAAGATGGATTATGAAGCAATGCACTTACTGGAAAGTTGATTGTTTGAGAAATCAACTTGTTGAATAAGTCAAAAAATACGATTCCCAAATAAAAGGCTGTGATCAGGATAAACACTGATCGCAGCCTTTTTTAAACATGCTCTGAAAAGTTTTCAGTTTGTATGTGTCTGAACCCGGAACCAATAGGTGTAGAGATAATGAAGTCCAAGTGATTCATAAAGATTACGTGCGGGAGTGTTTCCCTCTACTACCTGAAGATAGGCCTTAGTTGCGCCTTTCTTTTTTCCTTCTTTTAGAAGCGCAGTACAAATCTGACGAGCATAACCCTTGTGTCTGAAATCTTCGCGAACATGGATAGCGTACAATCCAATATAATTTCGATCCAGAATTCCAAGCCCGGTTGCAATAATTTTTCCGTTACTCCAGATGGAGGCGCATACGGTGTCTTTTACGATGGCATGATACATGGATGGAACTACAGCACGGTGAACAGGATTAATGGTGCCTTTCAGATCAAAAAGACTTTCAATCCAAATATCTGGAATATCGTCAGTAAGAGTTACCAGATCGCAAGGCGCAGAAAGATCTGCTCCATCCAGTGAGGCTGCCATAACATTTGTTGTATGCTGGATTTCGTAGTTGCGGTTTTCCAGAAGATAATCAAAATCCGGAGAAACCAGAGGACTGATCTTAAAAATTGCAGGGCTGCCCAGTCGGGCATACTCTGCTTCGCAGAAAGAAACCTTTTCCCTCCAGGAAAGGGTAGAAGTTCCGAACTGCTCCACACTGTTTGTTCTATGTGTATAAAAATAGGAAAAACGGAGAATCCATCCATCATAAAGCTCCATTTTATGGGAGGGCCATGCATTTAGTGACATATCTTCAATTTCTTTAATGATTTTATCCATAAAAAAACCTTCTTTTATAAGTTTAGGGTCATTATACATAATTGTATCCAGCAATGCAACTGAAAATAGTCTGTTATAAGACAGATTGCTTTTTACACATCTTGCAGAAAGCCTTTTTCAAACACGCTCTAGTACATCGTTTCGTAAATAACTATACCAATCGCGTAGGATGTGAATTCGAGTGTGCAGGTATAAAAACGCAGGCGTAGCGGGCTACGCCGAGGCTTTTATACCTGTGCAATCGGATTCACAGACAAGTGAGTGGTATAGTTATTTCGAAAACGATGTACTAGTACGGTGAATAGCCGCAAATTAATTTATACAATCTGTCTGCCAGAAATTTTTGTCCCTGCTCAGTAAGGTGAATCCCATCTGTAGTAATTTCTGAATATCCATAACGACGCGCCTTTTCATTCAATTCCTCATGCAATGTAAGATAAGGAATTTGAAACTGTTCTGATAGCTGGTGGATCATTTGTGATATTTTCTGGCGAAAAGGAAGCCAGGTTCTATAACAGGCAGGCCAGGGAAAAAGAAAGGGCTCCATTAAAATAATACGCGAGTTTGATTTTGTTAATATTGTTATAAGGTTTGCATAACATTTGTAAAAAGAAACAAGCATATTCCTCTGCTGAAACGGTGTTCTGTCCGTATTTATTATTAATCCAATATCATTGATTCCGATTAAAATTGTTATAATATCACTTGTAAAATCAGAATCACCCTGAATTCTCTGCAGAAGTCTGTTTATAGTAAAGCCGTCAGTGCCATAATTGCGCACCTGATAGTCTGAGTCGTCCCTTTCAAAACGGTCTGACAGTATTTTCACATAGCCATTGCCAAGGGAATCTCTGGAAAAGCAGTGATCACAATCGGTGATGCTGTCACCAAGACATGTTAATATTGTCATAATTTTACCTCCGTTAATATTATACTGCAAGAACAAAAAGGTTTATAGTTTTTTTAGAAAAATTTGTAAAAAAAAGACTGGACAAATGGTGATGGAGCACCTATAATAAGACTCACCAGAAGTCATCTGGTATCGAAGGTCATCTTTTCAGATTGACTATTCCCTATTCTACGAAAGATAAAATACAGAAAGCCTTTCTCAAACAGGCTCTAAAATACTTCAAGATAGCCTCCTGTTATTAGTGAACACTATGTAAAAGAAGGGATGGTACGTCTATGCTTTTTTACAGAATATTTCCTGCGATAGCGGCAGGCTGTGCCGCTCTGATGGATATTCAGAGAGCGAAGGTAGACAATGGCTGGCTGCTTTTTTGTGTACTGGTCAGTTTGTTTACGCGAATATGGAAAATGGATGTTAGCAGTCTTGGAACCTGGATATGCGGTCTGCTGGTACCGATACTGATTCTGGGAATTTTATTCATATTCAGAATGCTGGGAGCCGGAGACATCAAGCTTTTGAGTGTTATTGGAAGCATGATCGGACCGACGAAAATTCTCAATTGCATTTCCTATTCCTTTCTGATTGGAGCTGTCATATCAGCTGCTCTTATGATTTCAAGCGGCATTGTCTGCCAGCGAATTCTTTACTTATTACATTACATCAGTGCTTATTTCAAAACAGGAAAAAGAGAACCCTATTACAAAAGCGGTATGCCGTTGGAAAACTTTCATTTCACAGTTCCTATATTTTTAAGTGCATTGCTTTATGCGGGAGGTGTCTATTGAAGAAGAATATTTTTGCTGTCTGTGATCTTGAGGTGGATTATGCCTTGAATTTTATGGATTATCTTAATCATAAGAAAAATATCCCATTTGAGATTCAGGCATTTACCAACGTAGAGAGTCTGATCGCCTATGGGAAAATGAATCACATAGAGTTGCTGCTGATTTCCCAGAAGGCTATGTGCCGTCAGGTACAGGAATTGGAAATTGGTAAAATTGTTATACTTTCGGAAGGCGTGCACCCACCGGATCTGGACCGTTATCCAAGTGTGTATAAATATCAGGCCTCTTCAGATGTTGTGCGGGAAGTGATGGCGTGTTACGGAGCCGAGAAAGCAGTAGCCCCGGCTGTTTTTCCTGTACTGAAAAAGACCACGGAAATTTATGCAGTATATTCTCCTTTGGGGCGTTGCCTGAAAACATCGTTTGCACTTACATTAGGACAGATTCTGGCAAAAGAAAGAGCCGTTCTTTATCTGAATCTGGAGGAATACTCCGGTTTTGAAGAAATGTTGGGAAAAGGGTTCGCACAGAATTTAAGTGATCTTCTTTATTTTGTACGGCAGGAAAATGGAAATCTGATTTATAAGATGAACAGTATGGTACAGACAATAAACAATCTGGATTTCATTCCGCCTGTACGTACGCCAGAGGATATACGAGGAACTGCATGGGAAGACTGGGAAAAACTGATACAGGAGATTGTGCTTCACAGTAATTATGAATTTGTGATTCTGGATATTGGAGGGGCAGTGGATGGGACTTTTCAAGTTCTGGATATGTGCCGGAGAATTTATATGCCAGTGCTGTCTGATCCGGTATCCATATCCAAGATTGCCCAATTCGAAAACCTGGTAAGAATCTGGGATTATCCGCAGATTCTTACCAGAACTGTAAAGGTACGCCCACCTTTTCATGGAGGAAACGTGGCACCGGAGAATTATATTGAAGGGCTGTTGTGGAGTGAACTTGGAGATTATGTCAGGGAAATTCTGAGAAAGGAAAAGGAATGAGTCAGGAAATCTTTCGCAAACTGAGACAAATGCTCATGGAGAAGCTGGATGTTTACCGGGAACTTACAGACCAGGAAATTCTGGAAACGATTGATGAGCTGATCGTAAATACTCTGCGGGAATCAGGAGTGAGCCTGAAAGAAAAAGTGCAGCTTCGCCAGGAACTGTTTTATTCCGTCAGGAAGCTTGATGTATTACAGGAATTGATCGAAGATGAAACTGTAACTGAGATTATGGTGAATGGTCCGGATTCTATTTTCGTAGAACGAAAAGGAAAACTGACAAGGTGGCCGAAGTCTTTTACAGATCAGGAAAAGCTGGAGGATGTGATACAACAGATAGTGGGAAAATGCAATCGCATTGTGAATGAATCATCTCCTATAGTAGATGCCAGACTGGAAAATGGCGCCAGAGTCAATGTGGTTGTGGCTCCGATAGCATTAAATGGTCCAATTCTGACAATAAGGCGTTTTCCAGATACTCCTATTACCATGGAAAAGCTGATTGAACTGGGAAGTATAACCCCAGAGTGCGCGTCCTTTTTGGAAAAACTGGTAAGGGCCCGGTATTCGATTGTAATTGGAGGAGGAACGGGAAGTGGGAAGACCACATTTCTGGGAGCTTTGTCAGAGTACATACCAAAAGATGAACGGATTATCACTATTGAGGATAATGCAGAACTGAAGCTTCAGGGAATTGCAAATCTGGTGCGCCTTGAAGCCCGGGCAGCGACCATAAACGGAGCACCGGGAGTAAGTATAAGAGATCTTATTAAGTCTGCACTTCGTATGAGACCGGATCGAATAATCGTAGGAGAAGTACGGGGCGGGGAAGCTATGGATATGCTTCAGGCACTGAACACCGGGCATGAAGGCAGTCTTGGAACAGCTCATGCAAACAGTTGCCGTGATATGCTGGCCAGACTGGAAATAATGACATTGATGGCGGAACTGGATCTGCCGCTTCAGGCGGTAAGAAGGCAGATCGCCTCTGGCGTAGATATTCTGGTGCATCTGGGACGTATGCGCGACAAATCAAGAAAACTTCTGGAAGTTTCAGAAGTATGTGCGTATGCGGATGGTGAAATCAGGATACAACCATTGTATCAATGGCAGGATGGGTGTGGTCTGGTGCCTGTGGAGCCCCTCCTGCACAGAGAAAAACTGGAACGGGCGGGGGTAAAATTATGATCAGGCAGAAAGTTGATTATGGAAAATACAGATATTCTCAGAAAGAAATTTTGAAATATATAGGAGAAAGTGCAGCATTGTGTGGTGCTGTAGATTATTTATTCTATCAAACACCTTGGGTAATGTTGCTTGTGGTTCCGGTTTCTGTGTTCTTTCTGAGGTGGAAGAAGAAACAGATGATCAGAGAAAGAAAACGGCGCCTTAATTATCAGTTTCGGGATGCATTGAATTCTATGAGTGTGGCGGTACAGGCTGGATATTCTGTGGAAAATGCAGTTTCTGCCTGTGTGCGTGATTTAGAACAGCTATATCCGAAGAATGAAGATATTGTAGCTGAATTTCGTTATATAGAGACACAACAAAGGGTGAGTGTGCCGGTAGAGGAATTATTTCTGGATCTTGGACAGCGCTGTAAGGTTGAGGATATTGAAAATTTTGCTTCAGTTTTGTATACAGCAAAAAGAAGCGGTGGCGATCTTGGAAATGTAATTCAGAAAGTGGCTCGAATGCTGGGCGATAAGATTGATGTAAAAAAAGAAATTGAAGCGACTCTGGCTGCGAAGAAGTCGGAACAGATGATTATGAGCCTTATGCCGGCAGGAATTATTCTTTATCTGCAGCTGGCATCACCGGGGTTTCTGGATATTCTCTATGGAAATCCGTTTGGAATCTGTGCGATGACAGTCTGCCTTGCAGTATATGGAGCTGCTTACTGGATGGGAAAAAGAATTGTGGAAATCGAGGTGTAGTGGATGTGGCTCCATATTGTCATTTTTGTTATATTATTGCTTTTGACCGTATGCAGTACTTTAGGCTGGATCCATGTAGAAAACATTGGTACGGCAAAAGGCAGAAAGATGTTTCTTGTGGTTGCTCTGGCAGGAAATATAACAGGAGGATTGCTGACTTGGACAAAAGGTGGCGGACAGGTATTTGAAGATGGTTATGAGTTGAAAAAGGAGGAAAACGCTTATGAAGAAAAATTTATGGTATCCGTGGAAGGAGAAGAAACAGGCAGTGTCTATGTACAGATCCCGGAAAAAGAACTGGAAAAGGAAGATACCGGGCAGCAGGAAGTGCTGACGAAAGAGGAAGCTGAAGAACAGAAGCTTCTGGAATTTGTAGCAAATTATAACAGCGAACTGGAAGACGCTGAGTATTACTATCTTCCATCTGACTGGGAAGGAAGAAAACTGGAGTGGAAAACACCTTATGATACTACCGGAAATATGTTGGCAGCAATTTTTCTTGCAGCAGCATTTGTCATGATTGTTATAATTGCGCGAGAAGAGCAGAAAGCCAGAACGAAAAGATATGAAGAATTGATGATGGACTATCCGGGACTGATCATGAAGTTCACCTTGTTGGTGCAGGCTGGAATGACTGTTCGAAATACGTTTAGGAAGATGGCTTCGGATTATAAAAACAAAAATGAAAAACGCATTGCGTATGAAGAGCTTGTTACTGCCTGCCATGAAATGGAGAGTGGAATTTCAGAAATGGAAGCCTATCGCCGCTTTGGTGAAAGGTGCGGACATGTAAAGTATAAAACATTTGCAACATTATTGATCCAGAATCTTCAGAAAGGCAGCCGCCATATGGGAGAAATGCTGGAAAAAGAATCTGTGGAAGCCTGGGATGACAGGAAAAGAAAAGCAAAAGTTCAAGGAGAAGCGGCAACTACCAAATTGTTATTTCCAATGATACTGATGCTTGGCGTTGTAATGGCTATTGTTATGCTGCCGGCCTGTCTGTCCTTTTATGGATAAATCCAATCCGGAGGCTGATTTTCATATTTAAAAAGAAAAGTGCCAAAGGAAATTTTTCAGGCTGAGGGAGGTGAGAAATATGAGTGAACTGCGCAGACTGATGAGAGAGTTTTTGTGGGAAGAAGATGCTGTAGGCGTTGTGGAAATTATTCTGATCCTTGTAGTTCTTATTGCACTGGTCATGATTTTTAAAGACCAGTTGACCAGTCTTGTGAAGAATATTCTGTCAAAGATCACAAAGCAAAGTAATTCTATTTAAATGATTTCCAACTAACAAAATGATTTGAAAAGGAGAGGTGCGCCATGGTAAAAAGAGGAAGTATTACTGTTTTTCTGGCCTTAACCCTTGGACTTATTCTGTCCCTGCTGAGCTCAGGACTCGAGTCAGCAAGAATGGCTGCGGCCAGAACTCAGATTTTGAATGGGATGGATATTGGACTGTATTCTTTATTTGGACAATATAACAAGTCCTTTTTAAAGGATTTTGACTTGTTCGCTGTTGACGGAGCCTGTGGGGGAAAGGAAATGAATCTGGCCTCTATATATGATAATCTGGAATCTTATATGAAGCCTGTGATGAAGCAAAATAGTCAGAAATTGTCAGTACAGCAGGGTGGCATTTCCGGTTATCTTCTGATGACAGATTCAGAAGGTGAAGTCTTTTATCAGCAGGCAGTCCAATACATGAAAGAAACTCTTGGAAGCCATGGGGCAAAGCTCCTTTTAAACAAAATTCAAAATATGCAGAAAAAGACAATTGAAGCGGAGCGACAAGGAAATGAGATAGAAAGTAAAGGAACCATTGAAAATTATGAAAGTGAAATGGACTCTGCACAACAAAAAAGTCAGGCTTTGCTGGAAGAAAAAAAGAAACAGGAACAGCAGAATGGGCAAGATGGGTTTACAGATGGGAAAATGCTTCCGTCTGTGACAGAAAAGAAGCCTCCTGCAAAAGTTGAAAATCCTATTCCAACAATTCGAAAAGTACGAAAAATGGGACTTCTGGATCTGGTCCTTCCTTTTGGAAAAGAAGTTTCTGACAAAAAGGTAAAAACTAAAGAATTGGTTTCAGGAAGAAAACTTGAAACAGGATTGGCAATGGAGGATTCCGTAAAAGCAGATGGAAGTATGCTCTCCCAGGTTTTGTATCAGCAATATCTCATGGAAAAACTGGGAAACTATATAGAACCAGGAAAGAGCGGCTTGAGCTATCAGATTGAGTACATTATTGGAAAGAAAAACAGTGATGCGGCAAATTTGAAAGATGTAGCGAAAAAACTTTTGATGGTTCGGGAAGGACTTAATGTTGCATATCTGGTTTCAGATGCGCTTATGATGGGGCAGATTCATGCCATGGCAGCGGCAATTGCAGCCGCATTTCTTATTCCACCGGCAGTTGTGGTGATTGAAGGTGCGCTGATCCTATGCTGGGCTTTTGCTGAAAGCATTCTGGATGTAAGAGAGCTATTTGCCGGCGGAAAAGTACCTTTAACTAAGAATGCATCTAACTGGCAACTGTCGTTGCAGGGGCTGCCGGCATTGGTAGATAAGCTGGATACGGACCGGCAAAACGATGTAAACGGGTTGTCCTATGAGGATTATTTGCAGATATTTTTATTGACAACTTTAAAGGCACAAAAAGTTAAAGGGGGTATGGATATGATTGAAAGTTCGTTTCGGGAGATGGAAGACTGGAATGAATTTTGTCTGGATCATTGCATTACTGCACTGGAGGCTTCTGTGGATGTAAAGGCAAATAAAAGAAAAGTGTTTACCGTAACGCGGGAATATCACTATATTTAGCTGGAAAATAGATTGTCTTTTGCCATATTACTATATAAGAAAGGCGCAGAAGGATGCTTTCCCGGAAAGGAGATGGAAAATTGATTAAAAGAAAAAAGAGAAAAGATATACAGGCTCTAAGGAGCAGAACAAGAAGGAAGAGTTCTCTGGGAATCCGATCTGTCAGAAAGTCCCCGTTTTCTGCCAGAAGTCTTTTCGGAAAAGTGTCTTTGTGCGCCTTTGGGAAAGAAATAAAAGAGCAGGTAAAAAAAGCCAGTCTCACGATAGAAGCGGCCTTTGCCCTTCCACTCTTTTTCTTTGGAATGGTAACAATGATACATTTTATGGATGTATACAGAATTCAGACGGAACACTTGAGCAAACTGTGCCAGAGTGCAAAGGAAGCCGGAATGTATGCGTATGTGGTGGGAGGCGACGGAGTAGAAGAAATTACGCTTCCTGATGTTTACAAATACAAGCCAATTGGCGGATTGATACCGCTTCCGGCTAAATGGCAGTATAACAAGGTGAGGGTTCATGCCTGGACTGGCGCGGACAGAGGAAATGGGAATAGTGAAGAGAATAAAAAACCGGAAAATATGGTGTATGTAACGGTTTCAGGTTCGGTGTATCACAAAAAGCTGAATTGCAGTCACCTTAATTTGTCGGTTACTAAAGTGTCGGGTGGAAATGTTTCTTCCAGACGAAATGAAAATGGAGAGAAATATCATGCATGTGAAAGCTGCAGTAGAGGGCAAGCCCCAGAAAGTACAGTTTATATCACAAAATCTGGAAATCGTTATCATAATGACAAAAATTGCAGCGGCTTAAAAAGGTCCGTACGTCTGGTAAAAGAGTCGGAAGCTGGTAATCTGCATGCATGTAAACGATGTGGTTAATAAGAAGAACTGGAAGGGGAATAAAATAATGGAACGAATTTGCATTCTTGCATTTCTTGGAATTAACAGTTGGAAAGATATACGTACAAGAGAAGTTTCACTTTTGTCAATTGGTGTATTTGGAATTGTGGGAATGGTAAGAGTCTGCTTTCTTGGAAATGTGAGTATGGATCTGGTATGGAATGTCTGTATGGGAGCCGCTGTGATCGGGCTCAGTATTATCTCGAAAGGCGCTGTTGGGATGGGAGATGGTCTTTTATTTCTGTCGCTTGGAACAGTACTGTCTTTTGAGGAACTTTTGTCAGCATTTTTATTGGGACTTTTTTGCTGCTGTTTTTGGGGGATTGTGGTGTTATTTCTATCAGGCAAAGGGAAAAAGACTGAGATGCCTTTCGTTCCATTCCTTATGTTGGGCTATATTGGAGGTTTGATTTATTGAAAAAGAGAATGAAAAAGGGAAGCATGACAATAGAAGCAGCGCTTTTAATGCCGTTGCTTTTGCTGGTTGTGATGATAACTTTGTATTTGTTTTTTTACGTACATAATAAGGTCTGGCTCACAGCCGCGGCTTACGAAGCAGCTCTTGACGGCAGTATGGAAACGGCACGGCCAGAAGGGAAAAGTCGTGATAAAGCATTAAAAAAAGGAAAAGAACTTGGGAACACCGGATTTTATGAAAGCAAAAACCTGAAACTTCAGGTCAGCGAAGGAAAAAAAGTGCAGGTAACGTATGATCTTGATATGTTTTCCGTATATGGAGGATTTAACAGTCATTTGCAGGTAAAGGGAAGTGTAAAAGTAATAAAACCGGTAACTTGGATCCGAAAAGTAAAGGGACTTTCTGAGGTGTCAAATAAGCTGAAGGGGTAAAAAATGAAATCAGAATATAAAAGAGATATAAATGGAAATTATCTTGTGCTGTATGAAAATGAAGAACCAGATACTTCTTCTTATCAGATGAGAATGCTGGTTGGCAATTCGATTCCATCTATTCTTAAATGCAGAGTGCAGGGAGTTGATGGACAGTTTATGGTGTGTTATGACATTACCTCCAAACAGTCTTTGCTTTCTCTTTATGAAGAAAAGAAAATGGGTTACGAAGATCTTCAGATGATCCTGGGTGGATTTGTGCAGGTGATGGAAGATATGTCAGAATATTTGCTGAATCCATGTAGGTTAGTATTGAAGCCGGAGTATATGTATGTAGATGTGGAAAAGAGACAGATCTATTTTTGTTATCTTCCTGGATATGATGAAGATGTGAGACAGAAATTTCAGGAACTGACAGAGTATATTCTTCCGATTCTGGATCATGAAGACTCAAAGGCTGTAATGCTTGGGTATGGAATATACAGAAGAGCTTTGGAAGACAGTTTTCATTTGGAATATATAAAAAAGGAACTTTATCAGGATAGAGAGGAAATAGAAAAAACAGTTGGTTCCTCAATTTTGCAGGAATCAGGCACCATAACAGAGAAAAGGTGTAATTCAGATGGCAGTGAGAAAATTGATCTGTTTGAAAATTATGGGGAGTCAAAAGAGGAAAAGCCTCAGGAAGAACATCTGGAAGAGTTGCTTTGGGAGGAAGAATTATCTGAAAAAAAGAAAAAAGATGTTGGGGGTACGTCTAAAGGATTTTTGATTTGGTGTGTAGCAGCTGGATTTTTTGCACTGGTGGTTGTGGCCGCAGAAACACTGGGGTATCTGCCGAGGGTATCTATGCAGGTTATTCTGGGAGTGGCAGCTGGGATTATGGTAATTGGAATGTTGTGTACCTGGGGTGTGTCCGTTATAAAGAATAAGAATTGCATCAGACATGAGAAAAAGGGACATCTGGAAATACAGAATAAAAGAGAAAATAAAAAAGTGAGTGAAGACTCAGGAAAAGATAAGGTGAACTTTAAAGATAGCATTGAAAGAAACACGACTTCAATGCAAAATACAGCAGAAGTATTGCACCAAAAAGAAAAAATATCAATATCACAAAAAAATTGCGGCGAAACAGTGGTGTTATCTGCGAATATTGTTACTGGACCGGCAACTCTTGTAAGCCGTGAACCTGGTGAACTTGCTACGATTTATCTTCAGAATGAACTTACGGTAATTGGAAAAATGGAGAATGCAGCGGATGCGGTGATCGAACTTCCTACAGTAAGCCGGATACACGCGAAGATACGGAAACGGGAGGGAGAATATTATCTTACGGATTTGAATTCACGCAATGGAACATCTGTAAATGGCAAAATTTTAAAAGGGGATGAGGAATATTGCCTTCAGGATCAGGATCAGATAGACTTTGCGCAGGCCAGATATGTGTTTCTGAAATAAAATAACAGATTTTAAAAATTTACCGGGTCTGATCTGTTGAGGTATCAGAGAAATTGTGCTATACTTATTCTATTATCAGAAAGTAACAAAAACAGTCTTGAAAGTAGACTGAAAATATCGAGGTGATGGCGTGGAAGAAATAAAAAAAGAACCAATAACGGTTCTTTTTATACTTCTGAATATATTGATATTTCTTGTTGTTGATTTTACCGGCGGATCAGAAAATACTGCTCACATGATTGAATGTGGAGCCGCCTATCCGCCGCTGATTCTTGAAAATGAAGAGATATACAGGTTATTTACCTGTATGTTTCTGCATTTTGGAATTTATCATATTGCCAATAATATGCTTGTCCTTTTTGTACTGGGACAGCGCCTGGAACCGGTTGTAGGGAAGATTAAATTTATTTTAATTTACCTTCTTGGCGGTCTTGGTGGAAATATTTTTTCTTTTATTATGGAAATGAAATCAGCGGATTATGCAGTGTCAGCTGGTGCCTCTGGTGCCGTTTTTGCAGTAATGGGAGCAATGCTCTATGTAGTTATTCGAAATCATGGAAGAATTCAGGATATTTCCGTACGACAGATGATGATCATGGCCGGATTCTCATTGTATTTCGGTTTTACAAGTACTGGTGTAGATAATGCAGCCCATATTGGCGGCATGGTTTGTGGATTTATCTTGGCGGCAGTTCTTTATCATCCGGGAAATTTTTCTGGCAGAACAATGTGGAAGGATGTTTCTCCATCGGATTCAATTTCTGCATAAATGTTTCCACTGTGAGCCTGGATGATCTCTCTGGTGATTGCCAGCCCCAGTCCGGTTCCACCCTCTTTGAATGTTACAAATGGAGTGAAAATTTCATTCAGCTGTGATTCCGGTATGCCGCATCCATTGTCAGTTATGACAATATGTACCCTTTGGTCACTGGAAAAAGCACATAATTTTACTTTTCCATCAGCACTGGAAATTGCTTCTGCTGCATTTCTGAGCAGATTCAGTAAAGCCTGCTTTAATTTAACGGGATCAATAAAGAGGGCAGGCAGTGAGGGCGAAATATCAGTTTTTAAGGTAATGCCCAGGTACTGGTAAGTGGGCTGGATACTGGAAATAATTTCCTTAAGATAGGCAGTAAAAGCAGTTCTTTTCCGTTCAAGTTTATGGGCATTATTGTAATCCGAAAGATTATTTAACAATTCTTTGGTATACTCCAGATTAGCTGTAATATCATTCCAGTAATCAAATGAGACAACTTCAGGATGTGTGTCTTCAATCATCTGAATCTCACTGTTAATAAGTGCTATGGGATTGCGTATCTCATGGGAAAATCGTGATAGTATCAGATGAAATTCATCCTGTTTTTTGTTTAAGATTAAATTATTTTTCATAAGCTCACCTCAAGTGAAGTGTATCATTGAAGTGGACAAATGACAAACAAAATCGTACTTAAAAAATCGAGATTATTCGACAGAAATAAAAAAATACTGTTCAAAAAATTTTTTAAAAAAATTTTGGAAAAAAATGTGATTTTCGCTATTATCAGACGTATAATTTATATATTCTATTTGGGAGGATAAGACTATGAGTGATTGTATTTTTTGCAAAATTGCAAACGGAGAGATTCCATCAGCAACATTGTATGAAGATGAAGACTTCAGAGTAATTCTGGATCTGGGTCCTGCAAGTAAAGGACATGCCTTGATCTTGCCGAAAGCGCATGCGGCTAATATCTATGAGATATCAGATGATATGGCTGCGAAAGCAATGATTCTGGCAAAGAAAATGGCCACAAAAATGACCGAGGCGTTAAAGTGCGATGGTTTTAACATTGTACAAAATAATGGCGAACCGGCAGGACAGACTGTTTTTCATTTTCATATGCATCTGATTCCGAGATATGAAGGAGATCAGGTGGGAATTACCTGGAAACCTGGAACTTTAACGGATGAGGTGAAAAATGAAATCCTGGAGAAATTGAAAAGCTGCTAGAAAACGGGGTACACAAGATGAATAGCGAAGAATTTAACACATTTTACAGACGGTATTATAAAGTCTCTGTTAAAATCGCAAATGGAATTGTACAAAGCCGTTTTACAGCCGAGGATGTTACACAGGAGGTATTTTCATACTTTTACGAAATAAAAGAGAGACTGGATGCTTCCAGCGAAGAAAAGCTTCACGCATTGGTGGTATGGAAAACAACCAATAAAGGAAGGGACTACCTGAGAAAATCATATGTAAAGCGGGAAGTAATGTTTGACAATGATGTGGCTGAATTGCAGTATCGTACTACAGAAAGCGCAGAAGCGGCATTACTGGGGCTGGAAAAACAGAAATATTTATCAATGGCATTTGAAGGCCTGTGCCGGAAAAATTTAATTAACTATATGATTTTTATGCGAGTTGTAATGGAAGGTGTATCTACTGAAGAAGTAGCGCGCGAATTTGGCTATACAAGAAATAATGTAAATAACAGAGTACTTAGAGCCAGAAAATGGCTTTTAGCAGAAATCTTAAGACTGGAAAAAGAGTAAAATTAAAAAGCATACCTCTGTTAAATAACAGAGGTATGCAGTGTAAAATCAGGAATGAATACATTCTTCAATGAGATTCACAATATGCTGAATAGAATTTAAGTTTTTGCCTGCAGACATAGCCGCAATATATTTATTACGTTCCTGATAGAGTTTGCGGATTGCCTCTAAGAGAGACGCTTCTGTAATCTCTTCCTCCTCCAGTACCATACTGTAACCTTGGCGCTCGAAGGAGCGGGCATTGAGAATCTGATCACCGCGGCTTGCCTTTGCGGACAATGGAATTAAGAGATTTGGCTTTGAAAGTGCGGCAAGTTCACAGATAGCATTAGCTCCTGCACGGGAGATTACTACATCTGCCAATGCAAACATGTCAGGAAGTTGTTCCTGAACATATTCATATTGGACATAACCTGTCAGCTGGATACTTTCATCCGTTTTTCCCTTGCCGCAAATATGAATAACCTGGAATTCTTTCAGCAGTTCAGGAAGAATTTTTCGTACATTTTCGTTTACAGAAGCAGCACCCAGACTGCCGCCAATTACCAGAAGAACTGGTTTATCTGAAGTAAAACCACAATATGCGCGGGCGTGTTCTTTATTACCATGGAGAAGCTCCTGACGAATAGGAGTACCTGTAAGAACTGCCTTATCTTTTGGAAGATTATTTACAGTTTCTGGAAAGTTACAGCAGACTTTTGTGGCGGAAGAAAGGCAAAGCTTATTAGCAAGTCCCGGAGTCATATCAGATTCATGAATGATTGCCGGAATGTGGCGTTTGCCTGCGGCAATTACCACTGGTACTGTTACGAAGCCACCTTTGGAAAATACTACATCAGGCTTTAATTTTTTCATAAGACTTTTAGCCTGAAAATAGCCTTTTATAACGCGAAATGGATCTGAAAAGTTTTTCAAATCAAAATATCGTCTTAATTTACCGGAAGCAATTCCATAGTAAGGAATACCAAGCTCCTCAATAAGCTGTTTTTCAATACCATTGTAGGAGCCGATGTAAGAAATTTTATAACCTTTTTCCTGTAAAGCGGGAATCAGAGCAATATTCGGGGTAACATGTCCGGCAGTACCACCGCCGGTAAGGATAATATGCTTCATAGGATCCTCCTGAATAAGTGTTTAATAGTTACAGTTCACTTTGTGAATAGCGACCTATTTAATAAATATGAACCCCTAAAAGGGAATTGTCAAGAAAAGAAAAAAATCTGGGAGAAAAAAATGAACAAAAAAAAGATAGGAGAGAAAACCGACAGTCTGTTAGAAGCTGAAATGATCAAAGAAGCAAAAATGATAGAAGAAAGTCTTCTTGGAAATGCTGTAAATGATTTTGAGATTTCGGATGAGGAACTGGATGAGGCATATCAGCAGTTTTTAAAGAAAATGAAAGCAGAAGGCAAACTGGATGAAGATAAAATAAATGAGGCCAATTCTGCAAAAGCTATGAATAATGATACAAAGACTGCTGAAATAGTGAAGTTTCCAGGATTCCGGAACGAGGCGTCCAAAGAGGAAAATTTAAAAGATGCTCAATCAACAGAAAGTTCAGCTGAGGAAATTGATTTTATTGCAGGATTTTCTGATAAGCTGTGTCAGTTTGAAAAAGAAGAAAATAAACTCTGGTATAAATATGGAAAGGCAGCAGGGATTGCAGTTCTTGCTGCAATCGGTATTCTTGCCGGAAGTATGGCAAGCCAGGCTGATTCAGCGAAATTTGTCAGCTCTGTTCAGCATATTATAAATAGTGAAGATGTTATGCCATAAAAACAGAAAAATATATGTAATATAAGTAAGAGTTCGGGTAAAAGGGGGAATCTGTATGAAGATCACTTTTATTGGAGCAACACATGAAGTTACCGGGAGCTGCTATTACCTGGAAGCAGCAGGAAAAAAGTTTCTTGTAGACTGTGGAATGGAACAGGGACCTGATTATTATGAAAATAAAGATATTCCTGTGCCTCCGGGAGAATTAGATTTTGTGCTTTTAACACATGCACACATGGATCATTCCGGAAATCTTCCTGCTATTTACGCAAAAGGCTTTAAAGGACCTGTATATGCCACAGAGGCAACCTGTAATCTTTGCGATATTATGCTCCGTGACAGTGCCCATATCCAGATGTTTGAGGCAGAATGGCGTAACCGCAAGGCAAAACGTCAGGGGAAGCCTGAATTTGTTCCAGCTTATACCATGGAGGATGCATTAGGGGTTATTCGTAATTTTGTAGGCTGTCCATATGAGACTGGAATAATTCTTGGCGAGGGGCTGAGAGTAAAGTTTATTGATGCAGGTCACCTTCTTGGATCAAGCAGTATTGAGGTGAATATCTGTGAGGCTGGAGTTGAAAAAACTATTGTATTTTCCGGAGATATAGGAAACAAAAATCAGCCGCTTATAAAAGACCCTGCCTATTTTAGTAAAGCAGACTACGTGGTAATGGAATCCACATACGGAGACCGGAGCCACGGAGAGAGACCAGATTATGTGCGCCTTCTGGCAGATGTCATTCAGGAGACTTTTGACCGGGGAGGTAATGTGGTAATTCCCTCTTTTGCAGTGGGAAGAACGCAGGAGATGCTGTATTTTATCAGACAGATAAAAGCAGAAGGCCTTATTCACGGGCATGATAATTTTAAAGTGTTTGTAGATAGCCCTCTTGCAAATGAAGCAACAAATATTTTCGGTATTCATAAATATGATTGTTTTGATGACGAGGCTCTGGAACTTATTCGAAAAGGAATCAATCCTCTTAGCTTTCCAGGTTTGAAGATATCCGTAACAAGTGAAGACTCAAAAGCAATCAATTTCGATGATGACTGTAAGGTGATTATTTCTGCCAGTGGAATGTGTGATGCAGGAAGAATTAAACATCACCTGAAACATAATCTGTGGCGGGAGGACAGCACCATTCTTTTTGTGGGCTATCAGGCTGTTGGAACTCCGGGACGCGCCCTTTTGGAAGGAACTCAGGAAATAAAACTCTTTGGTGAACCGGTGCACGTTGCAGCAAAAATCTGCCGTATGCCGGGAATCAGTGGCCATGCAGATGTAAATGGTCTGGTTGACTGGATAAAAGCATTTGAAGTAAAGCCTCAGAAAGTGTTTGTTACTCATGGCGAGGATACTGTGACAGAACTGTTTGCTGCAAGACTGCGTGATGAGATGAACTATGATGCATATGCGCCATTCAGTGGAACAGAATTTGATCTGGCTGAAGGCGAATTTCTGTACGAGGCAGAGGGCGTTAAGATACAGAAGCCTGTTGCGTTACAAAAAGCATCTAAGGCTGCAAAGGTATACGAAAAGCTGCTTGCGCTTGGATACAGACTGCTTTCCGTCATACGCAAAAACGAGGGCTGTGCAAACAAAGATCTGGAGAAGTTTTCAAGGGATGTCCAATCTTTATGCGATAAATGGGACAGAACTGATGGGTAAGTGTTACAGTCTGAAAAGAAATCCCCGGGACAAAAATCCCGGGGAAGTAATTATGAAAGCGCTTCTTTTAAAGCAGTGGCAAGCTGATCTGGGCATGAAGTAGGTCTGCGTCCACACTGGATTCCCTCCAGGCGTGCAATTACTTCTTTCGCCGGCATACCTTCTACAAGTTTGGCAACTCCTTGTGTATTTCCAGAACATCCACCAATAAATTTCACATTGTGAACTTTCTGTTCATCATCAATATCATATTGAATTGCCATAGAACAAACACCTTTTGTTTTATATTCCATTGTTTTTTCCTCCAATCGTTATGTAAAATCAGGAGCTCAGGAACGCTGGTCAGGTTATGAACAGCAATAGCTTTGCACCTTCTCTCATTATAGCAGAAGATATTATAAGTTTCTATGCCAAATTTAAGTTGGATATAGCAAGAAGTTTTGGTATAATGTCAGATGAAGAAGCAGTTAACTTTCAAAAACAGAGGAGAATGCTAAATGAAAACAATTGGTATTATTGGCGCAATGGAAGTTGAAGTTGCGATTTTAAAAGAAAAAATGGAAGATGTACGAATTATAAAAAAAGCTTCCATGGATTTTTATGAGGGAATACTTGCTGGAAAAAAGGTTGTTGTAGTGCGTTCCGGAATTGGTAAGGTAAATGCTGGTATCTGTGCTCAGATTCTGGCAGATGTATTTTCAGTAGATGCGATCATTAATACAGGAATTGCAGGAAGCTTAAATAAAAATATTAATATTGGTGATATTGTTCTTTCCACAGATGTTGTACAGCATGATATGGATGCTACCGGATTTGGATATCGCAAGGGACAGATTCCGCAAATGCCTGTATTTTTCTTTAATGCAGATGATAATCTCCGCAGACTTGCTGCAGAAGTATGTAAGGAAGTAAATCCGGATATTCAGGTATTTGAAGGAAGAATTGCTTCTGGAGACCAGTTTGTCTGCGATCAGGATGTTAAGAATCGAATTGTATCAGAGTTTTCAGCATATGCGACTGAAATGGAAGGTGCAGCCATTGGACAGGCAGCATACTTAAATGAAATTCCGTTTCTGGTTGTCCGTGCTATTTCTGATAAGGCTGATGGAAGTGCGCAGATGGATTACAGCGAATTTGAGAAAGCAGCTGTTGACCATAGTGTGAGGCTTACTTTAAATATGCTGGCGCGTATTTGAAAAATGGTGCAATTGACCGAAAAACGGAAGCTTGCATATAATGAGAGTGAAATGGAAAAGGAATCGAAATTGCTGATATGATATATAAAGATTTTTATCCATTTTACACAAGCTATGCAAATCCCTTGCTCTACCGGGGAGAAAAGGAACAGGAAGAGGAATTTTTACTGATGAAATCCTACTATCCGGACACTGCCAGAAAAATACAGGAAAAAGTGGAAGAAGAATGTGATCTTCAGGATTATGAAGGCAGCAGGCTTTACGATGAATATCCTGACAGGTTTATGTTGTATCACCTTGGAAGGAAGATCATGGATGAAGTAAAATCAGAGGCTGGTATGGAAGCAATGTCTGATGGACTTCTTGGTGATCTGGTAGAAGTGCTTCTTTTTCATGAAATATCACGAAGAAGATGCCGACGAAGAAGATGCAGGAGAGATTTTTACAGATAAGACGCATCAAAATGACAATTAGAGGTTGCTGTGAGCGGAGTGAACAGTAACGATTACAGAATATAAAAGAAAATAATTATAATAAAAATGAAAACAATAGATGAATATTTAGAGGAACAGATAAATGAACAGCTGTGTCAGGCTGTCTTAAGCGGCAGCAGAGGGGACGGACCATCCAAAGTAAAAATACGCCCTGTAGAAATTCGGGGAAAGGTGGTTTATCAGGCTTCTGAAACTGTAGGGACGAAGGTGCTCCATAAAAATTATTCCAGAGAGGAACTGATCTCATATTTAAAAGCGGGGCTGCAGCATGATTTTTCTCAGCTTCAGGCAAGTGGGATGGCGCTGGATGGAACTATTCTGGTAAGCAAAAAAGGAAAGATGACCATAAAGACCAGACGTCATCCCGAAAAAGGAAAAGGTCTGGCTTTCGGGATGGACAAGACCTTCAGCAAGGGCACGCAGATATTGGCCCACAATCGTGTAAAGCAGTACATACTTAAGGAAAATATTCCAGTCCCCTTTCTTGTTGATCTTGGTGTTATGAATAAGGAAGGCAGGATTATCACCCAAAAATACGATAAGTTCCGACAAATCAACCGATTTCTGGAATTTATTCAGGACATTCTTCCAAGACTGGATCAACAGCGGGAAGTGACCATTCTTGATTTTGGATGCGGAAAGTCCTACCTTACATTTGCCATGTATTATTATCTGAGAGAACTGAAAGGTTATGATGTAAATATTATTGGTCTGGATCTGAAAACAGATGTAATAGAAAAATGTAATCATCTTGCAGTAAAGTATGGATATGAAAAACTGCATTTTTATCAGGGAGATATTGCTGATTATGAAGGTGTTTCTTCTGTTGATATGGTAGTAACCTTGCATGCCTGTGACACAGCTACAGATTATGCTCTTGCGAAGGCTGTGGAATGGGGAGCGAAAGTTATTTTGTCTGTACCCTGCTGTCAGCATGAGGTAAATAGACAGATAAAAAATGAAGTGTTGGAGCCTGTACTGAAATATGGCATTCTTAAGGAGAGAATGGCTGCTTTGATGACAGATGGAATTCGAGCCAATCTGCTGGAAAGTATGGGATACGAAACTCAGATCCTGGAATTTATTGATATGGAGCATACACCCAAGAATTTGCTGATCCGTGCTGTAAAGACAGGCAAACCAAAAGATATGAAGAGTACAGTGCAGCTTATGAAGGAACTGCATATAAATCCTACACTGGAAAGACTTCTGCACCGTGAAGGGGAGGTACAATCAGAGAGTTAAGAGGAGAAAGAATGATTAAATTTTTACGCAGAGCAGTGATTCTCCTGTTTGTTTTTGTTCTCGGCGTGGCAGGAAGTTCGTTCCTGCTGAATAGTGAGACTACGGATGACCGCTCTGATATGAATGATCCGGTTTTTCCGGAGGTAATGGTTGATTTTGATGGAAATTATGCAAACAGGATGTATGGTTATGCACAGCCTATGCAGTCTGATTTTACCAGGGATAGTGTGACGCCTATTGATACATCCAAGGAACTGTCCTTTGTCATAAATGCCTATGATACAAAGGTGAAAAGCCTTTCCTATGAGATACGTACTTCAGATGGCAGTAAGGTATTGGAAAACCGTAAGATTAAAAGTCTGGATAAACAGGACAGCTATCTGACAACGACAATTAAGCTGAG
The DNA here is from genome assembly GCF_040924245.1 of Ruminococcus sp. J1101004sp1_RTP21198st1_B9_RTP21198_201120. Taxonomy (NCBI): domain Bacteria; kingdom Bacillati; phylum Bacillota; class Clostridia; order Eubacteriales; family Oscillospiraceae; genus Ruminococcus; species Ruminococcus sp. J1101004sp1_RTP21198st1_B9_RTP21198_201120. The sequence goes on along the minus strand of NZ_JBCOMI010000002.1, from coordinate 27,409 downwards.
TAGTGATCTTCTGATGAATCAGGAGTATTCTTTGCAATTATCTCTTGAGACAAATAAGGGAACAGCTTATTACTATACAAGAGTAGTTTCCAGATCCAATGTGAATGCTGCCCAGTACGTGAAGTTTGCTGCGAGCTTTTACGAAAAATGTCTGGATAAAGCGTCCGCCGAGGATCTGACTGCTTACCTGGAATCAGACACGTCCAGTACATCTACCAACTATACAGATATTAATATCAATTCTACATTTGCCCAGATCAGCTGGGGCAATCTGAACCCTCAGATTTACAGAAAGGGAATTCCTGTAGTGAAGGATATTAATGAAACCACAGCCAGTCTTTCTGTTGAATATCAGATTGCGGCACTGGATGAAGATGGCAACCAGGAAATCTATGATGTGACAGAATTTTACCGGATGCGTTATACTGAAACAAGAATCATGCTTCTGGATTTTAAACGAAGTGCATCACAGGTGTTTGAGGAAAGCTCCATCAGCATTTCCGACAAGGGGCTTTTACTTGGAGTCAGAGACAAAAATGTGGAATATATGATGAATGAAAACGCAGGAGTTCTTGCTTTCGTTCAGGAAGGGGATTTATGGTCTTATTCTCCTGATGATGGAAAATTTTCCAGAATTTTCAGTTTCCGCAAAGAAACGGATGGAGATTTCAGGGATTCCAGATACCAGCATAATATAAAGATCATCCGTGTGGAAGATAACGGAGATGTGGACTTTGTTCTTTATGGATATATGAACAGAGGCGTTCGGGAAGGATACTGTGGTGTTTGTGTATATCATTACAGCAATGATCAGAATGTGGTGGAAGAAAAAGTATTTATTCCGTCTACAGAATCCTACGAATTCCTGAAAGAGGATCTTGGAACATTATCCTATGTCAGTACAGAAAATGCTCTTTATCTTTTATTTGCAAATAAGCTTTATAAGATAAACATTTCAGATGGTACCAGTGAGGTTCTTGAGGAAGGAATTAAAATAGATGACTTTGCTGTTTCGGATACAGGTGCACATGCTGCATGGATCATTCAGGAAGGTGAAAGCGCCGGAAATATAAAAGAAATAGATTTTGAAACATTAGAAACCAGGAGTCTTGCACCATCTTCAGGACAGTCTTTAGTGCTGAATGGATTTATGAATGAAGATCTTGTTTATGGAATCGTAGTTGATGGAGATGTGATCGCAGACGATAATGGTCATGAGACTACGGGGATTCATACGGTCCGTATTGAAGGATTTGATGGAACTTTGAAAAAAGAATATCATCAGGATGGATTGTATGTAACTGATATTACCATGGGAAACACTATGATGGAATTTCAGTTGTCCAAGAAGACAAAAAAAGGATACAAAGCAGTAAGCAAGGATAATATTCTGAATAATTCCAAAGCCTCGACCAATACTGTATCCGTGGAACTTGTGACAAATTCCAGAACCGGAACTCAGATACGACTGGCTCTCACTGAAACGCCTGAAATTCAGGAACCGTTAGTTGTTTATGCAAAAATGAAAAATATAGGTGATGACCGTATTATTCTGGATACGCAGATTCCTGAGGAAGATATTTACTATGTTTATGCAAAAGGAGGATTGGACAGTACATTCACAGATCCTGCACTTGCGCTTCAAAGAGCAGATGATCAGACTGGTGTTGTGCTGAATCGTGCTCAGCAGTATGTATGGGAGCGTGGAAATAAGAAGACAAAGCTGACTCTTAATCTGGAGGATGTGCCGGAAGCAATGAAGAGTGCATCCCTGGATGTTACAGCACTGCAGGAGGCTCTTGGGGATGAGGGTACTATCATTGATTTGTCTGGTTGTACATTAGACAGTGTCTTATATGAGGTCAGCGCCCAGCGTCCGGTAATTGCCAAGACCGGGGATAATACCAGTGTTGTGATCATTGGATATGATGAATATAACACATATCTGTACGATCCGCAGAAAGGGGAAACTTATCCTTACGGTATGAATGACAGTACGGAGCTGTTTGAAAAGGCCGGCAATATTTTTATAAGTTATGTTGAGAAACTGAAGCTTTAAAGTGGCTGTTGGGAAAGCCGGTACAGTCCGATATTGAACATGTATGCAAAAAATGCTGGATGTGAAAGATGCAGCAAAGTGGTGGTTAACAGTCTGTCTGTGGTGGAGGACAGACTGTTAAAAATAAAGCAACAGGAAAGGACAGAAAAATGCTAAGCGAAAGTATTAAAAAACTGGTACAGTATGGAATTGAGACAGGGCTGACTCCTGTCTGTGAGAAAAACTATACAACAAATCTTCTTCTTGATGTTTTTAAAGAAGATGAATACACAGAACCGGCAGAGGAATATTCTGATATTAATCTGGAAGAAGTTCTGAAAGAACTGTTAGACGAAGCTGTAGAACGTGGTCTGATTCAGGACAGTGTGGTTTACAGAGATCTGTTTGATACAAGATTAATGAACTGTCTTATGCCCCGCCCGGCTCAGGTACAGAAGTCTTTCTGGGAAAAATATGAGAAATCTCCGGAAGAAGCAACAGATTATTTCTATAAATTAAGCCAGGACAGTGATTATATTCGTCGTTATCGTGTAAAGAAAGACCAGAAATGGACTGTGGATTCTCCTTATGGAGCAATTGATATTACAATCAACCTTTCTAAGCCAGAGAAAGATCCGAAAGCTATTGCTGCGGCAAAGCTTATCAAATCAAGCAGCTATCCCAAATGTCTGCTTTGTCCGGAAAATGAGGGATATGCAGGCCGCGCAAATCATCCTGCAAGAGAGAATCACAGAATCATTCCGATCACAATCAATGACAGTCCGTGGGGAATGCAGTACTCTCCTTATGTTTATTATAATGAGCATTGTATTGTATTTAATTTCCAGCACACACCTATGAAAATCGAGAGAAACACATTTATCAAGCTGTTTGATTTCGTGAAGCTGTTTCCACATTATTTTCTGGGGTCAAATGCAGACTTACCGATTGTGGGAGGTTCTATTCTCAGTCACGATCATTTCCAGGGCGGCCATTATACGTTTGCTATGGCAAAGGCTGAAATTGAGAAATATGTAACTATTCCGGGCTATGAGGATGTGGAGGCTGGTATTGTAAAATGGCCGCTGTCTGTACTTCGTATCCGTCATAAAGATGAGAAGCGCCTGATTGATCTGGCAACTCATGTGCTGGAGGTTTGGAGAGGCTATACAGATGAGGCTGCATTCATTTTTGCAGAAACGGATGGTGAACCTCATAATACGATCACTCCGATCGCACGTAAAAAAGGTGATATGTATGAGTTGGATCTGACTCTACGAAACAATATTACCACAGAAGAAAATCCTCTTGGCGTATATCATCCGCATGCACAGTACCATCATATTAAGAAGGAGAATATCGGTCTGATCGAGGTTATGGGCTTGGCAGTTCTCCCTGCGCGACTAAAAGAAGAACTGGAGCTTTTGGAAGAATATATTCTGGATGGCAAGGATGTTGCTTCTAATGAGAAGATTGAAAAACATGCGCAGTGGGTAAAAGAATTCCTTCCGAAGTACGATCATCTTGATAAAGACAATATTGAAGAGGTTCTTCATAAAGAAGTTGGAAATGTGTTTGTTCACGTGCTGGAAGATGCTGGTGTTTACAAATGTACAGGAGAGGGCAGAGCTGCATTTATGCGTTTTATTGAAAATTTGTAACCAAATCATAAAGACAATCTTTTGGGGTTGAAAGAATGTGTCCGTTTGATTATACTGAAGACAGCACAGAAGATGAAATAAGAACTATTTATTTTCTGTGCAGATGATGAAAGCAGGAGAGACATTAAAAAGCAGAGGAGTGCCTATGAAAAATAAAACAAAAAGAAAAAATAGGATTTTCCGGGTTCTGTTGGCCACAATGTTGATTTTGTTCGGAGTTTCATTTAGAAATGATGGAAAAATTGGGATTAGTGGTGTTCAGTCTGTACAGGCGGCCACTAAGAACGTAGTTGTCAGATTCTGGAATCAAAGTGGAAAAACATCTTATTCCAAGCTGCGTATAAAGGTAAGTGCCGGGAAAAAAATTAAGCTTCCGGCAGTTCCTGCAATTACCGGATACAAAAATCTTGGCTGGTCCACTCAGAAAAACGATACCAAAGCGGTATATGCCGCGGGGAAAAAAATACGTCTGAAAAAGAATATAAATCTGTACGCGGTGCGTAAAAAAGTTGGTATATATAAAGTTTATTTCTATGATAATACCGGAAGCACCAGTACAGTATTTAAGAAACTAAACAAAGCTGTTACAAAAAACGGATATCTTACCTTGCCAGAGCTTCCACAAAAAAGCGGCTATAAGGCAGTTGGATGGAGTACTAAAAAGAATGCTTCCCAAGCGGCGTATACAGAGGGACAGAAGATTCGAATCAAAAAAAATATAAAATTATATGCTGTTTACGAGTCTGATACAACATTTACGGTGGCTTTGTGCAAGAATGATGGAACCGTTTACAAGACAGAGAATGTAGCATCTGGAAGTTCTTATACATTGCCGTCTGTAAGAAATGCATCCGGATACACCTTTATGGGATGGGATATCCAGTTAGGAAAAAGCACAGCACCGCGTTATGAAGCTGGTGATACTATTACAGTAAACAGCAACATAAAGCTGTATGCAGTTGTGTTTAACCGTTCCGCTGAGGAAGACCTGACTCTTTCAGAGCTTCTGCAATCCGCAAGCAGCTGGAAGATTGGAAATGGCAGCAGCCGGGGGTACAATCACATTATTTTTGTAGGAGACTCCCGTACCAATCGTATGCAGAGAACGCTGCAAAATTTAAATTCAGGGTATTATGAGTCGAATCTGCTGCGTGATATTGATTTTGTATACGAAGAGGGTAAAGGTCTTGAATGGCTGAAGTCTCAGGGAATGAATACGATTCTTTCTATTGCAGAAGAGAATTATTCCGTTCTGAAACCGACTGCGGTTATTTTTAATCTGGGAGTAAACGATCCTGGAAATATGTATGATTATATTTCTTATTATCAGGAGATTGCTGAGAGCTTACAGAAAAAGAACTGCAAGCTGTTCTTTATGTCGGTGAATCCGGTAAACAGTAAGACAATCGAATATCTTGGTAAGAATGCAATCCGAAAAGAAGAAGTAATCCGCAAATTCAATTCTGTTGTGGGTAGTGCTCTTGGCAGCACTTTCGAATATATTGATACGTATTCTTATCTGATGGAGAATGGATATGGTACCAATATTAGTGGAACTGGAGTTGACCTGCCAGACGATGATGGACTTCATTACACCACCAAGACTTACAAACGAATTTTTAAGTATTGTCTGGATTATCTTATATTGCATTAAACGTTCAGAGAAATACTGAGAATGAGGCAACTTTGCAATAGGAAAATACTTACAGAAGAGAAGATCTTTGTCCAAAAGTGTCGAAGCTTAACAGACAGGATCTTCTTTTATTCCCTGGAAAAATATCCTTGCGCGAATAAGAGGAATAGTCTATACTATAGAGAAATGAGTGTTTGGAAAAATGAGGAGAAAGAGGAACTAATTATGAAACTTACAACAGTAAAAGAGATTTACAGAGAACGGGATAAATACCTGGATCAGGAGATCACCGTAGGCGGCTGGGTACGAAGCGTTCGTGATTCCAAGACCTTTGGATTTGTTGTTCTCCATGATGGAACATATTTTGAGACCCTTCAGATCGTTTACCATGATACAATGGACAATTTTGCTGAGATTTCCAAACTGAATGTAGGCGCAGCGATTATTGTAAAGGGAACTCTGGTAGCGACTCCACAGGCGAAACAGCCATTTGAGATCCAGGCTGCAGAGATTTCTGTAGAAGGAACATCTGCACCAGATTATCCGCTTCAGAAGAAACGCCACAGTCTTGAGTATTTAAGAACGATCACACATCTTCGTTCCAGAACAAATACCTTCCAGGCTGTTTTCCGTGTACGTTCTCTCTGTGCATATGCAATACACAAATTCTTTCAGGAGAGAGGATTTGTTTATGTACACACTCCGCTGATCACAGGAAGTGACTGCGAGGGTGCAGGGGAGATGTTCCAGGTTACAACCATGGATCTGAATAACATTCCTACAGATGATAAGGGAAATATTGATTACTCTCAGGATTTCTTTGGCAAGGAGACAAATCTGACTGTAAGCGGTCAGCTGAACTGTGAGACATTTGCACAGGCATTCCGTAATGTATATACATTTGGACCAACTTTCCGTGCTGAGAACTCCAACACCACACGTCATGCAGCTGAGTTCTGGATGATCGAGCCTGAGTGTGCATTTGCTGATCTTGAAGATAACATGAATCTTGCAGAAGCGATGCTGAAATATGTGATCAGATATGTTCTTGAGAATGCTCCAGAGGAAATGAACTTCTTCAATTCTTTTGTGGACAAAGGACTTCTTGACAGATTGAATCATGTGGCAAACTCTGAGTTCGGTCGTGTTACCTATACAGAAGCAATTGAGCTTCTCGAGAAGAATAATGACAAGTTTGATTATAAAGTATCCTGGGGATGTGATCTGCAGACAGAGCATGAGCGTTATCTGACAGAACAGATTTTTAAGAAACCTATTTTTGTTACAGACTATCCAAAGGAAATTAAAGCATTCTATATGAAAGCAAACGAGGATGGCAAGACCGTTGCAGCTATGGACTGCCTGGTTCCTGGAATTGGTGAGATTATCGGTGGAAGCCAGAGAGAGGATGACTATGGTAAGTTGAAAGCTCGTATGGAAGAGCTTGGGCTGAAGGAAGAAGACTATGACTTCTATCTTGATTTGCGTAAATATGGTTCCACACGTCATTCAGGATTTGGTCTTGGATTTGAGCGCTGTGTAATGTATCTCACAGGAATGGGTAATATCCGTGACGTAATTCCATTCCCGAGAACAGTTAACAACTGCGATTTATAAAATGAGGTAAAAGAATGAGATTTATTCATCTTGCAGATGTACATCTTGGTGCAGTGCCTGACAGAGGCTGCCCATGGAGTGACAAGCGGGAGAATGAAATCTGGGAAACATTCCGCCGGGTTATTGCGGGTATCCGCGAAAATCCGGTGGATTTGTTATTTATAGCCGGAGATTTGTTCCATCGTCAGCCACTTCCATATGAATTGAAAGAAGTAAACGATTTATTTTCCGGAATACCGGAAACAAGGGTATATTTAATGGCAGGAGAAAGGGATTATCTGAAAGAAAATTCTTTTTACAGAACTTTCACCTGGGCACCGAATGTGACTTTTTTTCCAGAAGAGAAGGTAACCTGTGTGAAAGATACGCAATTCGGGGTATATGTTTATGGAATGAGCTATGAACATTCACAGATCAGACAGCCCTTGTATGATGGCGTACGCCCTGTGAAAAATGATGGAGTGCATATTCTTATGGCTCATGGCGGTGATGAAAGCCATTGCCCGTTAAATATAGCTGCACTTGCAGGAGCTGGTTTTGATTATATTGCATTGGGGCATTTCCATACTCCACAGAGCGTAATAAGAGATGTGGCTGCTTACAGCGGAGCTCTTGAGCCAATTGAAAGCAATGATCTGGGAGCACATGGCTACATTGAGGGAAGGATTGAAAATGGAAAAGTGAAAACCAGATTTGTGCCGTTTTCTATTCGAACCTATAGTCAACTTCTTCTCAATGTAAATGAAGAAAGCACCCAGCTATCTATTGAAGAAGCTTTGAAGGATGAGATATTTAAAAAAGGCGGACTGAATATATATCGTGTAATTCTTCAAGGGAAAAGAAAACCAGAGCTTTTTCTGATTCCGGAAAAACTGAAATCCTTTGGAAATATTACAGAAGTACTGGATGAGACCAGACCTGCTTATGATCTGGAAGAACTGCAAAAAAAATATGCCGGAACTTTGATAGGGGATTATATCTGCTTTTTTATGGAAAAAAACAGAAATACAGTGGAAGATAAGGCCCTGTACTATGGTTTGCAGGCACTGTTGGAGACAAGACATTCCAGCTGACACAAAGCAGATAGTAACAGAAAATATGTATTGCAGTGTAAAATTGAGATGTATGTGCGAGGGAATAAGGTTATATGATTTTTAAACGCATATTAATAAATAATTTTGGTGGGCTTCGGGAAAAAGACATAGAACTGACCTCTGGAGTAAATGTGCTCTATGGACTAAAAGAAACAGAAATGAACATTGTGTTTATCTTTGTGAAGAGCATGTTCTTTGGAGTGCCTGAGGAAATGCAGGAAAAGAATGGAATTTATGAAAAAGCAGGAACTGAAGCTTCCCGGGAAAAATATGGTGGAACTATATGGTTTCAGCACAATGGAAAAGATTACCGCCTGACGCGGGAAACAGGGGCAGGAATCCATAATTGTGAGCTGTTCTGTGAAGATACCAGAGAAATTTTAAATGGGGAAAATGGAGCCCTCGAGAGGATCCTTGGGGGATTTAGTGAGAACCTGTTCGACAATACTGTTATGGTAGAATCACTTAGCGGTAGTTCTTCCAGGGAAATGGCAAAGGAACTACAGAATAAACTGGCTGTTCTCAGCAAAAGCGGAGATGGTCTGGTGGATCTTGGAAGAACGGAGCAGATGCTGAAGATGTGGCGCAAGGGATATCTCACCCAGAAAGAACGTGGCAGGAAAGCAGTTCAGAGAGAACAGGAAAAACTGAGCGAGAAACTGGAAAGTCTGCAGAATGACCTGGATGGACTTCGGGACCAGAAGGGGCAGGTGGTTCAGGCGCAGGCAAAAATCTATTCGGCAGCAGGGAAAGAAGAAGCCACTGTGATTGAAGAACAGCTGCAGACTATAGAGAAAAAGAATCTGGGAATGGTGATAGCAGGTATTCTGGCCGTTATTGTGGGAATTATTGGTATTGTTGGAAGATTTCAGTTAACTGATGAGATGTCTAAAATAGGAATGGATGTATGCATCATTGCTGCTGTTGTGGCAATGGTTTATACACTTACTGCACGAAGAAAGCTGCATATGGAGTTTGTAAAGCTAAAGAAGAAAAAAGTGTATTTGCAGTCACAGCAGGAAAAGCTGAAATCCAGTAAAGAAGATATTGATGGAATTTACGGTGAGAAACTGACTGCTTTTACGAATTTGCAGAGCGAATATCAGGAATTTGAGCTGGAAATGTCACTTCCTACTTCTGAAGATCTGGAAACACAGTCCTTGAACCTGGCTATGGATACCATTAAAGAGCTGTCACGCAGTATTTATCTTGAGAAAGGCAGAAAGATTCGGATACGAGCATCCCAAATTTTCAGGGAACTTACAGATGGAAAATATATAGAGTTCTATGGAGATGAGGGACAGAGTTTGGAACTGTGTCTGGAAGAGGGAACTGTTTTGGCAGAAAATCTGGAAAAGGAAAACCTTGAAATGCTGTATTTTTCTATTCAGATGGCTGCTGCTGAGTTGTTCACGAATGAAACTGTTTTTCCAGTTATTTTGGATGATATTTTCCATGGGAAGAATCAGGATAAGCTTATGGCAGTTTTCAGGTGGCTGAAAAAACAGCCCAGACAGGTGCTGCTTTTTACCAATAATAAGGATATGGCTGACATTTTTTAGAAAACTGTTACAGTGAATGTTAAGTGATCGCGAAGCATGTAACTGTGAAAGTACTGAACAGTTACAAATAAATGATAACAAAACAAGAGGCTGACACCTGGAAGGGTCAGCCTCAAATTATTTTATTTATTTCTCATACTGTGCCATATATTTGTTTACACAGCGTTTAATCCTGTCAACTGGATTCAGCAGATGGCTTACAGACATATCATGATTCAGTGTATCAATGATCAGTGCAATGTATTTGCTCATATCACAGGAAATGTAATATGGTTTTGCAAGAAGTTCCTCAGACTGATATACCATATTGGTAGTGAGAAGCTTGTCAAATACACCAGCAGCATGTGCTTCATCGAATTTCTTAAGGTTGTCTGTAAACAGACCGAACGTGGAGCAAAGGTAAATTCTGCCGGCACCCCTGTCCTTAAGAAGAGAAGCAATCTTCAGGATAGTGTCACCAGAAGAGATCATGTCATCAATCAGGATCATATCCTTGCCTGCTACATTTGGACCAAGGAACTCATAGGCTGCAATCGGATGTCTTCCTCCTATATTCTTGGAGTAGTCAAGGCGTTTGTAATACATGCCCATATCAACACCCAGGATGTTTGCAAGATAGATCGCACGGCTCATGCTGCCCTCATCCGGGCTGATGATCATAAAATGCTCATTGTCAATATGAAGTCCCTGTTCATGGTTCAGAAGAGCCTTGATAAACTGATAAGAAGGCTGAACAGTCTCAAATCCATGAAGTGGGGTGGCATTCTGAATCTGTGGGTCATGTGCGTCGAAAGTGATAATATTTTCAACTCCCATATTTATCAGTTCATGAAGGGAAGTAGCACAGTCAAGAGACTCTCTTCCAATACGCTTGCTCTGACGACCCTCATAAAGGTATGGCATGATTACATTCACGCGGCGGGCCTTTCCTCCAATAGCTGCAATTACACGCTTCAGATCCTGATAATGATCATCTGGGGACATCAGGTTGGTGTATTTGCCAATTGGATATGAGATGTTGTAGTTACATACATCTACAAGAATATAAACATCATCTCCTCGCACGGACTCGGTGATCACACATTTACCTTCTCCGGAACCGAAACGAGGGTTCTGAACTTTGATTGTATAGGAATCTCTTTTGTATCCTTCAAAGGCGAAAGAATCTGATTCTGAATGCTCACGCTCCTTACGCCACTTAACGAGCCATTCGTCGACTTTCTGTCCAAGGCTCCTGCAGCTTTCCAAAGGAACTAATCCCAGTCTTCCAACGGGAAGTGTAGTCAATTCTTCTTGTGCCATTCTTTACTTTCCTCCTAAAAAAATTTTCTGAATGCGGATATCTTTTCCCACAAGCTTGGTCATCTGATAGTTGCTGGCGATGCGGGAAAAGGTTCTCTCAGAATAAGTTGCTGAGAAATCTTCCAGCTTCAGGTTTGTGGAAATAATCGTAGATTTCTTGCGCATGATCCGCTCATTGATGCACAGGAAAAGCTGTGAAGATACAAAGCTGTTGGTAAGCTCTGTACCCAGGTCATCAATAATCAGCAGGTCACAGTCAAAAATCGGTTCATCATCGGGAGCGTCGCTGCCTCTGGAAAAAGCAGAGCCTGCAAGAAAATCAAAAAGCTCGAATGAAGAAAAATAAAGTACACAGTGTGCACTGTCCAGAAGATCGTGAGCGATGCAGTGGGAAAGAAAGGTCTTGCCCACACCTGTGTCGCCGTAGAAAAACAGGTTCTGGAAAGAATTATCAAAGTCAGCGACAAATTCCTTCGCCATCTTATACGCGCGACGTGCAGTCTCACGTTCGGTGAGTCCCGTTGAATCATTTGTTATTGTATCAGAATAAAAGTCAAAAGAAAAGTGGTCAAAGTTCTCTTTTTCAAGAATTTCTTTTAAATTTGACTGTGTATACAGAAGTTCGATCTCTGCCTTCTTGAAACAGGAGCATTTCTGGCTGCCGATATAGCCAGTATCCTGGCAAAGAGGGCAGGTGTAGCTCATCTCCAAATAATCAGCAGGATAGCCGGAAGAAAGCAGTAATGCAGTGCGTTCCTGGGAAAGCAGGGCAATATCATTGCGAAGATCTTCAATGCCGACTTCCTGGCGGCTGATCAGGGCCCGGGCCTTCCTGGCACTTAAAGTAGCTACTTCCTCGTCGATTTCACGCAGACGGGGAATTTTCTCATAGGCTTCAGCAAGATGCTCTTCCTGTATGCGGCGGTTCCTGGCCTGGCGACGGTTGTATTCCCGCATTATAGTATCGTATTGGTAATTCTGTAAGGGCATGTAAATTCTCCTTCCAGGTTGTAAGACGTTAGAGCCTGTTTGAAAAATCATTCCCGCAATCTGCACGCCCCACTTTGCGGTATATTTTGCCCGAATTCAGTTGCCGTAGCCCGCTACGGCGCCCTCATCCGGACAAAATCTCCCACAAATTGTGACGCACATCTTGCAGAAAGCCTTTTTCAAACATGCTCTAGTATGTGTTTTAAATAAAAATCTGTTTCCAGGATTTAATTTGGCTTATTAAGCAGTTTCTTCTCATATTCAGCAAAATCGTAGTCACGCTGATGGAAATTGTTAAAGCGGTTTGGAGCTGCAGATTTCGGCTTGTCTGCTTTCGACACTGCTTTTTCCAGTTTGCGCTTCTGGTGCTGGGCATCCTGAAGGCGGACATCCCCTAAAGTGCGGATATTCTTATCCTTCCAACGCTGCAGAATTTTGTCTGCATATGGAAAACTTGGCTGTCCAGTCTGCAGAATTGTCCGTGAGCAGGCTTCCTGAATCAATTCCATGGCAAAACCATAGTCCCTGGTCCAGGTATTGATCAGCGAAATTTCCGCGTCTGAAGGATTGCGGTTGGCAATTCCCATCGCTTTCAGAACAGAAAAATATTCTTTGCTGTAGCGGGAGGTGGAATCTTTTGCCATTTCAACTGTGGTAATTCCTTCCTCCTTCCATGCCATGGCAACCGTCTCGATATAACGGATGCTGCGGTGGTCACGTCCCACACAGTATTCGATCAGATAATCGATCAAATCTACAGACATGTGCAGCTCGTCGTAGAAAAACAGGATCTTGCGTGTCTCTGTGGGGGTGAGCGTTTTGCCGAGGTATTGCTCGGCAATGTAAAGAAGCTGGATAATATCTTCATTCTGTTTCAGCTCCTTCACGCGATCTGGGGTAAGCGCTTTCGTCTCGGAAAGTGGTTTGGAGGAAGGCGGAGGGACAGGCAGATCTGTGCTGCGGTAGGAAAGCTGATCAGTCTGCAACGATTTATCAGTGGGGGCATTAGGGATGCCGGCTGGGGGGTCTGGGGCAGAAATGTGATAAGCATCAGGCACATCTCCGAGCGAACCAGCGTTACAGGTACCAGAAGGAGTCACCGTAGCCAGCATATCTGCTTCATTCCACGGTGCCTGTAAGGTAATTCCTGTCAATTCAGCTTCTTCGTATAAGAGGGTAACCAGTTTCTCAGACTCCCAGTATTTCAGCGCACGGAGGATATCTCCTTCTGTACAGAACAGGGAGTCTGCCATCTGGGAAAGCCCGAAAGCTTCCTCCGGGCGGCCAAGCATACGGAGCAGATAAATATAGACCTTTACAAATTCTCCATTTGCCTTTGGCATAAAACGGTCGATAAAAATATTGGATAAAATGGTGGCATCATTAAGCCCTGTACTATGTAACCTGATCATGGAAACACTCCTTATCTGGGAATATGAATCATCACTGTTCATTGTGTTTGCATTATAGCACACCCCTTTTTAAATGAGAATAGGAGATTTTTTGCCGGAATTTTTACAAAATGTGTGTGGATTGCAATGTGGATAATGTGGATAATGTGGAAACCAAGTTGCATATAATGTTTATGGGAAACCCGAAAAATGCGAAAAATTAAAGAAAAACTGTGATTTTTGTCGAGTTATGTCGTAGTATTATGTTAAGCACTTTATACACATAAGAATCCACATGCAGACCAGTGCAAAAATGTGCATAAGCCTGTGGATAATGTGGATAACTATTAAATTGCTTGAATTTCCAAGCTTTTTTCAATGTGGATAATTATTTTTGGCAAAAACAACTTGTGACTGTGGATATGAGAAGGTATGCACGTTTTGCCAGGAAAAACAGATCAGAGATAATAAAAATGATAAAATAAAAACAGCGGATGCAGGTCTTAAAAAGACATGACAACCGCTGAAATTGAAATCAATTATTTTCCCAGTAACTGTTCTCCGATTTTTACAACATCTCCGGCACCCATTGTGATCAGCAGATCTCCGGCTTCACAATTGTTCAGCAGGAAGTTCTCAATCTCATCAAAGGTTGGGAAATATTCGCATGGGGTACCAAGCTCCTGGATCCGTGCCTGCAGATTCTGGGAAGAGATTCCAAGATTATCCGTTTCTCTTGCTGCATAAATGTCTGCCAGAACCACATGATCGGCAAGCTTAAGAGCCTGTGCAAATTCCAGAAGAAGAGCCTTGGTACGTGTGTAAGTATGAGGCTGGAATACGCACCACAGCTTCTTGTGTGGATAATTGTGTGCAGCGTTTAAAGTAGCCTGGATTTCCGTTGGATGATGCGCATAATCATCAACAATCGTAACGCCTGCTATTTCGCCTTTATACTGGAAACGGCGATCTGTTCCTGTGAAACTGCCAAGTCCTTTGACAATGACATCATCCGGAATCTGAAGAAGCTGGGCAAGAGCAATTGCTGCCAGGGCATTGGAAACATTGTGGCTGCCCGGAACTTTCAAATAGAAACTTCCGGTCTTTCTGCCGTCCTTCAGAACGGTAAAGGATGCATGTCCATATTTGTCATAAGTGATATCTGTGGCCTGATACTGAGCTTCATGATCCAGACCATATGTAATAATTTTACATGAAAGGTCTTTGATAATATCCTGGTAATGCGGCGTATCCGCATTAATGATCAGGGCTCCGTCTGCAGGAAGCAGCTGGGCAAATTTGCGGAAGGAATGACGGATGTCGTCAATATCCTTAAAAAAGTCCAGATGGTCAGCATCAATGTTCAGGATCACACTGATCTTCGGGAAAAAGCTTAAAAAGCTGTTGGTATACTCACAGGCTTCTGTGACAAATGTTTCGGACTGACCTACTCGGATATTTCCCCCGATAGAAGGAAGAATGCCACCAACACTGATGGTCGGATCCGCATCTGCTTCCAGAAGAATCTGGGAGATCATGGAAGTAGTGGTGGTCTTGCCATGGGTTCCGGAAACTGCGATTGGGGTATCGTAGTTGCGCATGATCTGACCAAGAAGCTGGGCTCTGGTCAGCATTGGAATGCCTTTTTCCACTGCACTGGCATACTCCGGGTTATCCGGATGAATGGCTGCAGTGTAAACTACAAGTTCTATATCGTCTGTAATATTGGAAGCGCGCTGTCCGTAAAAGATGCGCGCACCTTTCCTGGTAAGGGAATCCGTAAGCGGGCTTTCTTTGGAATCAGAGCCGGAAACTTTAAAATCCTCGCCGAGAAGGATCTCAGCAAGTCCGCTCATGCTGATTCCGCCAATACCGATAAAATGGATATGAAGCGGTTTATGGAAGTCTATTTGATACATGTTAATCTCCTTATTCTAATCATTTTTCAGCGATTCAATATTATTGAAGGGAAAGCCTCCTGAATCGTTATGAATTTTTACAATTACTTTCATTTATTATACCCCGAACTGTGAAAATTGCAAAGTATTTCTTTGGATAGTCGGTAACCAATATGGTTCACTCTATGACCGGTAATACGCTTTGCGATGCATATCATGCAGAATACCTTTTTCAGACAGTCTCCAAAGGACAGTGACATTACTGTGCAAAATGAATAAAAAATAGTGGTCGGAGTTTCATTTGTGTCGAAAAAACATGTACAATAACGATAAAAAAAGTAAAATATCAACAAATAATTTGTAAAATATGTTTATTAAACATGGGAAGTATGGTATAATGATAAATCATAACTACAACAAGAGGTGATAGCATGATTAAAAAAGAAATGATTGCCATGCTCTTAGCCGGCGGCCAAGGCAGCAGACTTGGGGTACTGACAGAAAAAGTGGCCAAACCAGCAGTAGCTTTTGGAGGTAAGTACCGTATCATTGATTTTCCGTTAAGTAACTGTATTAATTCAGGAATTGATACAGTTGGAGTCCTGACACAGTATCAGCCTCTGAGACTGAATACCCATATAGGTATCGGTGTTCCGTGGGATCTGGACAGAACTGAAGGCGGTGTAACCGTACTTCCACCTTATGAGAAGAGCACAAACAGCGAGTGGTACACAGGAACAGCCAATGCCATTTTCCAGAATATGGCGTATATGGAGCAGTACAATCCCGATTATGTGCTTATCCTTTCAGGAGATCATATATATAAGATGGATTACGAGGTTATGCTCGACTTCCACAAGGCAAATAAGGCGGATGTGACCATTGCCTGTATGCCTGTACCTATTGAGGAAGCCAGCCGTTTCGGCATCATGGTAACGGATGAGACTTTCCGTGTAACTGAATTTGAGGAGAAACCAGAGCATCCAAGCAGTAATCTGGCATCTATGGGAATTTATATTTTCAGCTGGCCGGTTCTGAAGGAAGCGCTTTACGCACTGAAGGATCAGCAGAGTTGTGACTTTGGTAAACATATTCTTCCATATTGCAAGGATAAAGGACAGCGCCTTTTTGCCTATGAATACAATGGCTACTGGAAAGATGTTGGAACTCTTGGTTCCTACTGGGAAGCAAATATGGAACTGATTGATATTATTCCTGAGTTTAATCTTTATGAGGAATTCTGGAAGATTTACACCAAGGGCGATATCATCCAGCCACAGTATATTTCAGAGGAGGCCGTTCTGGACAGATGTCTCATCGGTGAAGGCTCTGAAATCTATGGCGAAGTACATAATTCTGTAATCGGACCGAATGTTGTGATCGGAAAAGGCAGTGTGATCCGGGATTCTATTATCATGCGGAATACAATCATCGGTGAGAATGTAGACATGGAAAAGGCAATTGTGGCAGAGGACGTAACCATAGGAAATGACGTGGTTCTTGGCTGCGGCGAGGAAGCACCTAATATAAAGAAACCTGCGGTATATGCATTTGGCATTGCGACCATAGGAGAAGGCTCCGTGATTCCGGATAATGTTAAGATTGGAAAGAACACGGCGATTTCCGGTGTGACCACTCCGGCAGATTATCCGGATGGCATTCTGGAAAGCGGACAGGTAATTGCAACAAAGGACGGTGACAAATCATGAGAGCAATCGGAATTATTTTAGCCGGCGGTAACAATAACCGCATGAGAGAATTATCAGACAAAAGGGCAATTGCAGCAATGCCTATTGCCGGAAGCTACAGAAGCATAGATTTTGCCCTGAGTAATATGGCGAACTCCCGCATTCAGAAAGTAGCTGTACTGACTCAGTACAATGCACGTTCCCTGAATGAGCATTTAAGCTCCTCCAAATGGTGGGATTTCGGAAGAAAGCAGGGCGGTCTTTTCGTATTTACTCCTACTATCACCAAAGAAAACGGTTTCTGGTATCAGGGAACTGCAGATGCTATTTATCAGAATCTCAATTTCCTGAAGAACAGTCATGAGCCATATGTTGTCATCGCATCCGGTGACTGCGTGTACAAGATGGACTATAACAAGGTTCTGGAATATCACATTGCGAAACGCGCTGACATTACCGTTGTATGCACTACATGTCCGGATCCTTCCGAGGTTGAGCGTTTCGGTGTCCTTCGCATGAATGAGGACTGCAGGATTGAGGAATTTGAGGAGAAGCCAATGGTTTCCCCATATAATACTATTTCTACAGGTATTTATGTGATCCGAAGAAGACAGCTGATCGAACTGATTGAGAAGGCTGCACAGGAAGGTCGAAATGACTTTGTAAAAGATATTCTGATCCGTTATAAGAATCTGAAGAGAATCTATGGATATAAGATCGACAGCTACTGGAGCAATATTTCCACTGTTGAATCTTACTATAAGACCAACATGGATTTCCTGAAACCGGAGATCCGTAACTACTTCTTCAAACAGGAGCCAGCAGTTAAGACCAAGATTGATGATCTTCCACCGGCTAAATACAATCCTGGCGCAGATGTTAAGAATTCTCTGATTTCCAGTGGATGTATTGTAAACGGAGTGGTTGAGAATTCTGTCCTGTTTAAAGATGTTTATGTTGGAAATAATTGCGTAATTAAAAATTCCGTAATTTTGAATGATGTATATCTGGGGGATAATACACATATCGAGAATTGTATCGTTGAAAGCCGGGGAACCATCCGGGCAAATTCGTACTACAGCGGTGATGGAGAAGTAGAGATCGTTGTGGAGAATAATGATAGATATAGCTTGTAATATAATAAGACTTAAAGCGCAGTAAATGCGATTAAGAGGAAAGGGGCAGCAAAAATGAACATTACAGACGTACGGGTGAGAAAGGTTGCAAAGGAGGGGAAGATGAAAGCTGTAGTCTCCATTACCATTGATGAAGAATTTGTAGTACATGACATCAAGGTGATCGAAGGAGAGAAAGGTCTTTTCATCGCAATGCCAAGCCGCAAAGCAACCGATGGAGAATATCGGGATATCGCGCATCCAATCAATTCTTCCACTCGTGACAAGATCCAGACGATCATTCTCGAGAAATACCAGGAAGCTGCAGCAGAGGAAGAAGCTGCGGTATAAGAAGGAGAGAGGTTTTTACATCCCGCATTTTATGGAGAGATTCATGAAATGCGGGATATTTTTTGCAAAAACATTCCTGTGATTTGCCCAAACTATTTCACGGTATATTGTGCCTGAATTTGTTCTATAACCATGTATTTCATTATCTTTCCAGATTCTGGATAATTGTGAAATATTACGTAAATGTTACAAAAGTTAAATAAAAGTGTTGAAAAAATTACGAAATATGTTATACTTGACATACGAAAAAAATAACGAGGTGTTTACATAGATGAGATTTAAAAAGATTTTTTCAATGTTGTTAACTGGAATCATGATTGTTTCTATGCACGGGGCAGTATTTGCTTCTTCTACGGAGGAACAGATCGCTGATGTACAGGCACAGAAAGAAGCTGCGCAGGCAGAACTGGCACAGCAGCAGTCCAACATGGCATCTCTGGAGAGCAAGAAGCAGGAGCTTGAAAGCTATCTGGAAGAGCTGAATGCTCAGTATACAGACCTTACCAACAGTGTATCTGAGCTTGGAATTCAGGCAGCGGAGAAAGAAGAGCAGCTGAAAACTCTGAATACCCAGCTTGAGGAAGCCAAGGCCACAGCGGACAAGCAGTATCAGGATATGAAGAAGCGTATTGTATACATGTATGAGAATGGAAGTGCTTCCATGCTGGAGCTGCTTTTGTCCTCAGAAGATCTGGCTCAGTTTCTGAACCGTGCAGAAAATATAGCCCAGATTTCCCAGTATGACAGAGACATGCTTGCTAAATATAAAGCCCTTCAGGCAGATATCAAGGCCCAGGAAGAGCAGGCAGAAGAGGAAGCTCAGAATATTAATGAACTTCTGGCAGAGAAATCTGCCAAACAGCAAGAGGTACAGGCACTTACTGCAAGCACAAATGAGAACATTCAGTCCTATATTTATCAGATCAGTGCCAGCCAGGATGAAATCAGTGCTTTAAATACACAGATCAGTAATGCAGACAGCAGTATTTACAGCCTTTTGCAGGCTGCAGAGGCAGAGAAAGCAGCCCAGGAGGCGCAGGTAGCCCAGGAAGCTGAGGCTGCCGCCCAGTCACCAAGTGACGGGGAAAACTATGGCACAGAGGAATCCTACGATGACTACAGCGAGTCTGAAAGTGATTCCAATCAGGACGCAGATGACAGCAGTGCCTATGATGATTCTTATACCGAGTCATCGGACAGCAGTGAAAGCTCCGACAGTTCTTCCGAGGGCAGTAGTTCATCTTCACAGGGAACCTACCTTGGAACCTTTACTCTCACCGCATACTGTAACTGTGCACAGTGCTGCGGAACAGCAGGAAACCTGACAGCCAGCGGAACTGTTCCTACAGCGGGAAGAACCGTTGCCATGGCTGGTGTGCCATTCGGAACTCAGCTCCTGATCAATGGAAATGTGTATACAGTGGAGGATCTTGGAACACCTTACGGACATGTGGATATTTATTTTAACAGCCATTCAGAGGCACTTGCATTTGGACTTCAGAGTGCGGAGGTTTACAGACTGAATTAAGGAAAAAGAATACGCCCTGACAGGATTAAGATCATTAAAATCTTCTGCCTGTCAGGGCATTTGTCTGCAATAATATATAGGGGGGATTGTTATAAATACGGTTCTCCCGGAATTTCCGGATAGCTTCCCATTCCGATCAGCAGTTCCAGGCCGATCTGTCTTGCCTGGAGTACAGCCTCTTTCACAGCACTGGCATCTCCGGAGAGGGCAAGGATAACTTCATTGGAATGGCTTGTACCGATACTCGGTGTCATATAGCGTGTAATATGAACTGCAGAAGCCTTCATTGCAGTGTCTGCCATTACAAGTCCAATCGCTGCCGGAGAACCTGCCATGAATCCGAAAGCTTCCCCTGGAACTGCGTGAAAGGCCATGGCAAGAGCACCGCCTGCATTGGCTGAAAAAGCAAACTCCAAATGACCGGATTCGCTGATATATAATTCTCCTGCATACTTATTAGTTAGTTTCAGCGCCAGCGAAATAGCGTGGCGCACATCTGAAACATCATTTCCGCCAATCACAATATAGTTGCCGTGTCCACCCCAGCCTTTGGTATCCCGTGGAAATTCAATGGAAAGAACCTCTGTGCCAGTGGCTTTCACCGCATCATCGACAGCAGTGATCTGACCTGCTGCACCTGTACGGGAACTGAAAAGTCCAAGGGTATGATAGCGTGTCCCTATATTCATTTCCTTTAAAAGAGTATCATCAACTCCTGAAATTACAAGTCCGATGGTATCCAGAACAGCAGTTCCCACAAATTCAGTGCGGGCGCATTTGGTACTGATACTGTGTACGTCCATGGAAAAAACCTCCGTAGCATTACTTTTCCTTAGTTTAACATGATTAAGGGAAATTGAAAAGCTGTTTATCTATAATATTGCGCCTGCGCCGTCCATAGTTGGAAATATTTTCCACTTTTATCGGCAGCAAGCTCCTGGTGAGTTCCAGTCTGAATCACAGATCCTTCATGAAATACAACTATTTTATCGCAAAATTTGCAGGAAGACAGACGATGACTGATATAAATGGCAGTTTTATCGCCTGTTATTTCATTAAATTTTTCATATATTTCAGCTTCCGCAATGGGATCAAGAGCTGCAGTCGGTTCGTCCAATATAATAAAAGGGGCATTCTTATAAATAGCTCTTGCAATAGCTATTTTCTGAGCCTCTCCGCCGGAAATGATAATTCCCTTTTTATTGAAATCCTTGTAGAGATAAGTATTCAGACCTTCTGGCATTGTGGAAAGGCGATTGTAAAATCCGGATTTCTTCAGAGCACTTTTTACTTCTTCTTCGTCATAATTGATTTTGGCGGCTACATTTTCTCCAAGAGTTAGGGAAAAAAGTTTGAAGTCCTGAAATACCACGGAAAAAATCATCATATATTCTTTGTAATTATATTTTCGGATATCGATTCCGTTAAGAAGAATTTTTCCTTCTGTAGGATCGTAAAGGCGACATAGGAGTTTGATAAACGTAGTCTTTCCACTTCCATTCATACCAACGACAGCCAGCTTCTGACCGATTTTAAATTTCAAATTAATATTTCGAAGGGCATATTGTTCACATCCCGGATATCGGAAAGAAACATTTCGAAATTCTATTTCATACTTTCGGTCACTGCGTTTTTCAGTAGTCAGGCTTCCCTGATACATGTTATTGGGAATGTCCAGAAATTCAAATGTCTGTTTCAGAAAAACAGCATTGTTTTGCATATCTTCAATGGTGGAGATACAGCCGGATACACTTGAATATACTTTCGTAATAGAGGAAATATATTTTGTAACCGCTCCGATTCCAAAGGCACCTGTCCAGGCTTTTAAGCATACAAAAACATAGGCAATCCCTGTGAAAATTACAGATACTGCGGAAGACGCTGCCATGTAAAATCCAACAGGTCCCTTTCCATATCTGGCAAATAATCCCTTGGAACCGAAAGGATTTTCTTTGCTCAGATTATGCTTTTCGCATATTTTTTCCTGTTGGTAAATCCGCATATCCGCTGCCTTTTTGCTATCATAGCCCAGACGTCCGTAATATGCAAACAAACGATTGGAAAAGGTATGCAGATCTGCACTTCTGACCCAGTATTTTCCTGCCTTTCCAGCGAGTACAGGCGAAAACCAGGTAATCAGTACCATAACAGAAATTATGGCTGTTACACATACCGGATTGTTAAGAATAACAAGTTTTTCTGCTGTTTTTGGAATCTGGCTGGTGAAAAGGGAAATGGTCATGGATAAGCCACAAATGATCGAAAATCCTTCTGAACACAGAGCTTCATAATTTAACAGAACATTGTATAGTCCCCACCCAGGTCCATTGAGATTTTGAATAATGGAAGAATATAACTCCATAGTTTTGCTATCATCTAAATCACAGTAATCCATATCAAAAAGTTTTTCGCACAAAATTTGCTTGATTTTCATTCCAAGACCTGCGCTCCAAGTCCTTTTCCATTTTTTAAGAAATGCAGATATCAAGCTGATTCCTGCTCCGGATAATAAAGTAATCGTTACCAGAAAACGAATGCGGTCAGGGCTTCGGTCGCCTGCAAGTTCTTCAATAACAAGTGCAGATAAATATATGATTATATAGGGAGTCAGTGCTTTCCAGATGGTCAGACTGATTTGGGAAAGAATTAATTTTGGATAATATCGGTAAAAAAGCTTATATGCTCTGTGATTAAGCTGCAGTGCTTCTTTTAACGATATGTTTTTCTCATTTGTCTTCATTTTCCTCATCTCCTTCCCTGTAATATTTGCTTTGAACCTCATAGAGAGCAGCGTATTTTCCACTTTGCCTTAACAGCTCTTCGTGAGTTCCTTCTTCCTGTATTTCTCCCTGCTCCAGCATTAAGATTCTGCTGCAGAATCTGGTAGAAGCGAGCCGATGGGAGATATAAACTGAGGATTTTCCTTTTGTCATTTCGTCATATTTCTGATAAATGTCTGCTTCAGCAATGGAATCGAGTGCGGCAGTTGGTTCGTCCAATATAATAAAAGGGGCATCTTTATATAATGCGCGGGCGAGCATAAGGCGCTGTGTTTCTCCACCCGAAAACATAATTGCATTTTTGTAAACCTCACGATTCAGAAAGGTTTGATACTTATCTGGAAGAGCTTCTATTTTTGGAAGCAAGCCGGCTTTTTTGATACAATTTTTCACCTGTTTCAGGTCGAAATTTTCTGTTTGCGCCACATTTTCTGCAATGGTTCCCGCTAACAATGAAAAATCCTGAAACACTGCCGAGAACAGCTTATAATAGTCTTTTCTGTTATAGTTTCGGATATCTGTTCCATTCAATTTTACCTGTCCTTTTGTAGGATCAAGAAACCCACAGATTATTTTGATCAACGTAGTTTTTCCAGCACCATTAAGACCTACAACTGCCAGATTTTCTCCTGGATGTAAGGTAAGATTTATATTTTTTAAAGTATCTGTTTCAGCTCCTGGATAGCGAAATGAAACATTTTCCAAAACAATTTCATAATTATTTTTAGCGTCCTGATTTAAGGTAAGTCCATCTTTGAAACGGAATAATTCCGGATAATCCAGACATTCCCGGACCGTGGAAATATCAAGAGACTGTCGGTGCAATGTGCCAAGTCCTTCCAGAATTCCTGTAATCCAGCCTGAAAAACTGTCCACTGCAGTAAAATAAAGCAAAAAAGCAGGCACATCAAGACCGCGGTATAATACCAAATAAATTAAATATGCGTAGACCGCTCCATTGCGCAGAAAAGTAAAAGTCAAATCTGCAATTCCAGCCCAGATATAAACACTTTCTGCTTTTCGATGAAATGCTGTAAATTCCCTGGCTGTTTTGCTGTATAATTCTTCCAGCCAGAAACGAAGACCGAAAATGCGGATATCTTTTGCTGCACCAAAGTCAGCTGCACGGTTTAATAAATATGCCATTTGATGTATATATTCAGCTTCTTCCTCCCGATGTTGATACTTATATTCATCTAATCTTTGAGAGATAAAATAACTGATTCCGGCAGTTGACAGAATGACCAAAATCAGAATTGGATGAATTTGTGTAAGAAGACCGGCGTAAATAAAAAAACAGACAATATTGATCAAAAGTACAGTTAGTGTATTCCAGATTGCTTCAGTGGCCTGATCGTTATTGTCCGTATATTCGGCCGATTTGGTCAGTAATTTTTTGAATTTCATATCGTCTATATTGGGATAAGATGTTGTGGATGCTTTTTTGTTTAAAAGATTTACAATCTCACAACGGACACTGATCCGTCCGCAAATTACGTTTTGATTTGCATAAGCCAATGCAGCTGATACCAGCATTATCATAAGCACAAAAATTACAATTGTAAAAAGCAGTTCCTGAATGGAAACATGATTTTCTATTGCACTTAATATGACAGGAGAAACATAAAGGTTAAGAAGGTTCTGTATAATGGTTAACAGTGCGATAAAAAAGCTGATCACCAGAACTTTCTTCTCCTGAGAAGTGCAGGCAAGTTTAATCATGAACCATATATTTTGAAAAGTACTGTATTTTGATACAGGATTTTTTTGAAACATGATTTTCCCTTCTTTCTTATTTTTCTTTTGATACCAGATTGCTACGTGCTTTGCACTCCCGCAATCTTCAAAAACATTCGTAATCCGCTCATTTTTCTTCGGAAAATGGCTACTTACTCATGTTTTTTGCGGGTCAAGAGGTCAAAAATCCTCTTGCAAGCGAGCTTGCATCGGATTTTTGACCTTTTGACTCTGGTATCATTAAAAAGATTCTTAATATGATTTTACCAGAAAAAATATCCCCGGATTAAACCGGGGATGAATTGCATGTTTCGGGGGATGAATTATAACTGGGGCAGTAAAATCTCAGTGGTAAAGGCGCCCTCTTCACTGTTTCGGCTGATATATCCATCAGATCGCTTTACTATATCATCAATACGGATCAGCCCCAGACCATGACCATCACCTTTTGTACTTTTAAAAAGATTTCCCTGTTTTTTCAACTTCTTTCCCGCTGTAAAGTTAGTGAAAGAAATGTATAACTGCGTGTTTTTCATGTCCATATAAATGCGGATCAGTCGTTTTTCTTTGGGAAGCTGCAGGCTGGCTTCTATGGCATTGTCGAATAAATTTCCAATAATACAGCAAAGATCAATTTCAGAGGAATTCAGCTTAACAGGAATGTCAGCATCTGCAATTACCTGAATATCTTTGGACCGTGCCAGTGATATTTTAGAATTTAAAATAGCATCTGTCATGGCATTTCCGGTTTTTATCACAGTATCTACTGTGGTAAGATCCTTGTCAAGAAGATCGAGATAATGTCTGATTGCGTCCCAGTTTTCTGTGGCTGCATAAGCCTTCATTGTTTGGATATGATTGCGATAATCATGGCGCCAGCCTCGCATCTGGCGGTACATATTATCAACCTCCTGATAGTGAGTTTCAATCAGTTCCTTCTGATATGCAGCCATTTTTTTAGCTGCTTTTTTCGAAAATAAATGCATTTTAATCTCCCAAATCAGTCCATATTAATGATTGCCCGGTTAACCTTCTCATAAGCGCCGCGTGGAAGGGGGATTATACTTCCATCCTGCAAATAAATCTCTTTTTTTGTAACCCGGCTGATTTTTTTTAGATTTACCAAAGCAGAACGTCCCGCTCTGAAAAAATGAGAATCCAGCTTTTTTTCCAATTCGCTTAAGGTCATTTTCAGGGTGATAGTCTGTTGACTGTGAATCGTAATATAATTGCTGTTTACCTCTGCATAATTGATCTGACAGATGGGCAGACGAATCATCTCACCCTGACTGATTATGTTAAGAACCTTCTCATTCTTGATAAGCTTTGTGACTGCACGGTCAAGAACTGTAAAGAACTTCTCTTCTTGTATGGGCTTCATCAGATAGTGAAGGGCATCTACTTCATATCCGTCAGAAATATAGTCTGCGTATCCGGTGATAAATATAATTTGTACGGTCTGATTATCCTGCCGCAGCTTCCTTGCCATGGTAACACCATCCATGGCGCCCATTTCTATATCAAGGAGAAGAATGTCAAAATCTTTTTTCTCGGCATAATGAAACAAAAAATTTTCGGCTGATGTAAATTCTGAAATCTGTATATGATAACTGTTATGACTGCCCCATATTTCGCACAGAGAAGAAAGATAATTTCTGTCTGTGGCAAGGTCATCACAAATTGCAATTCTATATGTTTGACACAATTTTTTAATCCTCCATTTTACAGAAGTATAGCACGTATGCGGGAAACATGTCCAGATTCTTCACGAAGAGAATTGTAAACCAAAAACAAATAATAGGTTGACAATTGCAACGTAACTGTGTTAGATTGTATCTGACAAAAATAATATTTACTCGAGGAGGAGAATATGAGTACCGTAACCGCAACAAAGACAAAAACATACGACCTGGCATACATAGCTATTTTCGCCGTACTGATCGCAATCTGTTCCTGGATTTCCATTCCAATGACAGTGCCGTTTACATTACAGACATTTGGTGTATTTATGGCTGTTGGTGTGCTTGGCGGAAAGAGAGGCAGCCTGGCTGTACTGGTTTACATTTTACTTGGAGCTATTGGTGTTCCTGTATTTGCAGGATTTTCAGGAGGACTTGGTATTCTTCTTAACAATACCGGCGGTTACATCATCGGATTTCTTTTCTCCGCCCTGGTAATGTGGGCTATGGAATCTCTCTGGGGCAAAAAGCCTGTTATTCAGATTCTTTCCATGGTAGTCGGACTGATTGTCTGCTACGCAATGGGAACTATCTGGTTCATGGTTGTATATACAAGAACCTCCGGAGCTGTCGGACTTGGAACCGTACTGGGCTGGTGCGTAATTCCATTTATCATTCCTGACCTTGTAAAGATCGCTCTGGCATTTGTTTTGTCCAGAAGGGTACGTAAGCTTGTACCAATGCAGTAAAAAAGAACGTCAGACATATCCCATTCGCCCTCACCACGGGATGTGCCTGGCGTTTTTTATCGGAAATGGCTACAGCACTGGATTTACAGCCCATATGCAGGAAATGCTGGAGCTTTTTACAAAAGGGGCAGATGTTTGTCTCACAGTAAAAACTGACGAAATCTGCTCAGCCTGTCCAAACAATAGCCAGGGAATCTGCGAGGCAGCCGAGAAGGTGAAAAGATATGACAATGCAGTGCTGGCAGAATGCGGCTTAAAAGAAGGTCAGAAACTTGCATTCCCGGAATTTACCGAAGCAGTACAGAAAAAAATTATTGAAACGGGAAAAAGAACGAAAATCTGCGGTGACTGCCAGTGGAACCGGATCTGCCAGGAACAGCCGAGCCGGTGGAGTAAATGAAGTGGCAGGGAATTATGTTTATAAAAATATCTTTCGGAATTTTACAGGTGGATAGCGACAAAGTAAATCCAGTTTCGAAAGAATAAATTTAGCAGTTTTTGGGAAAAATACAGAGGGGACTGTCGGTGTGAACCGCTCCCCGTCAAGTAGACAATTGAAAAAATATAAATTTTTCCTGCCAGCAGAAATTTATCTG